>CAJOFU010000035.1 GCA_905233935.1 Paludibacteraceae bacterium
TGAGGTCGAGGCAACCGACAGCGCCGGACACAAGATCAAGGTGAAGGTGAAACCCGACGGCAACACCAAGGCTACCGTCACCTCGCCTGTAACAGGCAAGATCACCCTGAAGATGAGCACCAGCAATCCGAACCAGCGCACTCCGGCACAAACCACCGGCGACATGTTTGCATACCTCGGAACACTTATCCGCCGCGTGCAGGTCACCTACCGCGACAATACCTCTATCACGGTTCCGGGCTTTGCGCCGATGGCAGGATTCATGGGACAAAACAAAATGGGCAACCACTACGCACCGGGCTACGATTTTGCGTTCGGTTTCTTCGGCGACGACTTCGTTGAGAAAGCCAAACGCGAAGGCTGGTTGAGCGGCGACACAACGGTAGTACAACCAGCCGCACAGTCACGCACGCAAGATCTGGATATCAAGGTGACCCTTGAGCCGCTGCCAGGATTGAAGATCCAACTCAACGGCAAGCGCTATATGGCACAGACGAACTCGATCATCTACTCCTACGATGAGATACAGAATCACATGAGCGGTTCGTTCAACATCACCCAGATAGCCATCGGTACCGCTTTCTCGCGCTTAGGCAAACAGGAGGACAACTTCCCGAGTGCCGTCTATGAACAGTTCGTGGCTAACCGCGACATCATGCAGCAACGCATACAGGCTCAGTACGACAACAGCACCTACCCCGATGCTGGCTTCCTCAGAGGTACAGTATTCGCCGGACAGCCATACAACCGTCGTAACGGTACCGTCAGCCGTAACTCTGCCGACGTGCTCGTGCCTTCGTTCCTCGCCGCTTACACCGGTCGCGACATCAACAAGATCAGCCAGAATCCCTTCCTCGGCTTCCTACAGATCTTGCCGAACTGGAGTGTGACGTTCGACGGGCTGGGTAAGTTGCCGTGGATTCGCGACCACTTCCGCTCCGTAACCCTAACCCACGCGTACACCTGTAAGTACGCTATCGGTTCGTACTCCACGTACTCCACGTGGGTTGGCGTCGATTCTAAAAACAAAGACTTAGGTTACGTGCGCGACGTGCAGACAGATATACCTGTTCCGTCAGCTGCTTACGATATCAGCAGCGTCTCACTCACCGAGTCGTTCTCACCGCTCATCGGTCTGAACCTCACGATGAAGAACTCACTCAGCCTCAAAGCCGAGTACCGCAAGCAGCGTAACCTCACGCTCAACGTTACCTCCGTCCAACTCATGGAAGGTCACACCAACGAGTTCGTCATCGGTGGTGGTTACACCATCAAGAACCTGAGCTTCATCACCAAGACTCCGCGCTCCGAGAAAAAGGTCAGCAACGATCTCAAGCTCAATGTGGACTTCAGCTACAAGGATGTCAAGACCCTGCTGCGTAAGGTCGAGGAATATATTACCCAAGCCAGCTCGGGTAACTACGTGTTCGGAGTGAAGATCAGTGCAGACTACGTGCTCTCGCAGAAGATCAACCTCCAACTCTACTACGACCACCAGGGCACCACGCCGCTCATCTCGACCTCCTACCCGATCAAGACGGATAATGTCGGACTGAACATCAAACTCATGCTCACAAGATAGAATCTTTGAATCTTCAAATCTTCAAATTTTCAAATGCTACGCGTGGGCATCATAGGAGCGGAGTCTACAGGCAAGAGCACTTTGTGCCAACAACTGTCGGAGCAATACGGCTGGCTATGGATTAAGGAATACGCGCGCACGTACGTGGAGAACTTACGCAGACCATATACGTACGATGATGTACTTCACATAGCCCGGCAGCAGATCGCCGAACTTGGCGCTAACTACAACGAGCAAGTCATCCTCTACGACACCGAGCTGATCATCACCAAGGTCTGGATGCAGCATAAGTACGGCAAGGTGACAGCGGAAGTCGAGCAAGCTATACGTGAGCAACCGATGGATCTGTATCTCATCCTCGCGCCGGACATAGCCGCACAGCCCGATCCGGTACGTGAGAACCTTGACCGGCGCGAATACTTCTTCGAGTGGTACATCCGCGAAGTCGAGCAGACCAAACGACCCTACTGTATCATCCGGGGCACAGGCAACGCACGTAGCCTCGCGGCAACAAAAGCTATACAAGCATTACTGAAATGACAACATCAAAGCGGAATATAATAATCATCATAGCGGCAGCAGTACTGCTGTTCCTGATCAGCGCAGGCATCTATCAAGGAATGCGCCGGTATCGCTACACACGCAAGAACCTTGTCAGCCTTGATGGCAAAGAGCACGGGTACTATATTTATCCCAACTGCTCGCTGGATTCGGTGTTCGACTTGGTGAAAGCCGACTACACGATAGCCTCCAAGCACGCTTTTCACAAGGATATCGAGCGTTCGCAGATTCGCGAAGCCAAGCCCGGCTATTATCTCTTCCCCGCTGAAATGGGCAACCGCACACTATTCATCCGTCTGCGCCAAGGCGAACAGACGCCCGTGAAGATGCGCTTCAACTACACCGTACGAACCAACGAACAACTCGCCGGCAAACTCGCCTCGCAGTTGCTCACAGATTCGGCTTCGATCATCGCCCTGCTACAGGACGACGCGTTCCTGAGCCGGTACGAGATGAACACCGAAACGGCGCGTTGCCTGTTTATGCCCGACACCTACGAGGTCTATTGGACCATGACTGCCGAGCAGCTTTTCGAACGCATGTACCGCGACTACCGTCGGTTCTGGAACGAGCATCGCCGCGCCGAGGCACAGGCACTTGGACTCACGCCGCAACAGGTCTATACCCTCGCCAGCATCGTCACCTCCGAGACAACCCGGGCACAGGAGTACCCTATCATCGCCGGCTTATACCTCAATCGTATGCACATAGGTATGCACCTGCAGGCCTGCCCGACTGCCGTATATGCCACACGACAGTTCAAGGCAAGGCGCGTCACACACGCCATGACGCAATTCAAATCGCCGTACAACACCTATATCAACCCCGGACTACCTCCCGGACCGATCCGCGTGACGCAAGCCGAAGTCATCGACTCTACACTGCATGCTACCAAGAGCAAGTACCTCTACATGTGCGCCAACCCCGATTTCTCGGGTACGCACGTGTTCAGCGAAACATACGCCAAGCACTCCGCTACGGCACGTCAGTACCAACGCGAACTCAACAAACGCAAGATCCGCAAATAGTAGCAGCCATACATGGCTGCTCAAAATATCACAGTTATGATACGCACAGCTCAGTTCACCATATCATCAACCGACGTGCTCCGCTCACCGCAAACGACAATGCCGGAGTACGCGTTCATCGGTCGCAGTAATGTCGGCAAATCCAGCCTGATCAACGCTCTCACACGCCAACCCAAACTCGCCAAGACCAGCCAGAAACCTGGCAAGACGTTGCTCATCAACCACTTCACTGTCAACGCCGATGCACCGGATGCATGGGCACTTGTCGATCTCCCCGGCTACGGTTTTGCGCAGGCAGGCAAGACCCAACGCGAGACGCTACGTAAGATGATCGAGCGCTACTGTCTCTTGCGCGAACAACTCTGCTCGTTGTTCGTGCTCGTTGATGCACGACTGCCCTTGCAGGCTATCGACCGCGACTTCATGAACTGGCTCGGCGAGAACAATGTGCCGTTCGCTATCGTCTTCACTAAAGCCGACAAACTCGGCAAGGAACGTCTGGCAGCGAACATCGATGCTTACCGACAGCAACTCCTCGAGTTCTGGGAGGAAATCCCGCCCGTCTTCGTCACCTCCGCCGAGAAACGCACCGGCTGCGACGAACTCATTGCTTACATCGAACAGATTAATGACCAAGTGAAATAAAATGTCCGACCCAGTGCCATGGTATCAGCCAAGTTTGGCTGATGATATAGTCTTCCACAAGTGCGCCAACACCCCGCACGCGATACAGCAGGTACTCAATGAGTGCCGCGAACTCCGTACACCCTACGTAGTCATCACACCTGCAATGAAGGACGTTCAGGCTCTCCATCGCATCCTCGTGCCCGTCACACGCCTTGAGGAAGAGACCTACAAAGCCGAGATATGCACCTACCTCGCCCGCAAGACAGGCGCACACATCATCATCCTCCAAGCCAACGACTACGGCAGCCGCGCACGACAGAACGTAGAACGCATTGTCACGCACATCAAAGCCGTCAGCCAGCGCATCGGCACGGATATCAGTTACGAGGTTGTCATGGCTAAGAAAGACAGCAGCAAAGTCAACCGCGAGGCCGCCGAACGCCAGCGCGACTTTGTCGCCGACCTGATCATCCTCACCGCAAGCCGAGAGTACGGTCTGGACGACCTGTTCTTCGGACCGCAGGAACGTCACGTCATCCAGCGTGCACTCACTCCCGTGATGCTCGTCAATCCTCGCGAAGACCTCTTCTCTCTCTGCGACTAAACATACAGAATATAGATTTATAACATACAAAAAGCGGAAGCAACAACTTCCGCTTTTTGTGGTCCCACTAGGGCTTGAACCTAGGACCCCCTGATTATGAGTCAGGTGCTACTAACCAACTGAGCTATGAGACCCCGCGTTCGGCAAATCGAACGCATTATTTACTCGCCACGGTAACTGGCGCACATATCCTTGGCTTCCTGCTTGGTGATGGAGAGCTGACAATCGTTGAGCCGCGGAACCTTCAATACGCACTTCGGCATGATCAGGTTCGGATCAGGCGCAATGCTGCGGTTAGCAATCCACAGATATACCCAACAGAAAGTATTCTTGTAGAAGATACGCGCCAACTTGCTGAGTGACTGACCTTCAACAACCACTGCATCAGCTTCGGCTTCCCAACCCGGATAGAGGGTGAGGTCGCAACGACCTTGGGTTGTAGGCTGCGGCTGCGGCTGAACAACCACCGGAGCCTCTGACGGAGCAAGAGTAGGAGTAGCCATTACTACGGTATCGCGATGGATAACAACAATCGTATCACGATGGTAGAACAGGACAGTATCCACTTGGTGCGGACGACGTTTGCGACGATGCGGATGTGACTGATAGTACTTATCCTCAAGCACCTCAACCGAAGCGACGTTACGCAGGTGGTTCTTCTTCTGTGCAGCAATCTTCCAACGGAGCATCAGTTCGAGTTCGAACATACCGTCGTTGTTCTTGTTCGCATCGTCACGATAACGGTTGTCCACATAATCGTTGAAGTACATATCGTACTGGAAACGTGCACCGAGAGCTATCTGACGCGAAACGTTGAACTCGGCTGCAGCACCCAGCGGAGCGTAAGTCACTTGAGCATATTTGCTATGTGCATGCGCGTTGTCGCCATCTTTTACATACTTACCGGAGTGACTTATCTCACCTTTAGCATTCAATTCACCTGTATCGTGGAACGAAACACTGTTCTTATACCATGCAGAGCCCACACCGGCGAAGATTGTCAAGCCGAAGATATCCTGTACAGCACGCGGGAACCAAGCATTGATCAGATTGAACGTAACATAGACTTGTCCGCTATGCATCATACCGCGATGCATCACATCGCCCGATTTGATGTCAAGGGATGTAACGCCATCAATGTCACGACCGGAAAAATCCTTCTTGGACGTAACCTGCGGCATAGCGAAATTGTAGCCCAAACCGATACCCCAAACCGGTGTGAAGTTATACTCCAAAGCGATACCGGCTGACGGATAACCTAACGTATTGTAGCTCTCCGTAGGATAGTCGCCGTTGTAGAAGTTAATACCTCCATGGAAAATCAACGAATAGCCCGCTGTATTCCACGTCATGTTGTGCGTCTCCTTGTACGGATGCACACCCATTTCGGTTGTGTCAACAGCAGCCGTGTTTTTCGCCATTGCTACCCCTACGACACCGCAGAGAGCAATAGTAAGTAGTAAAGATTTTATGCGCATAATTATAATCTTTGTTTCTATTTTTTCGTATCTCAGCGTAAAGCCTCGAATAATTTTTCCACAAATCGGCTACAAAGATACAACTTTTTTTTGAATTATGCAAGAAAAATTAAAAAAAAATCACTTTCAGAGCAAAAAAAGTGCAAAATACTTGCAAATTTGCAATTTTATGTGTAACTTTGTAGTATATTTTCTAATGAAACGGAAAAGCATCACTTGATTGAATAACAAAATTGAATTACTATGGACATATTAAAAGCAATGTATGCGCGTGCGAAACAACATCCGCAGCGCATTGTGTTGCCTGAGGGCGACGAGCCTCGTACACTGGAGGCAGCAAACATCATTTTGGAGCAAGGTTTAGCCAAACTCACATTGATCGGTAACCCCGACACCATCCGCAAGATGGCAGCCGAGAAAGGTTTTGAACACATCAGCAAAGCCACACTCTTTGATCCGGCAACTGACCCGAAGATGGCAGAATATGCCAACCTGCTGTTCGAACTGCGCAAAGCCAAAGGCATGACGGAAGAAGAGGCAAAAAAGAAAGCCCAAGACCCGCTGTATCTCGGTTGCCTGATGATCAAAGCTGGCGATGCCGACGGCGAGTTGGCAGGCGCACGCGGCACAACAGCCGACACCATCCGTCCGGCCTTCCAGATCCTGAAGACCAAACCGGGCTGCAAGATTGTGTCCGGTGCGTTCCTGATGTTCACACCGGCGAAACATCTGGGCGAGGAGGGCTTCTTGCTGTTTGCCGACTGCGCGGTTAATCCCAACCCGAATGCCGAAGAGCTCGCACAGATTGCCGTATCGACTGCCGAGACCGCTCGCACCATTGCCTGCATCGAGCCGAGAGTGGCTATGCTTTCGTTCTCAACCAAGGGTTCTGCCAAGCATGAGAATGTCGATAAGGTGACGGCAGCCCTTGCAATGGCACGCGAACTGGCTCCAGATCTCCAGATCGATGGCGAGTTGCAAGCTGACGCTGCGCTGATTCCGTCGGTAGGCGAGAAGAAAGCCCCGGGCAGCAAGGTCGCTGGGCATGCCAATGTGCTCGTGTTCCCCGACCTACAGGCAGGTAATATAGGCTACAAACTTGTGGAGCGTTTCTCGGGTGCGGATGCCGTAGGTCCGATCTTGCAAGGCATAGCAGCTCCGGTAAACGACCTGAGTCGCGGTTGCAAGGTACAAGATATCGTACAGATGGTAGTCATCACGGCTAATCAGGCTATAAAGGACTAATGGAATAAGGAGTAAAGAATAAAGACTTAAATGTGTTCGACTAGTGTTTCTCGTCTTTATTCCTTTAGTGAAACGGTCAATAATCATTAAAAAAAATAATAACCATGAAAATCTTAGTTTTGAATTGTGGAAGTTCGTCTATCAAGTATGCATTGTACAACATGGACGACAAGAGTGTTATGACCTCCGGCGGCGCAGAGCGCGTTGGTTTGGACGGTGCGTTTGTCAAAGTAAAACTCGCTAACGGCGAGAAGAAACAGATCATGCACGATATGCCTGAGCATACCGAGGGTGTAAAGTTCATCTTCTCGCTGCTGACTGACCCCGAGATCGGTGTTATAAAGAGTCTGAAGGAGATTGACGCTGTAGGTCACCGCATGGTGCATGGCGGCGAGAAGTTCGCCAAGTCGGTAGTCATCACGCCGGAAGTGATCAAGGCGTTTGAAGAGGTAAGCGATCTCGCTCCGCTGCATAACCCCGCCAACCTCAAAGGTATACGTGCCGTTGAGGAGTTGATGCCGGGTCTGCCGCAGGTAGGTGTGTTCGACACCGCTTTCCACCAGACGATGCCCGCATACAGTTACATGTACGCACTGCCGTACGAGGTATATGAGAAGTTCGCCGTACGCCGTTACGGTTTCCACGGCACGAGCCACCGCTATGTGAGCGCACGTGTGTGCGAGTTCTTGGGTGTGGACTACACAAAACAACGCATCATCACCTGCCATATCGGCAACGGCGGTTCGCTGGCAGCCGTTAAGGACGGCAAGTGCCTCGACACCACAATGGGTCTGACGCCGCTCGAGGGTATCATGATGGGTACGCGCAGTGGTGATGTTGATGGCGGCGCCGTTACGTTCCTTCAGAAGAAACTCGGGCTTAATCCTGATCAGATGTCCGACCTGCTGAACAAGAAATCCGGTGTAGCCGGTGTTTCGGGTGTGGGTTCGGATATGCGTGACTTGGAGGCAGCCGTAGCCGCAGGCAACGAGCGCGCCAAACTCGCTACGGATATGTACAACTACAAGATCAAGAAATACGTCGGTGCATTCGCAGCAGCCATGGGCGGCGTGGATATTATCGTATTCACCGCAGGTGTGGGTGAGAACCAAGCCTCGATGCGCGCAGCCGTTTGCCGCGACATGGAGTTCATGGGCGTGAAGGTTGATGAGGCGCTCAACGCTACGATCCGCGGCAAGGAAGCTATAATTTCCACCCCGGACTCGAAGGTGAAAGTCGTAGTGATCCCGACCGACGAAGAACTGATGATTGCAAGTGATACAGCTGCCTTAGTTAAATAACGCGTAGCTATAAACACGCAGTTATAAACGCGTAGTTATAAACGCGCAGCTATCAACCTAATCACTTTGCACTCATGAGTAAAATAATAATCTATCAATGTTTTCCGCGCTGGTTTACGAACTATGTAACCGCGCGTGTGCCCCGTGGTAACAAGTCGGTCAACGGCTGCGGTACGTTTGCCGGCATCAACACCAAGGCACTGAAGGGTATCCTCGAGCTTGGCGCAACGCATGTGTGGTACACAGGTGTGTTGCGTCACGCTACGGCGGAGCTCAATACCCCGAGTATAACCAAAGGCAAAGCCGGAAGCCCGTACGCCATCACCGACTACTACGACGTTGATCCCGATCTCGCCGTCCACACGGACAAACGTATGGAGGAGTTTGAGGCACTCGTAGCCCGCACCCACAAAGCCGGGCTGAAGGTGATCATCGACTTTGTGCCGAATCATGTGTCACGCGAATACAAGTCTGCGTGCCGACCGAAAGGCGTGGAAGACCTCGGAGAGAAAGACCACAGCGAATGGGCATTCTCGCCGCTGAACAATTTCTACTACATCCCGGGCGAGGAGTTCCGACCGACGTTTGATATAGGGGATTACCATGAGTACCCCGCCAAGGTCACAGGCAACGACTGTTTCAGTGCACACCCGTCGGAGAACGAGTGGTACGAGACTGTCAAACTCAACTACGGCGTGCACTACATGGGCGGCGGTGAAAAGCAGTTCGACCCTATTCCTGACACATGGCGTAAGATGTGCGACATCCTACTATTCTGGGCAGGTAAAGGCGTAGATGCTTTCCGTGTGGATATGGCGCACATGGTGCCTGTGGAGTTCTTTAACTGGGCTATTCACCGCGTGCGCGCTGTATTCCCCGAGGTGCAGTTCATTGCAGAGATCTACGATCCGGATATCTATCGGCAGTACATACAGGCAGGTTTCGACTACCTGTACGACAAAGTCGGCATGTACGACTACCTGCGCGGTGTGACCAGCCGCGACTACAGTGCCGAAGGAATCTCCTATCAATGGCAGGCGGTGGATGATATCCGCGAGCACATGTTGTACTTCCTCGAGAACCACGACGAGCAGCGCATCGCCTCGGGCTTCTTCTGCGGTAGCGGTCGAGCAGCCGAACCGGCAATGATTGTTGCCGCTACGCTCGGAACAAACCCCGTGATGATCTACTCGGGTCAGGAACTCGGCGAGAAGGCGATGGATGTTGAGGGATTCTCCGGCATGGACGGCAAGACAACGATCTTCGACTACTGGGGAGTACGCAGTCTGCAAGCGTGGGCTAACAACGGCAAGTTCGACGGTGCTAATCTCGATGACGAGCAACGCGAACTGCGCGCGTTCTACTGCAAACTCTTGCAGATAGCCAAGACAAATCCCGCCATCACCAAGGGCATGATGTACGATCTGGAGTACGCACAAGGCGAGGGCTTCAACCGGCACAAGCAGTTTGCCTTCCTACGCAAGCAAGAGAAAGAAACGCTACTCATCGTCGTGAACTTCGACGACCGGCAGGTGGAAGTGCCTGTAACGATCCCGACCGATGCTTTCCGATACTTGCAGATTGACGAAAAGATCAGCGTGCACGCCGAAGATCTGCTATCCGGCAAGACCTACGAAGGGCCACTGATGGCATCGATGCCGCTACGCGTCACCCTGCCGGCTTGGACGGGAGCTATACTTAGATTGCGCTAATGGAAAAAGTTAGAGACTACTTGATGCTCGTTCGTTGGCAGAACTTGCTGATGACGGCTATTGTATTGTTCGTCATGGAGAAATGGGTGGCAACGCCCATTCTCTGTGCGGCATATTTTGGTGAACAGCTACCTTGGTGGCTACTCACCTTACTTATGCTCGCTACGGTACTCATCACCGCAGGCGGATACGTCATCAACGACTACTTCGATGTGAAGATCGACCAGATCAATCGTCCTGACCGGCTCATCATCACACGCTCGGTAACCAAACCGCAAGCCATGCGACTGTTTCTGGTACTCACGGCTGCGGGCATCGCTTGCGGTATCGCTGCATCCGTCTGCCTACGCAGTTGGGTGACGGCTGTCATCTTCGTGTTTGTACCGGGGCTGTTGTGGTTCTACTCGGCATCTTACAAACGGCAGTTCTTGATAGGCAACCTCATCGTAGCTCTGGCTGCAGCACTATGTCCTCTGCTCATAGCCATAGCGAATGTCGCATGGCTCAACATGCACTATACTGACATCAATGGCATAGACGTGCTCAATCTCACTACCATGCCCCATGACCTGTATTTGTGGATCGGCGGGTTTGCGGCATTCGCGTTCATCGGAACACTCATCCGCGAGATTATCAAGGATATGCAAGACGTGATGGGCGACCGCGAACTGGAGTGTCACTCGCTGCCCGTTGTGCTCGGCGAACAAGCTACGAAGATCATCGTCACTGTCATACTTCTGCTTATGGCAGGTGCTATCATTTGGCTGACATGTTGGGTTATTCCTTTCCCGCACGGCTGGAACTCGCTACACACCCGGTACGTGGTGCTCGGATTACTCATTCCGATCGCCTGCGAATTATGGTTATTATGGTCGGCGCGCATCTCTTCGGACTACCGCACCGCACAATCCGTTATGAAGTTCGTGCTACTCATGGGAGTCCTCTATAGTTTTGTCATTAATAGACTATTATAATTGTTTTTAATAGTCTTTAATTGTTGACCTAAAAGCAATGCACATCATTCTTGGTTCACAATCCCCAAGGCGCAGAGAACTGTTGACAGGCCTCGACCTACCGCACACCGATGTCACTATCGATGCCGACGAGTCCTACCCTGCCGACCTCGCAGGCGGGGATATACCTAAATATATTTCGCGCGCGAAAGCGGAAGCGTACACGCGCACGCACGAGCTTAGCGACGACGAACTGCTCATCACCTCCGATACCATCGTTTGGTTGAACGGTCAGGTGCTCGGCAAGCCCCACACGCCGGAGGAAGCCCGACTGATGCTCCGCAACCTGAGCGGCAAAACCCACCAAGTCTTCACCGCCATAACGTTTGCACACAGGCTTTCGACTTTCGACCTTCGACTTTCGACTGAAGTAGATTGCTGCGACGTGACATTTGATGAACTCAGCGAGGCAGATATTGACTATTACGTCTCACATTATCGTCCCTTGGATAAAGCCGGTGCATACGGCATACAGGAGTGGATCGGTCTGGCGACTGTCAGCCGCATCGAGGGATCGTATTTCACCGTCATGGGATTTCCTACACACCTCGTTCATCGCTACCTCAGAGAGCACAATATAACGGCAAGTTGAATACAAAACGAAAAAAAATGCATGTATTTGACGAATAATTGCAAATAAATTTGCATTTGTCAAAAATATTTCGTAACTTTGTAGCCGATTAGGCGAATTATGCATATCAGCTGAAAACTGAATACTGAATACTGAATACTGAATACTAAAAACTCTACATAAGATGGATAGCTACATCAACATCAACGTTCGCGTTTGGAGACAAGCCGGACCAAAAGCAAAAGGTTACTTTGAGACCTACGAACTCAAACACATCTTCCAGGGTGCGTCGTTCCTTGAGATGATGGACATTCTGAACGAGCAACTGATCAGCGAGCACAAGGATCCTATCGCCTTCGACCACGACTGCCGTGAGGGAATCTGCGGTATGTGCTCGATGTATGTAAACGGTCATCCGCACGGACCCGACAGTGCTATTACAACCTGCCAATTGCACATGCGTAAGTTCAACGATGGCGACACCATCACCGTTGAGCCTTGGCGTAGTCACGCTTTCCCTGTAATCAAAGACTTGATGGTGGATCGCAAGGCGTACGACAAGATCATGGCTGCCGGTGGATTCATCAGCGTAAACACGGGTGGTGTACCTGACGCCAACGCTATACCTATCCCCAAGCCCGATGCTGACGAGGCAATGGATGCAGCCAGCTGTATCGGTTGCGGTGCTTGCGCTGCTGCTTGCAAGAACGGCTCGGCTATGCTGTTCGTAGCAGCCAAGGTCAGCCAACTCGCCTTGCTGCCGCAAGGTCGCGTTGAGGCTAAGGCACGTGCCAAAGCTATGGTGGCTAAGATGGATGAACTCGGATTCGGTAACTGTACGAACACCGGCGCTTGTGCTGCCGAGTGTCCGAAGCAGGTTTCGCTGGCTAACATCGCACGTCTGAACCGTGAGTTCCTCTGCGCGAAGTTCAGCGACTAAAGACTACACAGGTATTCCAACGCCTCACGGAGTTGTGCGGGCGTGACGGTCTGACCGACAATAGGCTGACCGACAGAACAGAGCAAGGTGCAAACGATAGTGCCTTGCTCCTTGTTTTTCTTGTCATGCTGCATCAATTGCAGCAAGGCTTCATAGTCACTGCAGGTAATAGGTGCTGCGCCGTAGTTCTCGAGCATAAAACGACTGAGTGTACTTACCACCTCGGCAGGCATGCCGCAGATCACATGCGACAGATATGCCTCCGCTACGATACCGTACATAACACAGTACCCGTGTGGCTTCTCTGATATCTGATATCTGACTTCTGAATCCTGACTTCTGAATTCTGAATTCTGACTTCTCTCCAGAAGCAACGCTTCGATCGCGTGCCCGACAGTGTGCCCGAAGTTCAGTATCTGGCGCCAGCCATGATCATGCGGGTCTTGCTCTACGACGGATTGTTTGAATGCCACCGACCGTTTAATCAGTTCACCGAAGGCGAGCGAAGAGCAGTCGCGCAAGTCGTATTCAAGCAGTTCGCCAAGCGCCTCAGGGCTTTGCAAGGCAGCATGCTTGATCATCTCGGCGTAGCCGGAGAGCAGTTGTTCAGGAGGGAGCGTGGAGAGCAGTGAAGGCTCGTAGATGGTAGCTACAGGCTGAGCAAACACGCCGATGCTGTTCTTAATGAGCGGTGTACCGTAATCGAAGCCTGTCTTACCGCCTGCGCCGGCATCCACCATAGCCAGCAGCGTGGTAGGCACATTCACGAAAGCTATGCCGCGCATGTATGTAGCTGCAGCAAACCCGCCCATGTCACATATCACACCACCGCCGAGATTAATAAGCAGACTATTGCGTGTAGCGTTGTGCTCCAGGAGGAAGTCCCAGATCCGTTGTACGCTGGCGAGAGTCTTGTGCTCCTCACCTGCCGGCAGCACAAGGGTGTCAGCCAAGTTTGGCTGACTTCTGACTTCTGATTTCTGACTTCTGACGACCTCATAAAAGACGGGCAAGCAGCATTTAGCTACTTGCTCGTCTGTGAGTAGGAATACTCGGTCGTATCGGCTCAGATCAAGCATTCTCACGCATGAGTTTGCCGAAGTCGTCGTACGAGATCTGTTTCTCTTCGATCTTGGCTACGGTGCGCAAATGGTCGTAAATCTTGTTCTCAGCCACGCGCTCCACAATGCCGCGGAGTTGGTTCTCATCCTTGAGGATATTATCGGCAAACGACTTGAGGTACTGCTCCTCAACGTGCATCATGCCGTATTGCATGAACTGCATGCGGGCTACCTCACGGGCGTAAGCCTCAACGTCCTCTTTCTCCACCTTGATCTCGTACTCTTTCATCAGCTGGTCTTTCTCGAGTTGCCAACGCAGTTGCTTGATCATCTCGGGGAAGTCACGTTCGAGGTCTTCGGGCTTCATATCCTTGTTGGTGGCAGCCACCCAGCGCTTGAGGAACGCCTCGGGCAGAGCGAACTCGCCGGCTTTCTTCTGGATAGCAGCCTTGGCATCCAGACCGAACTTATACTTCGCATCCTCAGCCATGTTCGCCTCAATCTCGGCTTTCACGCGGGCGCGGAACTCAGCCTCGTCCTTCGGAGCGTCAGCGGCATAAACCTTGGCAAAGAGTTCAGCGTCGATAGCCGCAGCCTTGTGGCGGGTGATGCTGGTCAACGTCAGGGTGAAGTCAGAGTTGAGATCCTTGACGTCGTCCTTCTTAAGGTCGAGCAGCGAAGCTACCTCTGTCTCGTTCTGGAACGCCTTCATCGGGTTGAAGGTGATGATGTCACCTACCTTGGCACCCTTGAAAAGTTTGGCTTGCTTCTTATCAGCCATGTATTGCGGATTCAGGATGGCGTTCTCCTTAACGATACCGCCTTCCTTCTGCTCGGTCAGCGTACCGCGGAGCACGTCGCCCTCTTCTGCCTGCTCGGCATCCACGTACTCGCCAAAACGCTCGGCGTAGGAGTTCACTTGGTTGTCAACCATCTTGTCGTCCACGATGATGGTGTAAGCCGTCAGTTTGTTCTTGGCGGTAAGTTTGGCGTCAAACTCTTCGGGAACTGCGATGTCGAAGGCGAAAGTGAACTCGGTATCGTTATCGAGATCCATCGTCGGGGTCAGTTCGTCGTTAGGCAGGGGATCGCCAAGGATGTGAAGTTTCTGCTCCTCGATGTACTTGTTGAGTTCTTCGGCAATCTTGTTGTTCAGCACGTCAGCGAGAACGCTCTTGCCGTACATCTTCTTGATCAGTCCGGCGGGCACCATGCCTTTGCGGAAGCCCGGGATATCCGCCTTCTGACGGATTTGACGGATTTGTTTGGTTACAGCCTCCTCGTAGTCAGCGGGCTGAAGAGTCAGCGTGATGACCGAAGTGAGGTCTTTGATTTCAGAGTGATTGATTTGCATATATCTATGTTTTTAAATTAATTCTGCTTTTTTAGAAAATAAACCTAAATAGACCCTGCTGGCGTCTGTTGTCACTGCGTGACTCTTGTCTTGGTCTGCTACGCCACTCATCCAATCAAGCTTGATGACTGCCATAGCAGCCCAAGCCACCACTCTCCGAGTAACAGACACCATCAGCGATAAACATAAATAAATTTCAGTGAATCCTTAGCAATGGATATTTGTTAGTTCACTAATTAAGCGAATTAAACTAATTCCAATGAATTTGTTCAACGCGGTTTATTTGGGTTTATGGCTGCTGGTTGTTTGCGCCTCGAAGAGGTGAAGATTAGGTCGGTAAGGAGCACATCAAATGTATTTGAAAGTGTCGCTTAGCGAGCTAAGCTTCATGTGCGCAGCACAGGCAAACGACCATGCAGTGTTTATATATGTTTATTTTCTAAATACTTCAATGTACGTTTTCCGATTCACCGGTTGCGCGCAAAAAGCCTACAAAGGTAGTAAATATTTTTGACAATTGCAAATTTATAGTCAATAAATGTTACATAAATCTTACTTTTGCATATTTGTCCTACAAATTCGGATTATTCGGCAACCTCCGCCTTGCGGCGGCGGGTTATGCGCAGGGTGTAAGCTGCAACTATCAGAACCAACATCACAATCGGCATATCACCAACCGGTACAGGAGGCTCGGGATCAGGTGCAGGGTCTTCGGGAACCCCGGGGTACTCACCCTCACCAGGGTCCGCATCCGCCTTGGCGCGACGACGTACTACGCTCATCTTCTGTGCCGAGAAATCGCTTGCCTCGTTTGCGCCGACGGCAGTCACGGCGTTGCGCTTGGTGGGAACATAGATAGCTCCGCTATAGCTCAGTGCCGCGTAGTTGACACCACTGCCACTACTGCGGTGAATGATTGCGCCTGCATTACCGCCACCGGTTCCGCCACCGCCATAGGAGTGGACGGCGGCTGAACTGGTCTGGTGTACGCGGAATGAGGTACTACCCATTGCAGCCTTCGGCGCAGGGGTATAATTAGTGGTTGAATGCTGATAGCTGACCGCCGGTCTGTTCATCAGCGTGCTGCGTCGCGGTGACTGATAGAACGAAGGTCCGGAGCCTACAGCCGGAGCCGGTGCCTGTGGCACATACACCACCTCGGGAGCAAAGCTCAGATCATTCTTTCTGCCTCCGACGATGGAGTATAGCGCCAATAATGCCCAGCCGCTCAGCACAAGCACGCCTATGGTTACCACAATGATCTTCCGGCGTTTGTTCTCTTGCGGCAGTCCCGCCTGAAATGCGAGCTCAGTGCGTTTCATTGCTTGTTGAATCGTTTCCATGGTAATTAGTCTCCTTTTGTATTAACGGTTCAACAAATCATCAAACTGCACCGGCTTGCCGGTCAGGTCATATACCTTACCGTCGCGCATAATGTAGAGCAGCCCGTCACGGAAGAACTTACGCGGAGCGTTCGGATCTTCGGTGTGGTCGATCATCGTAGGTGTATCTTTCACCTTGCGGCGTAGGAGCACCTTGACTGCGAAGCGGGTGTTGGTGTAGATCTGGCCTGTGGTAGTAATAGTGTAGTTACCCATTAGCAGGTTCGTCTCTACGCCGGTCGTATTGTCGCGCAGATAGACAGCCTCTACCTCATCCCAAACATAGCGATCGTACAATGCGAAGGTGTATTCGCCGGCATCGCGGCAATATACGCCTACCGGTAACCACGTGTTGGCTGCCAGACTGTCGCTTACCGCACGGTACGCGAGCTGGTCGTTCTCCGTCTTGAAGTAGATCTGCGGACGCGAGGTGTAGAACGTCGTGAACTTCAGCAGGTCAAGATTGATCTTGTACTCCTCGGTGAAGTCCGGACGCAGACGCAGGCTGGTCTTGTCCATCTGACCGTTGCCATGGATGGTCAGACCAACGAATACAGTGTGATCCCTTGTCTCGCAGGGGTCTGCTTGCAACATCCGCTTGGGTGCCTGAGTTGGGGGATACATGCCGAAGGTCATCTGTCCCTGACCATCACCTTGGATGAACACGGCTGTGAACGGCTTGATATCAGTAACCTCATTGATCCAATACTGGTCATAACCAACCTTGCCGTCTTTTACGACAGGTATCGTGACGTATATACCACCGGGGCTCTCTTTCCAGCCGTCCGGATGCGCTACTGCTCTGCGCGGAGCATTGCCTGTAGTCGAAATAGCCGAAATAGACATGTTCTTCCAAGGCGAACTATTCTTATACTGGGTGCGCAACGATGACTGAACCTGAAGGTTTATCTTGGTAGGATCTATGCCATCGAAAGCTGCATCAGAAGCAGAACAGAACTGGTGGGATTCAATGCGGAAGGTCGTCAACTGATTGCAACCTAAGAATGCCTGCGCATTGATCTGCGAAACAGGAGCAGTTATCGTCACTGTTGTGAGCATATTGCACTGAGCAAAGGCATAACTATCGATTACATTTAAATCATTACCTGTTATCTTTATATACAGGATCTTCTCGCGGTGCTCGCCCCAAGGAACAGATTCCAGACTGCCGAATTCGCCGATCATACCCGAGCCATTCAGTTCCATCGTACCATTAGCGTACAGCACCCATGCTGCACCACCATTGAGCGTTCCACTATCAATGATATCGCCGATATGTGTTTCGGTAGTATCCATCGGCTGAGTCGATGTAGTATCCGTCGGCTGTGTCCAGGTACTATCCTGTGGTTGTGTCGGATCTTCCCATGTCTGCCAATCGTCAATCCAGCCGGTGTCGTCACGACTCGGGTTCTCCCAGTATGCTTCCACATTCGTTGTACCGGGCGTTGCACCGGACGTTACCTCGAACTTCGTGATATACGGGTGCGCGATGAGGTTCCAGTTGTGGTTGGTGTTACGTGCCGCACCTGTGTACTCATTGATATCTACAGTGTTCGTCGTTTTGGTACGCTCCTCGGTGGTAAGGTTCTTACTGCTGAGTGTCATCGGGAACATAATCTCCTTCATCGCCTTCGTATTGACGGCTATAGCGTAACCTTGACCGGCAGTAAGTTTGTCGCCCGTGAAGAGTTTCCAGTGACCCGGTGCGCCTTGCAGACTGCCTTCTGCTGCACGTGCCTCAGCGTCGTACTCCATTAGGCGGAAGTCCTTGCCGTTGACTGCCTTGCTGCCGTTGGCAAGCGTAATCTCGTTGACGTTGACATCGTACGGGAACGAAATGAAGTAGTAGCGGTCGTTCTTTATACGACGAGTTACTGTCAGCTGCTGCGTCTCCGAATAAAGGGAATCGTTGAGTTTGGTGACAGGCACACTATCGCCTTCCACGCGGTAGGTAAGAGACTTAACGTGGTAAGCACCCTTGCCGTCCGGCAGTTCAAGTGTACTACCCGGATAGAGAGTCAGGTTACCTATCG
>CAJOFU010000036.1 GCA_905233935.1 Paludibacteraceae bacterium
CACATCGTTGATGGCGAAGCGCGTGAAGCGGATTCTGCTGGTGTGCAATAACTATGACAGTTTTGCGCTGGAGGAAGACGGACGTATTGATGTGCAGATCGCACAGGAATATGCGGAACTGAATCTGAGCAATCCGCCATCTATAACAAGGGCTGAGACTACGCGCGAGGCGCTGACGCTTGTGGAGCAGGGCGAGGAGTTTGACTTGATATTGATGATGTACAGCGCGGGAGAGTTTGACGTGTTTGACTTTGCCAAAGCAGCCAAGCAGTTGCTGCCGGATTGTCCGATTGTGCTGTTGTCGGCATTCAGCAAGGAGATATTCCGCCGCATTGAGAAGCACGATAGAAGCGACATCGATCTGTATTTCAACTGGAACAACTCAACCGACCTGATTATTGCTATCATCAAACTGATAGAGGACAGAATGAACGCCGCACATGATATTACAGAGGAAGGTGTGCGGGCAATTCTGCTGGTGGAAGACAGTGTGCGGTATTATTCGACTTACCTGCCGCTGCTGTATAAGATGGTGCTGCATCAGAACAGCATAGCTATCCGCGACGCGCTGAACGAGAAGCAACAGCTGATGCGTAAACGTGCCAGACCGAAAGTGCTGATGGCAACATGCTACGACGAGGCGGTTGAACTCTACGAGCAATACAAGCAGAACATCATCGGCGTAATATCGGATATAGGTTTCGTTATTCACAAAGGCGATCCGTCGTCCGAAGAGAAACTGGATGCCGGTATAGACCTGTGCAAGATGATCCGCAAGGACAACCCGACAATGCCGTTCTTGATGCAGAGTTCGCAAGAGTCGATGCGACAGACGGCAAACAAACTGAAGGTCGGCTTTGTGATCAAGCAATCGAAGACCCTGACGCAAGAGGTGAGCGAGTATATTGAGCGGGAGTTCGGCTTCGGTGACTTCATTGCCCGCGATCCGCGAACCGGTAAGGAGATTGACCGTGCGAGCGATCTGGAAGGATTTGAGCGAATCATATCGACTATCTCACCAGCCGCATTCCGCCGACTGAGTGACAACAACTATCTGAGTAAGTGGCTGTTTGCACGGGGATTGTTCTCCGTAGGCCGACCGGTCAGTGCGCTGAAGATTCAGGACGAGGCAGATATAGAGAACGTGCGGCAGAACAATATCCGTCTGATCCACGACTACCGCATCAATCAGGCATTGGGCGTTGTGGCGAAATATGCGACGGATACCTACAACGACACCATCTGGTTTGCGCGTTGCGGCGACGGCGCTATGGGCGGCAAGGGAAGAGGCTTGGCGTTCCTGAATCATGTGCTGCAGAAATACGATTTGTACGACAAGTGGCCGGATGTGCGCGTGCTTGTGCCGCGAACGATGGTTATTACGACGGAGTACTTCGACAAGTTCATTCATGACAACGGATTGCAATACGTCATCAATGCCGACCTGACGGACGAGGAGATACTGTCGGAGTTTGTGGCGGCAATGCTTCCGTTGGAGTTAAGGGATGCACTGCGGCATTTTATACGCGTGACACGTCGTCCGCTGGCTGTGCGGTCGAGTAGCAAACTCGAAGACTCGTACTATCAGCCGTTTGCCGGAGTGTATTCGACCTACATGATTCCGAACACCGAGAACGAAGACCAGCAGCTGAGAATGCTCAGTAAGGCGGTTAAGTCGGTTTATGCGAGTGTGTATTTTGCTGCGTCGCGTGGATATATAGTCAGCACGGGCAACGTGCCGAGCGAGGAGAAAATGGCGATTGTGCTGCAAGAGGTTTGCGGCGAACAGGAAGGCAACTACTACTTCCCCGTGATCTCCGGTGTGGCACGAAGCATCAACTTCTACCCCGTAGGCAAAGAGAACCCCGAAGACGGCATCGTGAAGATCGCCTACGGTTTGGGCAAAGCCGTGGTGGATGGCGAACAAGTGTTGCGTTTTTCACCCAAGTACCCGAAAAACGTGATGCAGACCTCTACGGTGGATCTCGCTATGCGTGAGACGCAGCAGTCGATGCTGGCGCTGTCGATGAGTCCGGAACTATTCAAGGTGTCCGTCGATGATGCGGTGAACCTTGCGCGGATACCAATTCACGACTGCGAACAGTTTGGCAGTCTGCGGCTCGTAGCATCGACCTACGACATGGAGAATATGCGTATTGTGGACTCCTGTTATCCGCAAGGTCCGCGTATCGTGACGTTTGCGCAACAGTTGAAGTTCAACACGTTCCCGTTGACGGCAATCATCCGCGAACTGCTTGAAATAGCCCAACAAGAAATCAAGACACCTGTGGAGATTGAGTTTGCCGCGTCGCTCAAGCCGAATACGGAATCTATTCCGCAGCAGAGCGGCTCGATATCTGACGATTTGGCTGTATTCAATGTGTTGCAGATTCGTCCGATATCGGCGGATAGTTTGAGCGCTAAGGTTGAATGGGATGAGATTGACGAGAGTGGCGCGTTGTTGCGTTCGGGCAGCGCGCTGGGTGTAGGAAAGATTGAGGATATAACGGATATCATATATCTCAAGCGCGATACCTTTGATGTATTGCGCACGCGCGAGATGGCAGCTACGCTGCGCGAGTGGAACAACAGGATGCGCCAAGAGGGTAGGCTGTACCTGCTTATCGGTTACGGTCGTTGGGGTTCGCAGATCGCCAGCTTAGGCGTGCCGGTGCAATGGAGCGATATTAGCGAAGCGAAAGCGATAGCCGAGTGCAGTTTGGAGAACTTCCGCGTTGACCCGAGTCAAGGCAGCCACTTCTTCCAGAACATGACTTCGTTCAATGTCGGCTATATGAACATTGACCCGTGGGCACGGGCAACCGACGTATATGACAGCGATGAGCTCGACCGTCTGCCGGCAGTGGAAGAAACCGAACTCGTTCGCCATGTACGACTTGACAAACCGCTGGAGATGTATATTGACGGATTTAGCAACAAAGCGTTGTGTAAGATGTAAGTCGTCAGTAGTTAGTGTTCAGTATTCAGTATTCAGAATTCAGATTATGCAGGTACTATACGAAGATAACCATATTATTGCGGTGAATAAAGCTCCGGGGGAGATTGTGCAAGGCGACAAGACGGGCGACAAACCGTTGTCGGAGATACTGAAAGAGTATATCAAGGTCAAGTACAACAAACCCGGCGAGGTGTTCCTTGGCGTGCCGCATCGGCTCGACCGTCCGACAAGCGGTGTAGTGCTCTTTGCGCGTACATCGAAAGCGCTGACTCGACTGAATGAGATGTTCAAAGATCACGAAGCCATGCACAAGACGTATTGGGCTATCGTGCAAGGTGAACCAAAGTTGCCGGATGCAAGGTTAGAGAATTGGCTCGTACGTAACGAAGCACAAAATAAATCGTATATTGCCAAACAGGGCGCCAAGGAAGCGAAGCAAGCGATATTGACTTATAAGACATTGGCAAAAGGCGAGCATTATACGCTGCTTGAGGTTGAACTGCTGACAGGTAGGCATCATCAGATCCGTTGCCAGTTGGCGGCTATCGGTTGTCCGATTAAGGGTGATTTGAAATATGGCGCCAAGCGCAGCAATCCTGACGGAAGTATCAGTCTGCACGCGCGGCAGATAACGTTCATACACCCTGTGCGCAAAGAAGAGATAACGATCACTGCACCGGTACCGGATGACAGTTTGTTTGCAAAATTTTAATCAAAACATAATACATCATGAAACACATTCTTTTAGGTGACGAAGCCATTGCTCAGGGCGCAATTGATGCGGGCTTGAGCGGCGTTTATGCCTACCCGGGCACACCTTCTACCGAAATTACGGAGTACATTCAACTCGGCGAAGCCAAAGCGCCCCGAGGAATCTTTTGCCGTTGGGCAACGAACGAGAAGACTGCCATGGAGGCGGCTCTCGGCATGACGTACGCCGGCAAGCGTGCGTTAGTCTGCATGAAACATGTCGGCATGAACGTTTGTGCTGATGCGTTTGTCAATTCTGCCATCACAGGCGTGAATGGCGGCTTGGTGGTTGTGGCTGCCGATGACCCGTCGATGCACAGTTCGCAGAACGAACAAGATTCACGGTTCTATGCAAAGTTTGCATTGATACCATGTTTCGAACCATCGAACCAACAAGAGGCGTACGACATGACACGGCAAGCGTTTGACTTGTCGGAGAAGTTACGCGTACCTGTACTGATGCGTGTTACCACACGAATGGCGCACAGTCGCGCGATGGTTGTGACGGCTGACGAAAAACGTGAGCAGAACGCCCATAGTCTGCCTGATAACCCGCAGCACTTTATCTTGCTGCCAGCCTTTGCCAAACGGAACTACGCTGATCTGTTGGCACAACAGCCGGAGTTCGTACGTTTGAGTGAGGAGTGCGGCAATAACTCCTACACGAAGGGCATAGACCCCAAACGCGCTATAGTGGCCTGTGGTATTGCTTACAACTACATGCAAGAAGCCGGAATAGCCAAGGGCGCATCGATACTGAAGATTACGCACTATCCGTTGCCTGTGGCACTCATTAATAAGATGGTTGCTGATGGCGTAGAGGAGATTCTTGTTGCCGAAGAAGGTCAACCTGTAGTAGAAGAGTTGTTGCGCGGGTTGGTTCCTTCGAATATAATTATCCGCGGTCGCTTGACAGGCGATCTGCCCCGAATGGGTGAGTTGTCACCGGATTGCTTTGTGCAAGCCAAGAGCCAAGAGCCGAAAGCCAAGAGTGACTTGGTTTTGCCGGGGCGTCCGCCTTCGATGTGTCAGGGCTGCGGTCACAGAGATATGTACACCGCGCTCAATGAGGTGGCACGCGAATACCCCGAACCGAGGATCTTTGGCGATATAGGTTGCTATACCTTAGGTGCGCTGTCGCCATTCCACGCTATTCATGCCTGTGTGGAAATGGGTGCATCGATTACGATGGCGAAAGGTGCGGCTGATGCTGGACAATATCCGTCGATTGCTGTTATCGGCGACTCGACATTCACGCACTCCGGCATGACAGGACTGCTTGATTGTGCGAACTGCAATGCGGATGTTGTAGTGCTTATCTCGGATAACCTGACGACCGGCATGACGGGTGGGCAAGACTCGGCAGGTACAGGCAAACTCGAACGAATCTGCATGGCGATGGGAATACCTGAAGAGCATGTACGTGTGGTTGTGCCGCTTGCCAAGAACATGGACGAGATGAAACAGGTAATCCGTGAGGAGATCAATTATCACGGCACGTCGGTGGTTATCGCACGCCGTGAGTGTATACAAACCCTTAAACGTAAAGTAAGAAAATGAAAAACGATATTATATTAGCCGGTGTAGGCGGACAAGGTATTCTGTCTATTGCCACCGTTATAGGTCAAGCAGCTCTGTCTGAGGGCTGGTACTTGAAGCAAGCCGAAGTACACGGCATGAGCCAGCGCGGCGGCGAGGTGCAAAGCCATCTGCGTATCTCTACTGAACCGATTTGGTCGGATCTTATCCCACAGGGACAAGCAGACATTATTCTTTCGCTTGAACCGCTGGAAGCATTGCGATATGTGCCATGGCTCGCTCCCGATGTATGTGTGGTTACTTCATCTGTGCCTTTCAGAAATATCGACAACTACCCCGACCTTGAGGAAGTATATAAGGCCATCAAGGCTTGCCCCAAACATATTCTGATAGATACCGACGCGCTCGTTAAGGAGATCAATGCGCCGGTTCAGGCAGCGAATATGGTTCTGCTTGGTGCGGCTATTCCGATGTTGGGTGTAGAGCCGGAGATCGTCAAAGCAGGTTTGGAGAAAGTGTTTGCCCGCAAGTCGGAAGTAGTTGTACAAACGAACATCCGCGCTCTTGAGGCGGGGTATGATGCAAGAATCTCTGATAGCAGCAAGCCAAGCTTGGCTTGCGTCATCGCGGTGTGTGTGTGCCTGTTGTGGGCATGCACACCGGTTGTCAAACAGGATAGGTTGCCGCGTCCGGGGAACAAATATGCCACTGGGTTTCAGATTGATGATACATTGGGCATGAAGCGTGTGCGCGTGTTTGCTCCGTGGAATGCGGATAGCGTGATGGCGACATATATGATAAGCGAACCGTTGGAGCGAATTGGCGCGAGTTCGGCTACGCATATAGGAATGTTGGCTGAACTCGGGCTAATGGATCGACTTGTAGGCATGTGCAATCCTGAAGTCAGTTACCATGAGTTGCCGGAGAGTTGCAAACACCTTGGCGATGCTATGCAACCTGACTGCGAAAAGATTATAGCCAATGGCGTGCAAGCGATACTGTATTCGACTTACGCGCCGAGCGATCAGTCGGCAGAGCGGATGGAGAGTGTGGGAATACCTGTGTTGTACAACAATGAGTGGCGCGAATCGACTCCACTGGCGCGTGCCGAATGGATACGGTTTGTAGCGGTGTTCTTTGATAAGCTGGATGTAGCCGATTCAATATTCAATGCTGTGGATAGCGCGTATAATGCAATCAGCAATCAGCGATCAGCAATCAGCAATCAGTTGTCAGTAGTCAGCGGTCTGGATTTCCGCGGTACGTGGTATGTGCCAGCCGGAGGAACGTATATGGGAGCGTTGTTTCGCGATGCCGGAGCGAAATATGCTTTCGCTGATGATGCGCGGGAGTCGTCTATACCGCTGACGTTTGAACAAGCCTTGTTGACCTTTGCCGATGCCGATGTGTGGTTAGGGTGCAATGTCCCGAGTCGTGAAGCCTTGCTTGAGATGAATAGCCAGCATGCTTTGTTCAAGGCATATCAGACCGGCAGGTTGTACAACTTCCGCAAACGTTGTCTGCCAAGCGGAGCGAACGATTTCTGGGAGAGTGGAGTGGTTCATCCCGAACGCATTTTGCAAGACATTATAGCCACGCTTGACGGCGACACGACATTCTACTATATCAATCCTGTAAAGTGAGATATATCCATTTTTCGACAAAATTAGGTAAAAAAGCAAGAATGTGTGCGTAAAATTTGCAAATGTCAAAAAAAATGTGTAATTTTGTTGGGCATTATGAGTTTGGATGGAATACGAGACATATTGCAGAGCAAATATCCGGAGATGGATGTGGTGGCTATACGTCATGACGATCTTGTTTTTGAGGAGCGTGTGCGGCTCAAATGTATGCATTGCACGAACTATCGCGAGAAATGGACTTGTCCAGGACGTTTGCCGGATTTGGACTTTCGCAGAATCATTAATGAGTACGAGCACTTGGCGGTAATCATTAGCCATCAGAAATTAGAAGTCAGAAATCAGAAATCAGATGTCAGATTTCGGGAGGCGGCGAACGGATTGCATCGGGCAATGTTGTACTTGGAGGGCGAGTTGTTCAAGCGTGGCAATGCGATGGCAGAGGCATTTATCGGTTGCGGATGTCAGTTGTGCGAGGGCGGTTGTCCAAAAGAGGGCTGTGCACATCCCGAGCAGGCACGTGTGCCGTGGGATGCAACGGGCTGCAATGTGGTGAAGACTCTGGCGAATATAGGCATCAGTGTGGAGTTCCCGCCGAAGGAGTATGTGTATCAATACGGATTGTTGGCGTGGTAGTTGCTAAGCAAAAAAAGCAAAAGTTTTGCCAACTTTGCCACTTTTGCCAATGCAAATTTTTAGAAAGAAACTAAATAAGGTTGATAGATATGAAGTTCTTGGATTGTACATTAAGAGATGGAGGATATTACACTAATTGGGATTTTGACAGTTCGTTGGTGGATATTTACTTGGCTGCGGTAAACCAGTTGCCGATAGATTATATTGAGGTGGGGTATCGGAACATGCCTCAGGATGAGTATATGGGTGAGTATGGGTATTGCCCAGTTTCGACATTGCAACACATACGCAAGCAATGCAGCAAAAAGATTGCTGTGATGCTGAATGAAAAGAGTACTAAAATCGAATACTTGGAGAATCTACTATCTCCCATAGACGGGTTGGTGGATATGGTGCGCTTGGCAGTAGATCCAAAGAACTTCGATAGAGCATTGGGTTTGGCAAAAGCTATAAAGGAGAGGTATAACATAGCAGTTGCATTCAACGTGATGTACATGTCTACATGGGAAGACGGATTCTATGACAAGTTACATCTTTTGAATGGAGCCGTGGATTTATTCTGTATGGTGGATTCTTATGGAAGTATAACACCCAACGAGGCAAAATCTATAACAGAAAGGGTTAAGTCAGAACTGCAATGTCAAGTAGGCTTCCATGGGCACAATAATCTCCAATTGGGATTGATTAATACTCTTACGGCTATAGAAAGCGGTGTTGATTTCGTGGATGGCACCATTCTCGGAATGGGGCGAGGTGCAGGTAATTTGAATATAGAGTTGCTGCTGACTTATCTCAATAAACATCAAGATCTAAAAGTGGATTTCAATGTGTTAGGTGATGTTGTTGCAGCATTTGAACCTTTGCTACAACAATATCAGTGGGGTACTTCGCTGCCATATATGTTATCTGGAGCAAACTCTATTCCTCAAAAGGATGTAATGGAGTGGGTGCAGAATCGTATATACTCGTTTAATAATATTGTGCGAGCTCTTGATAACAGGAAAGGACATGTGGCAGATAATGCCAAGTATCCGGTATTCGCTGCAACACGTAAGTATAGTCGTATTCTCATTATAGGAGGAGGACCTATGGTTCAACGTCATCTGACTGCCATCCAAACGTTCATCGAGAAGGATACTGATACAGCAGTTGTTTTTGCTACTTCTCGCTATGCGGCGCAATTCAGAGACGCAAAGTGTGATAAGTACTATGTGCTGGTAGGTAATGAGAGTAAGCGTTTAGAGCAAAGTGTACCAGGGTTTGGAAAAACCGAAAAGTGTATTTTACCTCCGTATCCGAGAACTATGGGAACCGATGTGCCGAAGATGGCGAAAGAACAAACATATGAATTGGAGTCAATCTCATTTATAGATAAGTATCAAGATTCGTGTACCTCAATAGCGGTAGAATTAGCAAAAGAATTGACGGATAGTGAAATCTATATCGTAGGATATGACGGATATAGAGATGCTAAGTTATCCGATAAAGAGATTAAACTGACGCGTGAGAACGAGGAGATATTTGAACGATATGAAGCGTTAGGAAAGGCATTGGTATCGTTAACTCCGTCATTGTATAAGCAATTGGAAACAAAAAGTATTTACAGTATATTATAAAATCAAATCATATGAAAATCATAGCAGTTATTCCGGCGAGATATGAATCATCTCGCTTTCAGGGTAAGCCGTTGGCTGAGATATGCGGTAAACTGATGATTGAACGAGTTTATCTTCAAGCCAAGCAGGTGAAAGAGTTTGACGAGGTGTATGTTGCAACGGATGATGACCGAATTATGTCGGCATGTCAAGAGCGCAATATACCTTGCATAATGACGAGCACCTCGCATAGAACAGGAACGGATAGAATAGGTGAGGTCGCAGAGAAAATTCCAGCCGATTTGTATGTAAATATCCAAGGCGATGAACCGCTAATTGAGCCGAGTACGATACGTACGGCTATTTTGCCGTTCTTGGAGAATCCGAATACGGATATACAAGTTACAAACCTGATGACGGAGATAAAAGAACCGGTAGATTTGATTAACTTCACAGTACCTAAGGTGCTTACTGCTAAGGACGGACGTGGAATCTTCCTAACGCGTGCTGCGGCTCCGTTCCCTAAAGGGAATATAGATGTGAAATATTACAAACAGGTGTGCGTCTATGGCTTTACTCCGCAAGCCTTGAAATTCTACTGCGATTATGGGAAACAGTACGGCAAGGCGAAATTGGAATCCGTAGAGGATATTGAGATACTGCGTTTCATTGAGAATGGCTATCGTGTACAATATATTGAGGTAGATAGCGAGACAATAGCTGTAGATACTCCGAATGATTTAAAAAGAGTGATTGAATTTGTTCAAACCAATGGCTTACAATAATATGGCTGAGCAGAAACAAAATATAACACATGTTAGCATTCCATACACGTTGTATGGTTTGCTACATTATCTGTTGCTCTTTGATGATGATATAGTGTTTAATCATACACACTATTTTTTGACAGATACATCTAATGCTAAAATCCGAGAGGCATTACATGCAACTTATTTTCAAAGTTCGTTCGGTACGGATCTCAGAAGCCGGATAAAGCGTAAGATCGTAAAGATAAAGTATGTGCTGAGTCGCAGAAAATATCCCTTCCTAAAAACAGCAGCGATATTTGCTAATGGATCAGTTTCTTCCCTTTGGATAGGAAATCGTTCCTATTCGTTGTTAGCTGATGCGCCAGATTCGCTTACGCATAATATGAATGAGGATAGTTTAGAATGGAAGCGTCAACAACTTAAATGGAATAAGTTATCTGGTAAAATCGAAGCGTTGATTTATGGAAAGCCTATGTTGTTGTATCTTGGCAATAATAATCAATGTACGGATATATATTTAACTGAAGAGAATTTTTCACCCGTATTAAAGGGTAAACGTGTACATGTTGAATCGTTGGAGTCATTGTGGAATAAAGCATCTGAGCAAAAGAAAGATTTTATTTTACAATTGTTTGATATAAATGAGGAAACTAAGAAGATTCTGAGTTCGAAGCCCCTTTGGTTCTTTACGCAGCCATTTACTACGGATGCTAAAATGACTGATGAGGAATATGCTTTACTGTTACAGAAAATAATTGATAAATATGGAGAATCAAATTTGCTTATAAAATTACATCCCCGCGACAAATTTAATTATAAGCAGTTTTTCCCAAATATTACGATTTTCGATAAGCGTGTAAATATGCAGTTGTTGATCTTGGCACATCTCCTACCTCAAAAAGCTGTCGCTATATGTACAGGAGCTATTGATTGTTTGCCGGAAACGGTTGAACTGGATTGGTTAGGAGCTGGTGTGCACGATAAGGTGTTGAGTTTTTTTGGAGATAGTATATATCCACACCGTAAATATCAATTAGTTAAACTATAAGAAGTGTAATAATTGAGCAAATATGTCGCCTGTCAAATTCACAATAGTAACTGTGACTTTTAATGCATCGCACTGTATTGAACGTACGATACAATCTGTTATAAATCAAACCTACAAGAATAAGGAGTATTTTATAATAGATGGAGGAAGCAGGGATGACACGATGTCCATTGTAGAACGGTATAGGTCAGATATTAGTTGTTGTATTTCAGAACCGGATAAAGGTATTTATGATGCTATGAATAAAGGCATTAAAATGGCTACCGGTGATTATCTGATCTTTATGAACGCCGATGATGTTTTTGCCGATTCCGAAGTATTGCAAAAAGTATCTGTTCAAATTAATGACGATGCAGATGTTGTTTATGGAAATTGGAGAACAATCACAGAATATGGTGTATTTGCTAACAAGCCCGGTCAATTATCTGCTTTAAATAAAAAATTCGTCCTTTGTCATCAGGCTACATTTGTAAAAGTCAGTCTATTAAAACAAGTTCCATTTGACCTTCAATATAAATACGCGGGGGACTATGATATGCTGTCATCTTATTATTTATCAGGTAAAAGGTTTCAATATGTTGATGTGGAAATAGCAGAAATATTAATTAATAGTGGAGCAACATATAATAATTTTGAGAAATCCGTTAAAGAACATTATAAAATTTTAGCAAAGCGCGGTTTGGGAAGTCCGTTTGAGATGTGGTGGCTGATAACTCGTAAGCGTGTAGTAAGATTTATGAAAACGTGTCTTCCACAAAGAATTTCAAACCGATTGTTTTGTGTGATATCAAAACATTATAAGGTGATGTAGATAATGATCAAACTATCCGTCATAATACCCGTATTCAATGCATCGCGCTATATCGAGCGGTGCTTGCAGTCCGTTGAGGCGCAGACGTTGACTGAGATAGAAGTGCTGCTGATTGACAATCGTGGCACGGATGATAGTATCGCTGTGGCTGAAGCTTACGTGGCGCGCTCAACGCGGAATGATATACGGTATCGCTTTGCAGCAACGCCTGAGAACAACGGGCCTGCTCCGGCACGCAATCTCGGCTTGCAGTTGGCGGAAGGGGAATATGTAGCGTTTTTGGATGCTGATGACTGGATTGAGCCAGATATGTGCGAAACGCTGTACGTGAATGCCAAAGGCGCGGATATGAGTTGCTGCAATATTATGCAAGATTATGAGGATGGGCAACCATCGCGGGTGTTGGCTAATCCAACAATGCCAAAAGGTGAGTTGACTATTGCTACACGCAGGCAGTTGCTTCGTAAGTTCGCCTCGCACTTCACGTCATATATATATAAACGCGAGTGGCTGATGCACAACGGTATCCTGTTTCCGGAAACAAGGAGTGCGGAGGACAGTGCGTTTCTCACGTGTTGTTTGTTAGTGGCAAATAGGATAGAGCAGACTGAAAAAGCATTGTATCACTATGTGATGCATGCCGGCAGTCTGACCCGTCGACGTGTGTGGAAAGGAGTAGACAAGCGCCGCGCAATGGGCGCGACGATGGTGTTTGCAAAAAAGAAAGGCATATTCGCTGTCTATAAGTGGCAGTTGCGATACATTTATATGAAAAAGGCATTGATAGTGCCGATAGTGGAAATGTTATGACAAATCCGAGAATAAAAATATTCTGTCGTTCGTTTGACTTGCGCCTGTACAGACTGAGCAGAGGGCTGTATGAGAGCTGGGGATTCCCGTGTGTGCGGCTGACCGATCAGTCGGCTGACGGTTATTTCCGAACAATGCTCAAAGATACGGATTGCGATATAGCCATCAATGTGGATGAGGATTGCTTTATTACTTCTCGCGAGGCTGTTATGGATCTCGTGGAGTACGTTGTATCCAACGATATTGCCAATGCAGGCTGCCCGGATGGCGGTTCGTTCATCCCGCGTGGCGGTAATCCGATTGTTACGAATCCGTTCTTTAACGTTTTCAACCTCAACTTGCTGCGAGAGCAATATTCCCACAAGGCAGAGAAACAGTTTGACTACTTCGCTCACCAACAGGAGATGGAAGACGCTTACCCTAAACAGATTCTCGCAGAGGGAAGAGTGTATCATTTTGATCAAGTGGATCGAGAGCCGTATTACCCGTTCTTCTTTTGGCAGGCATATCACACCAAGACCATGTATTTGCATTCCAAACTGCATCCTGACGGTTGGACGACTATCTTGTATAACCAAGAGGGAAAAGAGATGTGCCGTCACACATGGTTGGCACGATTCTACTCTGTACCGTCGTGGATTGTGCGTACCTTCCAGTCAACTGCGGGAAAGCAAAAACAACGCATAGACAATGTCATTCGTGAGTCGTACCAAATAGCAGGTGTAGTATTGCCTGTGTTCACGTTCCGAGACGAATGTGCGTTCCGTTGGAATACAATGATCCGCTGGATTATCAAAGTGCCACAACGGATTATGGGCTGGCCTAAGAAACTCAAAAAGAAACTTAACAAAACAAGATAACGTTAAGTAAACCTGATCTATTAACCCATTAAATCAAAACCATTATGGATGAATCAACAATCATTATCATTGTAGCAGTTGTTTTGCTATTGTTATTGCTTCTTGTTGCGTATGTTAAGACATCGCCTAACCAAGCATTAGTTATCTCCGGTTGGCCACGCAAGCGTCCTAAGTTCCTTGTGGGCACCGGTGGTTTGCGTCTGCCGGGCTTGCAGAAAGTGGATCGTTTGTATCTCGGTCAACTGAGCGTAGATATCAAGACCGATTCGCCTGTACCGACATCGGACTTCATCAACGTGGATGTGGATGCTGTAGCCAAGGTGCGTATTGATCCGAACAATATTGCTACTGCTGCGGCTAACTTCTTGGGTAAGTCGCGTGAGCAGATTGCTGCGGAAATTCGTGACTCACTGCAAGGTAACATGCGTGAGATCATCGGTACGCAGGATTTGCGTTCACTGAACGTGGATCGTGACGGTTTCTCTAACCAAATTCAGGAGAAAGCTGCACCGGATATGGCGAAACTTGGTATAGAGATTCTGAGTTGTAACATTCAGTCGATCACCGATGGCGAGGGCTTGATTCACGCCCTGGGTGCAGACAACACCTGCAAGATCACCAAGGATGCATCGATCAACAAAGCCAATGCCGAGCGTGACGTTGCTATTGCCCGTGCCGAGGCTTCGAAGCAGGCCAATGACGCCCGTGTAGCAGCCGAGACTGAGATTGCAATCAAGAACACCGAATTGGCTATCAAGCAGGCAGATTTGAAAAAACAAGCCGATACGCAGACTGCTATCGCCGATGCCGCTTACGAGATCCAGCGTCAGGAGCAAGCACGTGAGATCAACATCAAGACGGTAGAAGCAGAAGCAGCCAAGTCAATCAAGCAACAGGAACGTCAGAAGGAGATTAACCGCCTGACTGTGGAAGCCGAAGTAGAGCGCGCGAAACAAGAGCAGTTGCTCCGTGAGCAAGAGATTGCGATCCAACAGAAACTCTTGGAAGCACAAGTGAACAAACAAGCCGATGCAGCCAAGTACCAGAAAGAGGTGGATGCAGCAGCCGAACTCGAGCAGCGCAAACGCCAAGCCGAGGCAGAGCGTTACGAAGCCGAGCAGAAAGCGGCAGCTGTAAAAGCGCAAGCCGAAGCAGCTTTGTTCGCCAAGCAACAGGAAGCCGCCGGTATAAAAGCCGTAGGTGAGGCTGAGGCTGCTGCCATCAAGGCGAAAGGTGAGGCGGAAGCTATCGCTATGGACAAGAAAGCCGAGGCGTACAAGAAGTACAACGGCGCAGCTATCGCCGAGATGATGGTGAAGATCCTGCCTGACGTAGCAGCGAAAGTGGCTGAGCCGCTGACAACCATCAATGATGTGCATGTATATGGCACATCGGGTTCTGAGGCTTCAGGTATTTCGGGTAATGTGCCCGTAGTGATGCGCCAGACGATGGAAGTCATCAAAGAGGCTACCGGAGTAGATATGGCAAAGATCATGGAGAGCAATACCCAGATCATCGCCGGTGAAGCGAAGATCAAGAAATAACTCTTCGTCAAACAAAAAATGGCGTGTCAAAGTGATGACACGCCATTTATTGCATCTTCTGTCAACTGAATTCTGAATCCTGAACACTGAATCCTGAATTTTGAATCCTTACAGCAGCACCATTATCATGACTTGTGCGGTGAGGACACGCAGGAACATCGTGAGCGGATAGACGGTGGAGTAGGCTACTGCCGAATTGTCGTTCTGGCTGCTCTGCGATGTAGCGTAAGCCAATGCCGGAGGATCGGTCATTGAGCCTGAGAGCAAGCCCATGAGCGAGAAGTAATCGAGCTTGAGCCACAAGCGCGATATAATACCTACTATCAGCAACGGGATGAGCGTAATCATCACGCCGTAACCGATCCAAACATAACCACCGTTAACAAGGGTAGGGATGAAGTCCTTACCTGCACCCAGCCCCACTGCTGCGAGGAAAAGACTGATGCCTATCTCGCGAATCATCAGGTTGGCACTGGTGGTTGTGTAGGTTACAACTTTGTGTTTAGGACCGAAGTAGGCAATCAAAATAGCCACAATCAGCGTGCCACCTGCCAAACCGAGTTTGAACGGCTGCGACAATCCCGGCAGACTTAACGGAATACTGCCAAGGGCTATACCCAAAACAATGCCGAAGAACAGGGAGATGAGGTTCGGTGCGTCCAATTTCTTGGTTGCGTTGCCGAACACAGACTCAATCTTAGGCATCACGCTCTCCTCACCTACAAGGGTTATGCGGTCACCCAATTGCAGAATCAGATCGTGGGTAGCCAGAAGTTCCACTCCCGCACGGCGTATACGCGTGATTGATACACGGTACGTCTCGCGTACATGCAGGTCGCCTATACGCTTGCCGTTGAGTTCGGGCTTGGTGATCATAAAATGCCGTGTGACGAGCGAACGCGGAGCATCCAGTTGGTCATCCAGTTTCGTCTGTTCACCGAGCAGCATGATGTTTTTTTTGTAGCGCTTGTCAATCACCACGCGGATGGTATCGCCTGTGTGCAGCACGCTGTTGCCCTCTGCCACCATATCTGTACCATTCGGGTGAACGAGGCGCGAAACGATGAAGTGCACGTTGCAGTATTGTCTTAACTCGGAGATGCGCACTCCGTCCACCTGCGGGTTGGTCAGACGGATGTCGATGTGCTCGATCTCGTCTTGCTGTTTACGGGTGGCATTGACTTTCTCTTCCTCTTGGTCGAGTGAGATGCGGAAGATCCACTTGAATGCCATCAGCGACAGGATGATTCCCACTACGCCCAAGGGGTATGCCATCGCATAACCGGCAGCGATGTTCGGGTTGCTAATGCCGCGGATGTCCATGTATGCCTGTTCAGCTGCACCTAATCCCGGAGTGTTTGTTACTGCGCCGGAAAGCACACCAACCATCGTGGCTATATCCACACCTGATGTGAGGTGGATGATGTACGCCGTGGCGCAGCCTAACAATACTATCGTGGCTGCCATCAGGTTCATCTTCAAGCTCTGCTTGCCGAACGACGAGAAGAAGCCCGGACCAACTTGCAGACCGATAGAATAGACAAACAGAATCAAGCCGAGATCTTTGGCAAAAGCCTCCACCATCGGGTCAAGACGCATGCCGAAATGCGAGAATGCAATGCCGCAGAACAAGATCCATGTGATGCCCAAGGTGATACCCTTAATCTTAAGTTTGTGGCTGAGGAAGATTCCGCAGCCAATGACCAAACACAGCGCAAAGATGGAGTGCGCTATGCCTGAGCCGATAAACAGATTTGTTAACCAATTCATATAAATTCCTTAATTCCTTAACTCTTTCACTCTTTCAAACAACTTCAAACGCGCAGCTTCAAACAACTTCAAACGCGCAGCTTCACTCCTCTTCTTCATCGTCATCCCAACTGTCGAGGTCGAAATCGTAATCCGTGCTGATGAACGACTCTATCTCGCGCCGGTCTTTCTTTGTCGGGCGACCTGTTCCTCGGTCACGGTTACCGTTGCCTGCCATGCGTGCGAGTTCGAGGAGCTCGAGTTGCTCTTTCGGTGTCTCGTCGCGCAGATAGTCGGGCACGAGTTTTGCTCCCAAGCGGTGCTCGCAGAGTTGGAGGATACGGTAAGTGTAGGTGATCGGCCCTTTGCGTACGGTGAAGACATCACCCGTATGGAACGAACGCGAGGGTTTGACTTCTATGCCACCCAATTTGATGCGACCGTTCTTGCAGGCATCGGCAGCTATCGTGCGCGTCTTGTAGATGCGCATCGCCCACAGAAACTTATCAACGCGAACTTCTGCCATATTAGTTATATTGATTCATTGTGCGGTCGGGGCCTTGCAGACAGAATGACGGGATCATCTCTGCTATGCGGTCAAGTCGCTCGTTGAGTTGCTCTTTCTCCTCGGCAGTCCACTCGCCAAGTACGAAATTAATCTGAGCGCCTCGAGTAAACTCATTACCAATGCCTACGCGTATGCGGCAGTAGTTAGGTGTGCCGAGCACTTGTTGAATGTGCTTTAGCCCGTTATGACCACCATCACTGCCCTGCTTGCGCATACGGATCGTGCCAAGGGGTAGATTGAGGTCGTCGACAATGACGAGCATATTCTCTACGGGGATTTTTTCCTCATTCAGCCAGTACCGTACAGCGTTGCCGCTCAGATTCATGTAGGTGGAGGGCTTGAGCAGTACAAGTTCGGCGTTCTTTACGCGGCACTTGCCGATGAATCCGTAGCGTTTGTCTGCCCATGCGACATCATGCTTGGCGGCAAAGCGGTCAAGAGCCATGAACCCGATGTTATGGCGCGTGTTGGCGTATTCGTCGCCGATATTTCCTAATCCGACTATAAGGAACTTCATTGTTTGTCAAAAAAGCCACCGGCGTGTTGCCGATGGCTGGATGAATAATTTGCGGCAGATTATTCTGCGGCAGCCTGTGCACTCTGACGGGTAGCCTTAACCTCGGCAACGCAGAGGGTAGGAGCGTTCATCAGCTTCAAGCCTTCAGCCAACTTAACGTCCTGCACGTTGATCTTCTTACCCAGACCAAGCTCGGTAACGTCGATCTCAACGCGGTCAGGCAGTTGGGTATAAAGACCGTTGACTTTGAGTTTGCGCATGTTCAGACGGAGCTTACCACCGGCTTTTACACCTTCGGCGTGACCCGAAAGAAGAACAGGGATCTCAACGGTTACAGGCTTCTTCTCGGTTACCTCGAGGAAATCAATGTGGAACAAAGTTTCCTTAACAGGGTGGAACTGGAGTTCCTTAACCACAGCCATACGTTTTTGTCCGTCAATAGTCAGAGCTACAACCTGGGTGTCAGGAGTGTAGATCAGTTTGCGGACGTCAGCTACGTTAACGGTGAAAGTCTGGTTGCCGTTGGCACCATAGATGTTGCAGGGAACTTGATCCTGCTTGCGCAAGCCTTTAGCGGCTTTCTTGCCGAACTCCGAACGGAGTGTACCGGTTAATTCAAAAGTTTTCATTGTGTTACTCTTTGTAGGCAGTATTGTTGTTATTTGGTGATGACTGCCTATTTACCATCACACTCGCCTTCGGCAACGCGGTCGTACAGATTGCGCCAGCGCAATAAAAACGACGCGCGCCTCGGCTCTCCCCATGCGAAACTTTGCAGTTTCTTTGGGGACCCCCTAAATAAAAACCGCTCTGGGCGGTTTGGAGGAGTTGTCTAACCTGGAATCGAACCAAGATCTTCAGAACCAAAATCTGACGTAATAGCCTTTATACCATTAGACAAAGCGGCTGCAAAAGTACAACAATTTTTTTAAATGTGCAAATATTCCAGCCAATAAATGTATCTTTGGGCGCTAAAACGCGCATATTGTCAAACGGATTTGTCAAATAGCCTCGTATTTGTCCAGCGCTTCACTCATGAGCCGGTGTCCCTCGGCGATGATTGCTTCAGCTTTGTCGAAGTCGAATGTGCCGAACGCATACTGCGGCATTGTAGCGATCACGTCGGGCGGCGTGAGTTGCAGAGCGAGTAGGGTGCTCTGCTGAATCTGCATGTCGGACATCCGGTCGAGCAGCGTGACGTAGTTCACCGTACCTTGCAGACTGAGTCGTTTGGCGCGATCGATGGCGTTGATGCGGTGCGTGACGCTGTCGCGGAGTTGTCGGACAGCCTTGGGCATATACGACAGGCGTTGCTCTTGCAGGGTGTTGGCGATCTTCATGAGGTCGGAGGTGTGGTGCTCGATGTGGATGCCGTCCTTGCCGGAGATGTTCATCGCTACGAGTATGTCGCCTTCTGTACGCTGAATATGCCTGAGCGGCAGCGGATTGAGTATGCCGCCATCGACAAGCAACCGTCCCTGCCATTGCACGGGCTGGAAGAACAGCGGGATACTGATCGACGCACGTATAGCCTCGAACAGTGAGCCTTCACGGAAGACAACCTCATCAGAGGTGATCAGGTCGGAGGCAACGAGCGTGAGCGGTATAGGCAAGGTCTCGATCCGGCACTCGGGGACTATGTCCTGCAAGGCTTTGATCACCTTGCTGCCCTTGACCAGCGAGTTGCCGGTGATAGAGAAATCCGTGAGTTGGAGGATTTTCTGTCGGTCAACGGAGAGGAACCACTCTTTGGCTTCATGGAGTTTGCCTGCGCAGAACATACCCGCGATGATCGAGCCCATCGAACAGCCGGAAACAGAGGTTATCTTGTATCCGCGCTCCTCGAGCGCTTCTATCGCGCCGATATGCGCCAAACCGCGTGCACCTCCCGAACCTAATACCAGCGCTACGCGCTTATATTCACATTTACTCATTTTCTTATTTTCACATTTACTCATTTACGCATTAATCGCTGCAAAAACTATACCAAACGTATGCGCGCAAATAAAATAATGTAAAATCCCAAATTGCAAATGTCAAATCACAAATTCACCACCCGGTCGCGGTATTGTTTGGCGGTCAGACCTGTAGCGCAGTGAAAATAGCAGTAGAATGAGGTCGATTCAGTGAATCTGAGCATGTACGCTATCTCCTTGACTGAGTGTGCTCGGTTGGTTTCAATCAGCCGTTTGGCTTGGGTGATAACGTATTGCTCTATCCACTCTGCGGGTGACGTGCCACCGGTGGCTGTACGAATGACGCGGGAGAAATATTTCGGTGTATGATGCATCTTTTCGGCATAGAACTGCGTCTCGCGTGATTCGCGGTAATGCGTCACCACCAGTTCGCAGAAGCGGTTGAATACTTCTGTATGGCGATTGCCTTTCCAATGTCTGTCCTGCTCGCGGCGGTAGTAGTTAATAAACTCGTAACCGACAGCCAGTTGTGAGATCAGCATGCGCCGCCGTAGAGGCAAATCCAATTCGCTGTGACTGATGATGACGGCAAGTATCTCCCCGAAAGCACTCAACCTGTCTGCCTGTTCGCTCGTCAACTGGGTGACGGCAGTATTCAGGAGTACGATACCTTCCTCGATTGCGAGGTGCTGAGGCATGTGGGGGGCAGACTGGGCGAAGGATATTGACCCGCACGCACCGATGATCTCGCCGCTGTACGGTGACATGCAAGGCTTGCCGCCCACCGAACTGTTCACCGGCACATGGGAGATCTTCTACACCGACATCTTGAGCCTCAATGACAAGATGAAAGCTGCCGGAGTCAATGTCACTCTGCATGTGGCACCCAAGATGGGGCATGTGTATCCGTTGTGGCCGTGTCCCGAAGGACAAAATGCCCGCATCGCAATTCGGAAGATTATTGAGGCGGTAATTTGAGGAATTTTTCCGCGACAATGTGAAGTGTAGAACGGGATCATCACGGGACCATCTCCCAATGACCTTACTTTTAGAACAATTTGCTTGCTCTCATCTCAAGCGGTATTTCAATACAGGAATTGCCACTTGTGTTTGTTAGAATGCTATATTTTTGAACAAAAAAATCACCCAATATACAACAAAGTGCAATAAAAAGAAGAATTTGGTAATATTTTTTTCTCGAAAATTTGGAAATTTCAAAACTTTTTTGTATCTTTGCAGACGAAAGTTGTTTGGGAAAATATACAAAATGCCCAAAAAGTCGTTTGGAAAAATGCGCCGAATGTTAAAAAAGTCGTTTGGGAAAATCGCGCAACTATGCTGAAAAGGAAGATTAATAATGTTTTACAGGAGTGGAAGAAGGATCCCAACCGCAAGCCTATCATCATCAAGGGTGTCAGGCAGTGCGGGAAGACGTATGCCGTAATGGAGTTTGCCAAAGCCAACTACCGCCATGTTCTGTATATTAACTTCCTCGAAGATAAGCGAGCAAAGCAGGTTTTTGCCGAGTCGCTGAAGGCTGAACATATCCTATCCGGTTTGTCAGCTTTGTATGGCAGCGAGGTGCCACTTATACCTCATGAGACATGTATCATTTTTGATGAGATACAGCAGTGTCCGGATGCACGTGCAGCATTGAAGTTCCTTAGCATAGACGGACGATTTGATATATTGTGCACGGGCTCTTTGTTAGGTGTAAGCGGATATGTGAGTGAAGTGCCGTCTATACCTGTCGGCTACGAACATATAGTGGATATGTATCCGTTGGACTTTGAAGAGTGGTTGTGGGCGAACGGCATAAAGGAAGACATCATACAATTGCTCATAGATGCATTGCGCAACGAAACACCTGTTCCATTAGCTATTCACAACCGCCTCAGACAGTTGATGCTGCAGTATGTTGTGCTGGGAGGTATGCCTGAGGTGGTAGCGGACTTTGTGGATCATAAGGATTATTCGCTGTGTCTGGACACCCAACGCCGGATAATAAATGATTATTACGACGATGTGGTCAAATATGCACCACGAGGAGATAAAGCTTTGATTAAAGAATGTTTTCAGAGCATCCCAAAACAACTGAGCAAAGAGAACAAAAAGTTCCAATACTCGCTGGTGCGCAAACGGGGCACTGCCGCGCTGTTCAGCGGCAGTCTGCAATGGCTTGAAGATGCCGGAATGATTCGCAGATGTCACAATTTGGAAATAACCGAACTGCCATTGGATGGAAATGCCATTGCAGATCAGTTCAAAGTATATACGTCTGATACAGGATTATTCGTCAGCATGTTGGAACCCGGAACGCAGTTCGATATACTGCAAGGCAACCTGCTGAGTTACAAAGGTGCCATATTTGAGAATGTAGTGGCAGACATCTTCGGTAAGATGGGGCGTAAGTTGTACTATTTCCGCAAAGAGAGTGGGTTGGAACTGGATTTCGTTATCCGCTATAAGGGGCAATGTACCCCTGTAGAGGTAAAGGCTGTGACGGGAAACGCGAAAAGCCTTAAGACCGTGATGAATCATACGGAAAAATACCACATAAGCCAAGCTATTAAGATGGGCGATTACAACGTCGGACGAACCGGTAACCTGCTGACGATACCTCTCTATATGGCATTTTTGCTGACGGATGTATAAGTATCATTTTAAGGGAATATTCGGCACCTCAACCGGTGATCAATGGTAAAAGCGTTAATCAATTATATACAATTATGGAAAAAACTACAAAGATCTGGATGTGTTTGGCGGGTGTAGCACTCGTGGCACTGGGTGTGCTGTGTATCATCAATCCCGGCGCAACGCTGTTGTCGCTGGCGTGGGTGATAGCGTTGCTATTCTTCCTCGGCGGTTGTGCGCAGATGGGATTCTGGGCAAAGGCGCGCGTGGTTATGCCTAACAGCGGGCTGGTGTTCTTCTCGGCGCTGTTGCAGATCCTGTTGGGCATCATGATGCTGTGTATTCCCGAGCCGACGATGATCGCTCTGCCGTTCATCTTCGCGTTCTGGCTGCTGTACGAGGGCATCAATATGGCTTTTGTATCGCTGGATATCAAGACGGTAGGTTTCCGTAAATGGTGGATACTATGCTGCATCGGCGTTATTGCTGCGGCTTTCGGTGTGTGCTGCCTTGTGTATCCGAACGTCAGTGCCGAGACGATCGCCTGGCTGGTAGGTTTGGGTATCATTATCGACGGTGTAGGCTACTGGGTACGTGTGGCTCTCATCAACAAGGTTGAGAAACGTCTTGCGGGGCTGGCTAACCGGTTCCATAAGGCTGTCAAAGAGATTGAGGATGTCAACTGGGAAGAAGTGTGAGATCTGTGATTTGAAATTTGTGATTTGAAATTTGTGAAACGTACAACGCGCATAGTGATCTTGTTGCTGATTGTTGCATCAGCCGTGTTGATCATGCTGTCGGGTGGAGTGAGTGCCACGTTCTCGCGGTTCGCTACGCGGGAGGTGAACAAGTTCCTTGCTACCTTGCCGGATGTTCAGGCGAGCTGCGCAGATATACGCATCAGCCTGGTTACGGGTACTGTGGCGGTCAGCGGCGTGGAGTTGGTGCATGATGCCGAGCCGGTAGGCAGGAGCGCCAAGCATCAGGGCATGAAAGTCAGTGTGGAGCGGATGGAGGTAGAGCACGTGTTCTACACCATCCGCAACAGCAAACGCCTGACAGTGAACAGCGTGCGCGTCATTCGTCCCGAGGTCGAGCTGTGGATGCAGGCTTGCTTGCCGCCGTTCATGCGCGACACGATGCGCGAACCCTTGCATCTGCCCCTTGAGCAGGTGATCGTCAAGAGCGCGCTGCTCGACGGTGCATCGGTGCACCTGCACGGCATACGCACGCCGCTGAATCTGAATGTGCAAAACTGTTCGCTCGAGATGCAGCAACTCGCCTACGACTCCGTATTCACCTTCAACGACTCGTTGTACAGCTTCTCGCTGGCGAAAGCCTCGGTGCGTATGCCCGACGGACGGACACGTATCAGCACGAGCAACATAGACCTCAAGGCGCGTGGCATATTGGCTATCGGTGCGTCGCGGTTTGTGAACACCACCAAGCAGACGCTTGCCGACAATATCCCGGGCGTGGATATACGTGTGACGAGAATGGAACTTGGACCATTGTCCCACGCTATGCTGTTTGAGCAACAGGCGCTGGTCAAGGCGCTGAAGATATACCGTCCGCGCGTCGAGCTGTGGATGGACGAGCAGCACCCCGACCTCTGTTTCCCTGCCACGCCGAAGATGAAGGACAGTATCCCGTTTATCTTCCCGTTCAAGCGGGCGGAGTTGCAACGGCTGACGGTTAGCAACGCTTCGTTTGCGTTGCATAGCACTAGTTCGCCGCTGGATGTGACGGCGGACAGTTGCTTGCTTGCGTTCCGTCACCTGGCGTACGTGCCCGGACACGGCTCGTGCGACACGACCTACGACCTGACGATCAACCACGCTACGGTGCGATTCCCCGATGGAGAGATGCAGCTTGACACCCGCGATATCAACCGCCACAACGACGGCATATTCGCTATTGGCGAGACCCGGCTGCAATATAATGCCGAACAGACGGGCGAACGCTGCACGCCGGGAGCGGATATACGTGTGGGAAAAGTAGAACTCGGACCGTTGTCTTACGCGCGGCTGGCGCAAAGGGAGATAGTGTTCGACTGCGCGCGGCTCATACATCCGCAAGCCAAGCTGTGGATGGACGAGGAGTGCCCGGAGTCGTGTTTCCCGACATTCGAGCGCAAACCCAAAGCCCCAACCGCCAACCAAGGCAAACTTGCCACGAAGGTCAAGGCGAAAGTCAAGGAGCATGTGCCTGAGGACGAACCGCTCATCCGTTTGGCAGCCCTCAAGCGTCTCAGCATAGAGCATGCTTCGGTTGCTCTGCACAGCACGATCTCGCCGCTGGATGTGGTGGCGGACAGCTGCTCGGTCGAACTCAACGACATAGCCTACAACGGCAAACTCACGTTCAACGATACCGCTTACAGTTTTGCGCTTGCACACGCTGCGGTGATCCTGCCCGACGGATCGTTCCGGCTCGAGACGCGCGACATTAGCCACCGCGACCAGGGCGAACTCAGCATAGGCGCGACCAGTATGGCGCACAATATGCCTAAGATGGACGAGCGCGTCAAGGAACCCGTCACGTGGATCGGTATGCAGCTGGAGCGCGTCACCGTATCGCCGCTCAACCCTTTCCGCAAACTGCGCAGCAAAGACCTCACCCTCGACCATATCAACGCTGTCATCAGCATGATAGATGTCTTCCGCGACGAGCGGTACAAACCCAACCGCACGTATGTGATGCCGCAGCGTGTGCTGATGGATATGCCCGTCAAGTTCTACGTGCGTCGTGCCGATGCCGAGATACGCAAGATCCATATCGACTTTGCCAGCACGCCGACGAATATCGGGCATCTGGAGCTCGGTGATTTACGCGGTGCTGTGGAGCATATAACCAACCGTGCAGGCTACACCCTGCGCCTCGACGGCGGTTGTCCGTTAGGGCAGGGCAGGGCGAAAGCCGCGTTCGAACTGACGATGAACAACGACTGCCGTTTTGCCGTGCAACTCAAGGCGACGAATGTCAACACCTCGCTGCTCAACGGGTTCATCCGCCCGCTCGTAGGTATGAGTTCCGACTGCCGTATCGACTCGTTGCAGACGAGCTACAGCGGCAACAGCGTCCGTTCGGAAGGCACGTTCAGGATGGTTTATCACGATTTCAGCATGCTCGTGCATAAGGAGGACGATATACCCTTTGAGATCATCACCAAGCACGCCAACAGTTTCACGCGCATCGGCAACGCCCTTGTGCCCAAGAGCAACCCGCTCACCAAACACGGCAAGCCCAAAGGCTACCACACCGAGTGGACGCGCAACGAAAAGAAACCTGTCGAGCTATATCTGTTCGGACCGATCCTCGACGGCGTGAAGAAAACCTTCCTGCCCGGGCTCTACGTCCGCCTACGCACCAAGGACGGGGAGATAGAGTAGAGTGATGAATATCTGCCACCTGACACTATTCGGTGTAAACGTTCCATACATTACCGCTGGTATCGGTGAATGTGCCAACAAATGTTTTACCGCCTCCTAATGAGCCAAAAATGAATAATGCGATCAATTCCAAATGGTCGGTGAACGCGATATGAACCAGTGCAACCAATGACAGTATGGCTATTACAACGGGGATGAACATCACGAGGAAATTGATGAAACCGTTGGTGAAGGACGTTAAAATAACACTTACGCACAGGATGGCATTCATACATACCACGATTACTACCGGTATCAGACTGAGGAGCATCCAGCCCCAACCCACGATGCTCGGCCATAACATAAAGAACGGAGGGGACATGTATTGCAAGTAGGCGTATTGCATGATGATACCGATCCAGCATAGAGGCATGAACAGTTTCAATCCCAAACCTATAATCAGCAATCCTCCCAAATAGAACAAGAACCACCAGTGGCTACTGAAATTCCAACTCCCGAATGCCCAGTCAAAGGCATTTTGTATGGTCGTGTAAACGAATGAGAAAGACTTGGCGAAGGCAAACTTGACTTTAGTCTATGTCTTTCACGTGACGAACGGAGAAACCGTCGTTAAGAAGATAGGACACAGTATAACTCACACCGGGCAAGTTACTTTTTTGCCAACTCGATACACAATTTCTGCAAAATATTTGCATATGTCATTTTTTTTTTGTAACTTTGTGCGTTTTTTTGTGAACGTTTGTTGATTGTTTATCTATAAATAGATATATACACCATGTCGGAACTGGAACCGATGATAGCCGACCTTGCGCTGATACTGATATGCGCAGGTGTGATGACGCTGCTGTTCAAGAAATTGAAGCAGCCTGTCGTGTTAGGGTATATCGTTGCGGGCTTTCTTGCCTCGCCGAATATGCCATGGATGCCGAGTGTAACGGACATGGACGGCATCAAGCTGTGGAGCGACATAGGCGTGATCTTCCTGTTGTTTGCGTTGGGGTTGGAGTTCTCGTTCAAGAAGATTCTGAAGATGGGCTCGGCACCTATCATCGCGGCCTGCACCATCATCCTCCTGATGATGGCCACGGGCTTCACCACGGGTCAGCTCTTCGGCTGGGGGCAGATGGACTGCATCTTCCTCGGCGGCATGTTGGCCATGTCGAGCACCACCATCATCTTCAAGGCATTCGATGACATGGGCTTGCGCCAGCAGCGCTTTGCCAGCATGGTGCTCAGCGTGCTCATCATCGAGGACATCCTCGCCATCGTGATGATGGTGATGCTCTCCACCCTGGCCGTGAGCCAGAAGTTCGAGGGCATGCAGATGATGAGCAGCATATCCAAGCTGGTGTTCTTCCTCGTGCTGTGGTTCGTGGTGGGGCTATACGTCGTGCCGCTCTTCCTCAGGCAGACGAAGCGCCTGCTGGGCGACGAGACGATGCTCATCGTGGCACTCGGCATGTGCTTTGGTATGGTGGTGCTGGCATCGGCGGTGGGATTCTCGCCGGCCTTCGGAGCATTCATCATGGGCAGCATCCTGGCCGAGACACTCGAAGCCAAACGCATAGAGCATCTCGTGGATCCCGTGAAGAATCTCTTCGGAGCCATTTTCTTCGTCTCGGTGGGCATGATGGTCGATGTGAACCTCATCAT
>CAJOFU010000037.1 GCA_905233935.1 Paludibacteraceae bacterium
CGCCTTCCACGCGGTAGGTAAGAGACTTAACGTGGTAAGCACCCTTGCCGTCCGGCAGTTCAAGTGTACTACCCGGATAGAGAGTCAGGTTACCTATCGTGTCGCGGTCTTCGCCATCGTTGTCCTTTATGAGCTTAGCACCGCTATACACGAGCACATCGCACTCCTTGCAGACCGCCACACCGTGCTTGGTAAACAGTTTGTTGGTACTCTTCACCTCGCCCTTCTGGATGATGATAGGCACTCTGTACTCACGTGAGGCTTTCAGGTCACCAGTTAATGTGTCATACACATTCACGCGCAGCATCGAGCACGACATGGTATCGAGTCCCGGGATCGGAATCGTGATGGTACCGTCTTCGTTCTTGGTGAGATTCTCGATAGTATCGACAGGCTCAAATGATGCATAATACTCTTGATAGTCGTACGAACCAACATGATCAAACTGTCCACAAGCAGAAGTCACACCCTCGCAGTTACCATCTTCGCAACCAGCTCCGGGTATTTGCACACCTTTCCATTCTCCCTCATAGTTTTCTCCCAAATGTGTATAATCTCCAAGAGTGATAAAATCTTCTGTATTTCTTGCCACTGCCGTCAATCCGCTCTTGACGTAATTTCGACGAATTAGCAAGCATCGGTTAGTTGACAAAGCGTAATTATTGGTCTCTGTACCATCATTCAATGCATGATAACCATGCTCATTATACCAACCACCCGGTTTATCCATAAAGCCATTATAAGATCCACCATACGCACCAGACTGATTAGTTGCATCGACATGTGAAACATCAGATCCAGACAAAGTACCTGCTCCGATAAGGTCAATCAACTCACCTTGAGGATTAACCAAACCGATAGCATCATCGCCATTAAATTGGAGAGATGGAGACTTCAAGCGATAATAACTTTCAAAATGAGAATTAGGGTTATCTTGTGCACATTTGATGATTGCTGCGTCTGCTGCATTGCCTGTCGGATATGTTATCAATATCATTTCACTACCCGGAGTCAGGAGCATTTGCTCATCTGTGAAATAAGCCTCACTCACATCTGACGTATAGTACTTCATTTTATCAAATTGCGTTTGTGTGAATGTAGTACCACCTTGTGCAATAGCTAGTTTGTAATCTGCTATATTGACATTGTGATTTGTGCCATTAAACACAGCCAGTAGTTTTGTGTTAGAAGCAGCTTCGAAATACTTGGAGAAGAATATACTATCTGCATAACTTGTAGTCGTCTCTTGCTGCAAATCATCCTTGCCCTCAAGAAGTACGCTGGCAGTTGTCTCATCGCCGGTAAGCAAGATGACGATAGCAGTATCTCGCCACTCAACAAGTTCAACAGCCGTGGTCTGCGTGAGGAAGGTCTGTACCGAACTAGCACAGTCTTGCGATGTGCCTGCGAATACCTTGAACCAGTAACGCGTATCCTCTAACAAACCGCTCACATAGCACGGACTGACAGTGTCAGCAATAGTCGTAAAGACAGAAGTACATGCTTCGTTGGTATAAACAATAACCTTGCCACGTTCAGCCTCAGCCTTCCAGCGGATGATAGCCTGCACTACGTTGTACGGCGTAACGGTAATATCGTACGGTACGTCATCGCAATCCGGCGTAGAGAAACTACCATTGGTTGTACGGAAACAGGTGTACGGTTCACCACCTTTTGCGCGGACACTATAGGTATAGTCTGACAGCGGAGTCAGACCGGTGATTGTAGCCGTTGTGCCTGTCACCTTAACTGTACCTCCAGAGCATGTAAACTCATAGCCCGTAGCAGCAGTAACTGCTTTCCATGTAATAGTTGCATTATCACTCTTGATGATTGTAGAAGTTATCTCAGGCTTCGGCATACACAGACCACAAGAAGTAGAATAAGCAGAGTACGTTGTGACACTGCCACCACCTGATGACGACGTCGTGAAGTTAACCGTCACTGCTGATGTCTTGCCTGTTGCGGAAGACCCCGTCTTAATATTGAAGTAGCCATCGTCCGAGCCCAAACTCGTTGACGAATTCGGTTGTACAGTCGATCCATAATACGTAGTGAATGAACCTTCTGGCGACGTAACTGTTACACTATTAATCTTTCCTAAATCAGTATTGTTGTAAATATAGCCTTTACTCTTTTGCCACTGCATACCAGCATTGCTGTACACCTGATTGGATGTCCATGTCACACTGATCGTATTATTGGCATCCGTCACATCTGTGGCTGTAGAAGTATGCTCGCCATTATTTGCGTCATAGCTGTCTGAAGTAAAGTCATCTGATGTAATTGTGAACTCATACGTTGTTGATTGCCCACTACCACTATCTCCGCTATCTTCGTCGGCAAATACAGCATAGAACGTTGTGCCTTGTGTGATATACACACCTAACATCGTGCTCAGACCGGAATAGAGAGGAGTCGGCGGAGTGTCGCTCTCCTCATACTCAGCTGTTGTCCATCCCATGAATGTCTTGCCACTGCAAACGGTTGAGCCATCCGGATCAGTCGGATATGTAGTGATTTGACCGCCTTCAGTTGTTTGCGATGTCGGATCACCGGTTGTATATTCCGAACCGTTGACGAGCCATGTTACCTTATTATATATATTCAGTGTATAAGAAGCCGATACTTTCTTTTGACAGTTTACACCGTCATCAACCTTCTCCAAGGTTGCCGTGATAGTAATAGGCTCAGTACTCATTGCATCATGGATGGTAACTGTACCATCAGCACTAACCTCAGCCTTCGACGGATTGCTACTGCTATAACTTACCGTAACGCCCATTGTGTTGCCCGTGACGTTTGGTGTAATCTTGAACGGAGCATCGCCGTCGAACTTGTTCACGGTGACCACATCAAACGTAATGGTCGGTTCGGAGCATGTACGACAATCCGTTTCGGTGGTATAGTAAGTTGTTCCTGAACCACCGACTGCAATTGTTTGGAATCTGCGATGACCTGACGATCCGCCTATGGTAAACGTCACAGAAGATGCATCACCGCTCCATGAACCACTTGAGTATGTACCTGTAGAAGCCGTAATTGCGTTACTTCCTTCACCAGAAGCAAAAGTGAATGATATACTTGTCAAGTTGCCTGTCGAAGATGTAATGGTTAGCGAATTCTTACTATATGCACGTACCGCATTGGTATTCCATACAGGAGGATTTTGTCCATCATTCTGTTCGAACTCACCGGTTACTCCGCTTACGATAGTAAAACTACCGCTTTCGTCTCCGCTTTTTAAGGTATATTCACCCTCTGAAGCACCGCTACCATCTTCAACATGCTTAAATACGGCGTAGTAGTCTTTGTCACTATACACGGCACCGAAACTATTGAGCCATGAGTATGCGGTGGTGTTGTCTTCTGCAAGTTCAGCACCCCACCATCCTTGGAATTCGTAGCCCTCACAACCTGTAGGATCAGTAGGCTTTGTTGGGCTATTGCCTTCTACAACCGATTCCTCGGAAATCTTCGTACCATTATCAAAGAACCGAACAGTGTAGGTCGGCTTGGGCTCGAAGACTACGTTGATGGTTGATGTACCCGTTACATCCTTGGCGTAGGTAACAGTCTTGGCATCATTGTCAATCGTCACGCCGGTAGCTATACCTTCCTGTGTGATTTCTTTGAATTGGTAATTCGTCGCAGGCATAATATCTGTTACAGAAACCACCACACCGGCAGAATGGCAGTTATCTTGCGCACCGGTCAAACTTAATGCAAATGAACCATTTTCCTCTTCACCCTTAACGATAGTTACTTGCTTATCACACGGCGTACAAGAGGTCGTGTAGCCGGTATATGTAGTGGTGCTACTTGAGCCTACCTTGTAGAGTTGAACTGCCTGTTGTCCGGAAGTGTAGCAAGCAAAACGCTCTTGACCGGAATTGTTATTCCAACGGATTTCACGACTTTCGTCATTTACATTCTTGATAACGGCATTACCACTGCTGAATGTAACATTCCATGAAGTATTGTTAGATAAACTGTTTGCGCTACTTAAGCTATTGCCACTACTCCAATTCAGATACACATTATCATGCTTAAACGCAAAACTACCTTCTGAGTTACCGGCTACCACATTTAAGGTGTATGCACCAGCCGGAGTGGTTGAATAGCTCGTTCCTATACCATACTTCGTGGAAGTAGTGGATATAGCACTCAACTCCTTGCTACCGGTTTCATAAACCAATATCATCACGTCACCTACGGCGATGGAACTTGCTTTCTGTGTTGTACTGCCTCCATCTGTAGTTGTCTCTGTCGCAAACACCGCATAGAATGTAATATCTTCCTCACCCATGGTTGCCTCGGTGGTGTAATCCGGGGCATTGTCTTGCTCCTCAACCTCTACGGCACTCCAACCCATGAACGTCATTCCGTCGCAACCGGTAGCTGATTCAGGGAAGGTGATTGTTGCGCCTTCCTTGTACGATACTTGGTTGCTCGTGTTGCCGTTGGCACTCCATGTAACGGTGTGCGAAGGTATCTGTTCGAAGTGCGCTGTTACGGTAGAAGTTACGCTATTGCCCTTGGCGTAGTTAACTGCATAGTTACCACTACCATCAGGACCGGAAACAGCCACATTGATGCCGCCGGTAGCCGTCACGTTCTTGAACCTATACCCCTCGGCAGGCGATATATTCGAAACAGATACGGTGAAGTTCGACTTGCAGTTGTCATACTCGCCATTGGCTTTGCTCAAGGTAAATGTACCATTGGTCTCTGCGCCCTTAGTGAGCGTAACCTTATGCTCACACGGCGTGCAGACAGGCGATGTGGTGTAGTACGACGTACCGCCGCCACCCAGACTGATAGATGCTACGTACGCACGTTTGGAGGTGGTAGATATAGTCAGGTCAGAGATCTCTACCTCCGAACTGTTGGTGAACGTCAGTGTACCGTCAGCAGGCGACAACGCGCTACCAAAACTATTCGATCCATTCACCTCAATCTGTAGATCACCGGTATCCGTGCCATACTTAGCTGCATGGACGGTGATCGTGTTCGTTGTGATAGGCGACGAGAGGTTCAGTGTGATATATCCCGAACCACCTGAAGCGCCGAGTTTAACGCCGGACAAACCTAAGTACGCTCTACTTGCAGAGAACGACGAAATGCCGGTATATGACTTAACAAGGTTCTCCTTGATTGCACTGTCTTCGGTGCGATCTGTACCATCATCAGAGCCTGTTTTGGTCTTGAAGGTCACACTTGCCTCACCGCCACCGCTGCCTTCTACGCGGCGGTAGAGGGCATAGTAGTTGATGTTACCTACCGGCATTGTCTGCGGGAAGGTAAGTACCTCAGGCTTGGATGTCGTTTCCGATGCTTGCGGGGCAGCAACCCAACCAACGAACGTGAACTCATCTGCATCGCACGAAACAGGGTTGGTTGCCGGAGCATTGATGTCATCGTCGGCATAACCGGTTTGTGCAACGCCGTACGCAACGCCGCTATTGTAGAACGTAGCGTTGTATGTACTTTCGGCGGTCATCTCTACGGAAACACTCACATTCTCGTCAGGCATCGTGAACGTACGCGTCTCGCCGCTACCGGTTTGAGCGATGTCATTACCGCTTGTTGCACCCTTGATGCTGACGGTTGTGATGGTATAGTGATCAGCCGGAGTGATATGTACCGTAACCGTCGAACCATACGCAACCGTCTGGTTCGTGGTCTGACCATTCACCGTAACCGTTGCACCTGTGATAGACGAGCTGAAACTTACCGTGTGGCTGTTGAGTTGCCAAACTGCATACAAGGTTTGCGAATTCGTGAATGCCACGCTCTGCTTGTCATTATAAACCTTCTCGCTATCGGCAGTTGTTGCCCAGCCGATGAAGGTGTAACCTTCACGTTCGAAGGTGTTGTCCTTGATAGCTTCAGCCACCTTGTAGGTAACCGTCTGAGCGGTCATTGTTCCCGAGCCGCCATTGGCATCGAAACTAATGGTCAAAGGCCCTGCTACCTCGAAGGTCTGCGAAGTCATCGTCTTCTCGCAGTAACCATTTGCTGCCGTCCAATGCGCCGTTACGGTCGCCTCACCGGAACCTACCGCTGTCACGGCACCTGTTGACTGATTCACAGTCAGCACTTCCGGATTGCTTGACTCAAACGACAACGTACCGTGCGTCGGGGTACCAACGCTTACTGTAGTGGTCTTGTTCGTTGTAGTATTCAGACTATATTTGTTCCACGACAATGTCGGATCGTTCCACGGAGTACAATCTTGCGGCGTAGCGGTATCCTCGTCTGCGTCGCTGTCGCAGGTTGAACTCGATGCGTTCGCCAAGACATTGGTGGTATATGCCAAACCGTTCGTCAGACCAGTAATGATACATTGGTTAGAGCCCGAACTTGGATGTGTGATACTGCCTATTGTTGACGCACTACCGCACTCGGTGGTGTAACCTGTACCCTTGCTGCTGATGGTCACCGTATAATGATCCGCACCGGTAACGTCTGCCCAAGTGAGCGTAATCTGCCCGTTACCCGGTGTCGCTGTTACGGAAGGCGCATCCAACTTCGTACAAGCCGCAGAGCAAGTTGTTGTGGAGGTGTAGTAGGTTGTGCCGCCACCACCTGCAACAAGAGACAGACTATCTATACTTCTGATAGCAGTTGAGCCAGAATAATACACGCGAACATACACATTGGATTTAGATGACAAATCTCTCGTAACCCGTATCCACGAACCTTTAGACATTGATGTTGCAGACTGAGCATCTCCAATATTACTCCAATCAGAACCGTTTGCCGAGGTCTGTACATACCAAGAACTGGAGGTTGTGTTGTTTGATGTCTTGGATACATGGAATACGATAGATGACGGATTCGCTATCTTGTTTTTCGTAACCACATACGCTGATGTTTTAGCATTTGTCGTTCCAGAATAACTACCTTGTTTAGCAGTAATTGATTGATCTTTCGTAGTAATATCGCTAAATGTCCAATCTGTGTATGCAGATGATTCACTTTCAAAGTCAATGTCATACTTCGTGCTTCCTCCACCACCTTCGCCCTTGCTGAAGATTGCATAGTAATTCTGTGCCTTAGTGACGGTGAAGTCTTCAATCCATGATTTAACTTCGGTATTTTTATTACCAAGTTCAGCTGTCCACCAGCCGACGAAGGTGTAGCCTTCGCAGGCTTCAACGGAAGGAATATTCGGTGTGCCGCCTTGATAAACAGACTGTGTAGAGCCTATCTGCGTGCCGTTGTTATAGAACTTGATGTCGTATGTCGGCAGAGGCGTGAATGAAGCAGAAATAGTCACATCTGCATCAGGCATCGTGAACTGGTTGTCAGTTACGGTCACAGGACTGCCACCTGCTGTTACAGTCCAACTGCCGAACGCATAGCCATCTGACGGATCAGCATATAAGGTGATTGTTGCGCCCTTGTAAGCGGATGTAGCGCTGGTCTCAAACGTACCACCGGTAACTGAGCCGTCACTGCTTAATGTGATGGTGTGTTGTGTGCCGCATTCAGGCGAAGTCTTGTAGGTGGTGGTACTACCGCCGCCACTTGAGCCGCCTTCTTCTGCATAGAACGTTGCCCCTTTAAACTCTAAGAACTTGTTACTTGTTCCAGAAACTGAAACATTGTAGGTGATCTTATAATAGCAATTCGACCAATCTTTTCCATCAGGACGAGTAACAGTAACTGTATTATTAGCTGCAAATGTCGGAGTTAATGTACTAACAGGATTACTAAAATTAGAATTTTGTGATACAACAACAGTCATCGAATTAATAGTAATACTAGACGCTGCACCATGTTCGATTTCGATTTTGGTAACGTTGTTTGCAATGGCAGTCTTACTGGACAAACTGCGACCTACATTAGTAAGGCTCTTACCGCCAATGCGCCATGGATTCGTTTGCGAATTACCCATCAAGTTCCAGGTGATATCATCAATTTCGATGTCGCAATTGCCAGTATAGCTATTGTTAGTTCCAGATGTCGGCGTCAAGGTGTAAACCACTTCCTCAGCCATCTTTGCGCGACGAGGCGCACCAGATTCTGTATGGCTATACACCGCATACAATGTTGTAGCCCCAGTGACAGATGTTTTCCAAGTCGGCTCAGAAGTACCACTTACAGATGAAGTTTCTGTCCAACCTGCAAACGCCCAGCCCTCGCAAGCATTGGCTTCGGTAGAGGAGGTCGGCAATGTGTAAGTGCCCGAACAGGTTATAGTCTGTGTTGCGCCATTGCGATTGAGCGTCACCTCATACGTGGTCGGAACACTTCCGCCACCGGTGGCTATATCCAGGCTGCTCAAGTTGACTGTCTCGCCGGCATGGTTACCCCAAAGATACTCTACCAAATCAGGAAGATCAACGAACGGGTTGCGGTTGCCTTGCTTACTCTCCACGCCGTTGTTGCGTGCAATCTCTTTCGCACTTGGAGGATCTGCTCTATGCCACTTAAGGAAAACAGCTACCGCATTGTCCGATAGACCGTAATTCTTGCTAAGATTGCCACTGAACATAGAATTACTCCAAGTCGTTACAGGATAAGAGTTGGCCGTACCTCCATATTTCTTGCATACATCAGCAGTAGCATAACGAATAGCCATGTACATGACTGCACGAGCTATGTCACCTTTAGCCTCATCGGCCGGTTCATAGACTGTACCGGTATATCCGCTTGACGATGCGCCCAACTTTCCGAGTGCCTTTTCGCCATTACTTATCGAAGAAAAGCCTGTCGTAGTATTCGTCTCGCCGAATGGATAAGACGAACGCATACCATTCACCTTGCCATCAGTTAAGAAAAGATGGTGACGGTCACTTACTTGTGGAGCTTTGTTTTCAAACAAACTCTGTGGAACAAGGTGTTCTCGGTTATAGCATCCACAAACGCCTGAAATGTTTCCACATTGATCGGTTGTTGGTGTCCAAGCACAGTTTGAGTACATATCCAGTACCTCGCCGTTCACAACGTCTATACCATCGAACGTCCAGTTGTAACCCAAGTCCGTCGTGTGCTTGGTATAGGTCAACGTGGTCAACGCCTGACGCAGTGTCGTGCCGCTCGTGCCGTTAACGGAGTTGTAGTACGACTTCTCGACAGCGTATAGATTCCCCACTGCACACCACGCGGTGAGCACAAGGGTGAGAATATATTTTGTAGTCTTCATAACTGTTGTGTATTTCATGATGAGACTTAATGATAGATTGCGTAGTAGGTTGCATCAGCTGTTACCGCGCCGCCGGCACTGATCGTTGCCGGAGCGGTAGCACCGGTATAACTTGACTCGGTTGTCCAGCCATAGAACGCCTTGCCTTCGGTGTTCGCACCGGGTGCAGATGAAGGCAGTACAAGCGGATCGCCATCCACATACTGCTCGGTCTTGAATGTTGTGCCGCCGCAAGTCTTCCACGTAACGGTGTGTTTTACCACAGCTGCAACATTGATGGTATAAGTTGACGTTCTTTCAACATCATTCTCCGTGTAGGTAACCGTTACCGTCTTGTCACCTGCTGTAGTCAAACTCGGAGTCGAAACATTGGTCGGCGTTACCGTTCGCGACGAGCAGTTACTGTAGTTCGCCGTAACCACCAGGCCTGCTGAAGTAAATGTATCATCGGTAGTGAACGACTTTTTCACATTGTCGGTGTTCAGTGAGATACTTGACAGTGCACAGATGACACATGTTGTGCCATAATCGCTATACGACACACCACCGCCCTTGCGATAGAGTTGCGGCAAGAGCATTTGATTAGTCGGAGAAGAGGTATAGGTAGTAAAACGTGTTGAACCGAAGTTATGCAAGAATGCACCATTACCGGCTGTGCCGTTCTGAATAGTAGCACCATCAGAGGTGATGCTGATGCTCCACGTCGTTGTACCACTGCCCCACGCCAGTTTCTTAGTCGTCGTTGCGCCAAGTAGTCCGCTGGTTGAAGTTAGCGTCCATGCACCTTCGCTTCCGCCAAGCGTCAGCTCGACTGTACCGCTTCCCAACGAAGTAATCGTAGCGTACGAATCGCCCGAACTGAACGTGGAAGTCACCTCGGTCATCACTTGCGAAGATATATCGCCGGCAGTTTTGCCTTTCGTATTACTTGCTATCACCAGCACGTCGCCGCTGCGCAGGCTGGATGCATCGGTCACAAGCGTCCATGTGGATGAACCGCCGCCACCTTCACCGGCAGTAGCATAGACTGCATAATAGGTCACATTAGCCGTCACGGTCTTGGTGCCCGCTGCGGTAAACAAGTCGGCAGGTTTGTTGCCTGTCACCGACGTGCTTGCCGTCCAGCCCACAAACTTCTTTCCGCCCGGGCAGTCAGAAGGCGTGGATGGCATAACAAGCGAGGCGCCGTCGATGTAGTTTGCGGTGGTTGTCGATCCGTTTACGCTCCATGTGACTGTAAAGATCTGTTTAGCCTCAGCCATGATCACCACGTCATCGGTCAGACTGGCGATACTGAACGCACCTGTCGAGACGTTATACGTGAATCCCGAACCGTAGGTCAGTTCCACGCCGCCCATCTCCACCGTCCAACACGAAACATCAGCCAGCGTGTAGCCGTCGTCCGGAGTGATGGTTACGTTGAGTGCAGCATTGATTGCCACCTCGCCGTCTGCCGGAGCAGAACAATGATCTGTCAAGAACTCGTACGTGCACTTGGTCTTGTTCACACCGCCGTTGTACTTGAAGGTGATATTGTTGCTACTCTCGGTGATCTCGGTCATCGCACAACCGGTGACGGGAGTATATGACTTCTTGCTTTTCGTACCCGGGAAGGGGTCTGCGCCATCACCGTAGTTCTTTGTCTTGCCGTCAGCCGGCACGATAGTGTAGCGCGGATTGCCGGATGTATTGTTTGGCGCGTTGTTCGACCACGCCGATGAATTGTATTTCACCTGCCACACAATCATTCCATGTCCGGGCAGGTAAGCGTCCCAGCCACTCTTTTGGCGGTTCTCAATATAATAAACCGTGCTTGTGCTTGTATATGCAGCAAGTGTCGATCCACCTGTTATCTGATATGCATCATTATAGCCTGCGGACATCGTCACATTCTTTTTCTCATCCTTGGCAAGGAACTTAGGTGTAGCCCAGCCCATGAAATACTTGTCGAAGATCGAATAGTTCGGCGGAGTCATCTCGTTGTTGTTGTAACTGCCCTGATCCATGATTGACCACTCGCCTGGAGTTACTTCGTTTTTATAGTTATCTCCATATTTAGTATCATAATAGTCCGGCATTCCCAGCACATGGCTGAACTCGTGGCACAACGTACCTATACCCGAACGGCTACCGTCGGACTTCAGCTCTGCCGAGCATACATAGTTATTGATTCGCTTTCCGTCCAGACGAGGCAGGTTACCATATGAGTAGCCCGAATTACCATGTGTTTGCCCGTAATAGAGTGCACTATTGAGTTCCCAGTTATGCGGCCAAATCGTTTCCGACGTACCACCGGCTGCCTGACCTTTGCCAGCATAAAAGAAATACACGATATCCACATAACCGTCGCCGTCGGAGTCGTATTGGCTGAAATCACAGCCCGCCTCGTCGGCAGCTTTTACAGCATCAATCACGAAGTCAGCTATATACATATCATTCTCCTCGCTGCCGTTGATCGTACCCTGTTCGCCATAGTACACACGGTTCTCCGGCAGTGTTACAGGCCCAAATACGTCGAATGCAGGCACATAGGTACCATTGGATTGCGCCGTGAAGTAATCCACCGCTGAACCTGTTGCGCCGCCGTAACTATATCCCACTTGGTTCAACATGTTGTTGAATGCCGTGGCGTTGTTCGATGCGTTGAAACTAATGTTCTTGAACTGCACGAGGATTACCAAGCCTTTCGGTGCAAGGTTGCGCTCACCAATAGCCTTGCGGGGTTGGGATTGATACATGTTTGACGCTTTGCGTCTTGCCGCGATCTGCTCGCCTGTGGGGCGGGGTTGGTCAGTCGAACGTACCGTCTTCTTGCTCAAGGGCGATTTTGCCGTCCTGGGTTTCCCAGTAGTGGTAGAACTCGTCACCTATCTGGCGGAGAGTGATGGTTGTGCCGTCAGCCAGCGTGCGTTCCTGCCAGCCTCTATAAGCCGGCACAGCCCACAACGAGCCAATGGTGAGTATTAATGCACAGAGTGCTGTTAACAATCGGGGATATTTATTATTCATGATATGTAATTTGTTAGTTGTTTGCGTTTGTTTTGTTGTACTGTTGCATCGACCATACATGGGCTATCATTTCCACCATACCGATGCTTTACCTTTGTTGCATCGGCCATATATGGGCGATAGTTGCACGCGCCTACGCGAGGGCGTGTGTACGAGTAGGGGAAAAAAGTGTGTAAAGGTACAACTTTTTTTTCGAATTTGCAAATAAAATGACAAAATAATTCAAAAAACTTTGTTTTTTCGCGAAAACGAGCATAACTTGGTCAAAAATTACCCAAAATCATCAAAAATACAATAATGGTCAAATCGGAAAGTTAGAATAAGGACCTTGTAGTGACAATGTATAATGAGAGTGCTTTGATATTGTTATCAACTAAATATGAACTAAATAACAACCAAAGAAGAACTAAAGAAGATCTAAAGAAAATATGCTGAAAAGCATAAAATAAGGCTTGAATAATTCTGAAAAAGAGGGCACAAAAATGACAGCGGAGCGCCAAATATGACGCTCCGCTGTCGGGGATTCTCATACGGTTATGAGGGGTGTGAGTGGTAGTCCCACCGGGAATCGAACCCGGATCTAAGGTTTAGGAAACCCGTATTCTATCCATTGAACTATGGAACCGTGCCGCGTCAGCGGCAATTTACTATTTGTGATTTGTTATTTGTCATTTTAGTGGCGGTCGGGAAATTCGCCGTACTCCTCGAAGGTGTAGTTGAGGAAGTCGTTCATCGGTTTGGCGGCACGGGCGACATCCAAGAGGTGGTCAAGGAAGTCGGGCTGGCAGACCTCTGCATCGGTGAAGGGTGTGGAGATGATCAGCCACTTCTGCCTCAACCATTCAGGATGCGGGAAGTCGGGATCATAACCCGCCGGCACGCGCTTGAGCATGTTCGACTGTTCGAAGTCGCCGAAGTACCGCTGAAACGACTCGGCTGCCATGATCTCTTCCACCTCCTCGTAGTTCGCCTGCAACTCGCTGCGCACAGCCTTCAGCAGGTCGGGGTTGGGGCACCACATCCCTGCGGCAAACATACATAGCCCGGGCTGCAAGTGGAAGTAATACCCTGCCCTGTCAGACTTCTTGCCCATCGTTTGCGGACGTCCGGGCTGACCGGCACAAGGATACACACCAAAGTGGTCTTTGTACGGCGTCTTGTCCTTGCTGAATCGTGTGTCGCGGTAGATGCGCCACATGCAGTCCTTAGGCGTTATGCCGGGCATCGTGTCGTCAAACGACTGAATACCTGCAATGTAGCGTTCGGAGAACTGCGTAAACGTAGCGAGCGCCGACTGATAGCGCTCTTTATTGGCGGCAAACCACTCACGGGTGTTGTTGCGCGCCAAGTCCTCCAAAAACTGCAATGCTTCTTGCATCCTTTTAGTCAACAATTAAAGACAATTAAAAACCATTTTGTTGTCCTTCTTTCCCCGACAAGGGACGTGCCAGCGTTGTTTGTCGGAAGCGCGATAAGCAATCGTGCGATTTATGTCGCTTGGCGACATCTGTTAGCACGATTTGCTTTCGCGCTCGTGACCCCGCTGGGCGGGGTGAACCTTCCTCCGCTTACGCTACGTAAGCTTCTGTGACCCCGCTGGGGCTCAAACCCAGAACCTTCAGAACCGGAATCTGACACTCTATTCAATTGAGCTACGGGGCCTTCGCGTTCGGCAAATCGTGCTAACAGATGTCGCCAAGCGACATAAAGCGCACGATTGCCTCCGCTCTTAAATCAAAATATTGCACGCAACATTTTGATTTATATTGCAATGACTACTTTTTCAAAGATCATTTTAGGTCAACAACTGCCAACAACCACCAACAACTTATCTGCGGCTGCCACCGACGAAGATGAGGATGTAGTACAGCAGCGTGGCGAGGGATGAGAGAGCTGCTACGACGTAAGTGTAGGCAGCAGCACGCAGGGCTGCGGAAGCCTTGGGCAGATCCTCACGGCTGACAAGCATCGACTCCTCCATCCAGTTGATGGCACGCACCGAGGCGTTGATCTCCACAGGGAGTGTGACGAACGAGAACAAGGTGGTCAATGCGAACAACACGATACCGAACAACATCAGTTCGGGGAAGGTCTTGATTACCAACAGTCCTGCCAGAATAATCCACATCACCCACTTGGAGCTGAAGTTCACCACAGGCACCAGCGCCGAGCGCATTCTAAGTGGTGCGTAGCCTACTGCGTGTTGCACAGCGTGACCGCACTCGTGTGCGGCAACAGCCATGGCTGTAAGCGTAGCACCCTCATACACCTCTTTCGACAAGTTAACCGTCTGATCCATTGGGTTATAGTGATCGGTCAGTCTGCCACCGGTGCAGATTACCTTGACATCGGTGATGCCGTTCTCGCGCAACATCCGCTCTGCCACCTCACGTCCGGTCATCGAGGTGTGGATAGCGCTGTACTTCTTGATGCGGCTCTCGAACAGTGCACTGACTATCCAACTCGCCAAAAGGGTTGCTCCAAATATGATCCAATACATACTCACAATTCTTAAATCTTCATTCTTTCACTCCTTCACTCCCTGTTCCTCGGGGTTGCGCTGGATGAGCAGTCGGCGACAGGTCTTGCACACGCCATACACGCAGAGCGAGAAGTGTGCCGGAATGAAGTTGGCGTACTTACGATCGTGCAATATGCGCTGCACTGCCTGGTCGGTGAAGTTCGCCTCGCGTCCGCAACGCGTACAAATGACCCGCAGGTTATCCTTGGCGTCCAACGCCCACTTGTACTGCTCGACTTGCACGCCGTGTGTCCGCTGAAGTTTATACAAAATTCGTGCCGAAACGAACAGATTGAGCGAATTATATAGCGTCGGCACGGAAATATGCTGCTCTTTGCGCTTCTCGTCGATGTCGTGAACGGTGAAGATCGGCTTCTTAACTTCCGCCATAATCTTAAGCAGGCACTCACGTTCGAACGTGTGCCTGAGGTTGTGCTCACGGATATACTCATCGAGCATAGCCAGGGCTTTCTCATATTTTTCGACGGAAGTCAAAGGATTTCAAATTTCAAATTTATGATTTCAAATTTTCTTTTCGTAGGCGCGACGACGTTTGTGCTGCTTGCGTTCGTAGCCGTCAAAGAACGACAGGATCTTGTTGTTCGTCTCGAGCATAGATGTCGTTTCAAGGATCTGCACATTGTACTGCTTGAGATAAGGGATAAAGTCGTTCATGATCAGCGACGTAACGCCTTTGTCCTGGTAGTCAGGTCGCACACCGATGAGCAACAGGTCAAACCGCTCCAGCTGTTTGGCTTTCAGCGCCTTGAGTATATGATACCAGCCGAAGGGGAACAGTCTGCCGTGGCACTTGTGTACCGCCTCGGATATATCCGGCATACCCAGACCGACTGCCACGCACTCGTTTTGCTCGTTGGCAACGATGGAAACGAAGTCGAAGTTCAGCAGCGGGAAGTACATGTCACGGTAATACTCCTTCTGGCGCTGGGTCATCGGCTGGAAGTTGTACAGCTTCTGGTAGGCTTCATTGAGCACATCCATATACTGCATACCGAACTTCTCCGTCAGCTCTTTGGGGTTGTGTACTTTCTCTATACGCACGTGGCTGCGTTCGGCTACGATCTTCGCCATGCGCGCCATGCGTTCGGTGACCTGGTGCGGTTTGGGGAACTGGTACTCAATCCAATCTGCCTCTTTCGTGAGCCCGTACGCCTCAAGATGCTTCTGGTAGTACGGGTAGTTGTACAGCGATGCAACCGGCGCAAGGTACTCAAATCCCTCGATGAGCAGTCCTTCGTAATCCCAATCTGTAAATCCCACAGGACCATTGAGTTGCGTCATCCCTTTGCTCTTACCCCAAAGGACAACGGCGTCCAACAATGCGCGACTTACTTCCATATCATCGATGAAGTCAAGCCAGCCGAAACGCACCTTCCTGACACCCCAGCGCTCGTTGGCTACGCGGTTGATGATACCGGCTACGCGGCCGACGATCTTGCCGTCGCGGTAGGCGAGGTACTCAACGGATTCGCAGACGTCGTACGAAGGGTTCTTCTTGCGATTGAAGGTGTTGAGTTCATCAAAGATGAGGCGCGGACAAGCGAACTCGCAATCCTTGTACAATTCGTTGTAGAACGTCACGAACTTGTACAACTGCCATTTTGTCTTGATTTCTTGGATGATTACTGCCATATTCTCGTGGGTTGTCAGAAAAAACATGCAAAGGTACGACTTTTTTTTGACATTTGCAAATTTTCGGGCAAATATTTTTGCATATTACGAACTCAGCCCCCGATTTTCGAGGGCTGAGGGTTAGTTGGTTACTTGTTACGTTAGCCAAGTTTGGCTAACAACTGAAGGGTTAGCGCATGAGGTTGTCGGCATACTGCTGTACGTAGCGGCTGGTGATGCGGCTGGAGCAGGTAACGTAGTAGTTACCTACGCGTACGTCCTTATCGACATCGCCGTTGGTCTTCTCGATGAGATTCCACTTTTCATCATAGATGCGGATGACAGCGTGGTTGTCATTCTTGATGACGATGCGGTCGATGTCATAGAATCGTATAATATGCTTGTCAGCCTCTTCGCTTTGCATTGCGTAAGAGCGGTAGATGTCATGCTCATCGGCATTTTGCTCGTTGATTACTTCGGCCTGCGTGGTAGCAACCATGTTGTCTTGTTCACGACTTGCAGCGCTGGCAGCTATTGCCATGGCTACGAAAAGAGTTACAGTTACAAAAGTCTTTTTCATTGTTAGTAGGTTTTTTTGTTCCCGAACGATTCACATCGCGCGGTTCGTAAGGGTTTATCTTCCCTCTGTTAAGTTTGTTAAATTAGTTTTACGTTTCTGTTGTTAACAATCCGAGTTAACGTCGTGCGCCAAGGGCGCGTTCTACTTAATAAATACTTTTGTTTATTGTACGTGCGTACGTCGCAGGCGTGAGTTAAAAAATACTGTTTTTGTTAATTTTCGTTGTTTTTACGCCTTTTTCGCTGTACGCATTCACTTATACAGACGCAATAGGCGTGCCAAAACATGCTATATAACATAAAAATCGACGATTTTGCCGATTGTTGTAATGTGTATATTGCATGCAGTAGTATATATTGCAATGTGCGGGTGACATACGTGCCACAAGTGGGGGAAATAATGGCAGATAGATGGGATGTATCGACCAAGCTTGGGCGATCGTGTTACTTATGACGTGCCACAATGCTGCCGATGATGAGAGGGAAGACGGTATTGATTGCCCAGAGAAGCAAGGTAGCTATGACAGCCGCAGCGGATATATCCGAGCCGAAGCGCTCGAAGATTGCTACAGCCCACGCACCGCGCACGGCGATCTCAGCGGCGGGCACGTTCGGCGTGACAGTGATCAGCAGATAGTACAGCGGTAGCGTGACGAGCATGGATACTGCATCAAGCCTGACGCCGCAGAACAGCAAGGTAAGCAACAGCTGCAGCGAGAACACCGCATAGCGCACGAGGGATATACCTAAGAGTACAGCAATGTCATGGTAGGATAACGACGCCATACTGCCGACAAGCAGGCGGGTTTGTTCGCTTTTCCATTATAGCAGGCAGGGCAATGATTGCCAGCAATGCGCCCAACAATGCAAGGGCAATACTCCAAATGAGCGAGCTGTCAGGCGCCAACCACCACACCGCAGCCGGCAGACCGAACACAACGATGACGGTGGTCATGGCATAACCGCCGATGATGCCCATGCAGGTCGCAGTCAGCCAGTGTTGTTTGGTGTGACGGAACAGGAGTGCGCGCCCGGGGTACTCGCCGAGTTTGTAGGGCGTGACAAAGCCCGCTATCGTGCCGTAATACACTTGCCGCTGGGCTTCCCATATGTTCATCGGCTCGAAGCCTCGCACCAGAAACTGCCATTTCCACGCCTCGCAAAGGCGGTTGACAGGAAAGAGAAGAAAACTGCCAAAAAGACAGATATACTGCCATAGCTGAGCCTGACTGAATCGTTCCGCCAAGCCTGCGTAGTTGTCGTAGGTCACAATCTTGTAGCCCAGATAGCCGTACGCAAGAGCAATAAGAATGATGCTTAGTATCTTCTTCCCTTTTTCCATCCAATTATCATAGCATTGTAATAGTTTTTAATAGTCTTTAATTGTTGACTAAAAGAGCCCATGCAATTCGTTTAATTCGATTAATTCGTGAACAAAAAGAATTATCGCACAAAGGTACAAAAAAAATCCCACAAATGCAAATTTTGCGGGATTTTTTTGTGCTATGTAAGCAAATTCGTTGCTTAACGGATCACTTTCTGACCATTGATGATGTACATTCCCTTCGGCAGGTTCGTAGCATCCTCGCCCAGGTAGCAGCCTGTGATGGTATATACGCCCGAACGGAAGGCATTGTTGCTGCTGACATTCTCAACGGCGGTTGCAGTGTCTTCAGCCTCTTGGATGGTTGTGAAGTAGTCGCCGATCCAAGCTGTGTTCTGATAAGCCTCGAGTGAGCCTTTCGGCACGATAACAACAGCTGATTTGGCAGTGTTATTGGCGTGACCGTCAGATACCTCCCACGGGTTCTGAGTGTAACCGCTGCCCGTAGTGAATGTGTTGATGCGCGGAGGAACAGCACCCTTGAACTCCAAGGTCTCCAACTGCGGCAGGCTGAACGAAAGACGTGCAATTGAGTCTAGCGAAGCAGGCAGAACAACCTTTTTGGTTTTGGTCGGGTTAGAAGCCGTAGCATTATTGAAGCAGGTCAACGGAATAATCTTGATGCCTTCCGGCAGTTCAATCTCTTCCACATTCACAGCAGCTTGGAAAGCCTGCATGCCGAGTTCGGTTACTTGACTGCCTTCGGCAAAGGTGATTGTCTTGGCTGTTGTGTTACGCAGCGCACCTTGACCAAGAGCTACAACGGGATAATCAAATCCGTTTTTGCTGACCGATACAGGGATAACGATGTCGTCAATTTCGTACTTCCAGCTTGCATTCAAGCGGATGAGTGTAGCGGTTTGCTTAAGGTTGTCCAACTCGAAATACAAGCCATCTACCAGAATGGTATCTTTGAGAACATCGACGATAAGAGAGAAGTAATCGCCGATCCACTCGGTGTTACGGTACGCCTCAACAGCGCCTTTCGGAACAAGGACTGTTGCTGTTTGGGCAGTGTTGCAAACGTTGCCTACGCTAATCTGCCACGGGTTCTGCGTCCACGTGGCTGTTACTTTGGTCGCGATGCTCGGAGGAGTAGCACCTTTGAACTCGAGGAGTTCCAGTTGCGGCAAGCAGATCGAGAAGAGTGCCAGCGAATCAACTGTAGAAGGAAGAATGAGTTTCTTCATCGTCATCGGGTTGGTAGCTGTAGCATTGTGGATGCAGGTCAACGGAATAAGTTTGATACCTTCGGGCAACTCCAGTTCCTGAACGTTCACCGCAGCTTGGAAAGCCTGCATACCGAGTTCAGTCACCTGACTGCCCTCTGCGAACGTGATGGTTTTTGCAGTGGTGTTACGCAATGCACCTTGACCAAGAGCCACAACGGGGTAAACAGTTTCGTCCTTGCTGACCGATACGGGAATAACGATGTCATCGATCTCGTACTTCGAGTTTGCATCGTGGCGAATCAGTGTCGCTGTTTGGGTTTCCGGATTCAACTGATAGTAGAGACCATCTACTTCAATCGTTTCTGCAGCCTGCATGCTGAATGCCAGCAGGGCTGCGCTAACAAATGTAAAAAATTTCTTCATATAATAAAATAGTTAAAAGTTTGTGTCTTTTAGCGTCGCGCACTATGCCGGAGCAACAATTTGCACGAAAAACGATGCAAAGATACGACATTTTTTTGATATTTGCAATAGCCATTTGTTGGTATTTTTGCGTTTTTACTTGCAAAATTGAAAAAAAAGTTGTAATTTTGTAGCCGATTTGACAAAACAACGTGAGATGAAACGAATATTTACACTCCTTATTATCACATGCGCCCTATGCGCGCAGGCGCAAACTTTCGATTGGCTGACCACTCTCTCCGCAACGGAAACGAGCAAAGCGCAGACAAATATCCAATATGTAGCCTACTATGCCGACAGTTCGCTGTTGGTGTTCGGCAACTACGGCTCACTCTACGCAACCGATTTCGGTGTGTTGGGCGAAGAACAGTATCCGGGTGCCGATTACGGTACTGCAAGTGGCTATAACAAGAACTTTCTGCTCGCCAAGCTTGGCAAGAACGGTGATGTGCTGTGGGCGGTGCATAGCGAGGACGGCGATGTGAATGACAGCCAGAGTGCGGTGACACCGACCGCTGACGGAGGCGCAGTGATGGCGCTCAAGTTCCGCCACAGCGACCGGAACAAACAAGCTGGCGTGACATCGCTGCTCTACAAGATTGTGGATGCGGCAGGCGAGTCGTACAGTCGTGAGTTGGAGTACCCGGGCGAGTGGATCACCCAACCCGTGCTCGTGCGCGTGGATAAGGACGGTAACGTAACAGCCGTCAAAGATCTGTGGGTCAGCACAGAGAAGGCAGCCAAAGGCAAAAAGGACATAACAACCGATGCGTTCACGTTCTCCGCTGCCGTGGAGGACAAGAAGGGAAATATATATATCGCCGGTTCGCAGTCATTAGATATGCGCATTGACGACGTGACCATCAGCGCACGCCCGCAACCCGAATGGGACGGCACAACAACCGACGCACGCTATAACGGTTTGGTACTCAAACTCGATGCCGATCTCGGCTACGTAGCACATATCACCGGCGAGGGAACAGTCCAAAACGACAAACCTTTCTGTGTAGCGTACCGCAAAAGCAAACTCTACTTCTCCGGGCTTGCAAAAGCCGAAGAGGAGTCGGCAGATCTGAGCCTTGGCGACAAGTCGGTTGAGGTGAAAGAGTTGAGCGTAGTGAATGCCTGCCTCAGTACCGACCTGACCGTGAACTGGCTGAGCGTAACACCTATCATTCGCTATAACAACAAACAGGGTAACCTGCTCTATCAATCGCTGCTGTCGCACGACGGCAACATGCTCTATCTGACCGGCGGCATACAAGGTGCCATCGTACTGAATGGAGATACCATTCACAGCGGCGGCGAGCAGAACAGCAACATGAACGACGGTTATGTGCTTGCCTACAACACGGCGGACGGCACGCTCGACAATGCCGCTGTCTTCGGCAGCACAACGTTGAACCTCAACCACGGCGCGGTGGATCTCGGTGACTCGCTGTACGTATATAACTACCTGTTCGGCAATATCCGCCAAGTGGCGTACGACAAGCAGCTCAAGCTTGGCAGCATCCGCAGCCTGGCTACCGGCGGCGGTTCGTCAACGGTTGTCTATACAGCGGCTCGCAACGGGCAGATCATGCTCGCACTGCGCTCCCATGGTGGTATGAACTTCCAGGTCTTTGACCAGACGGTGAACACTCCCACCTTGTGGTTCAACACCCTCGTTGCCTTCCATGTGGACTACAACCCGCCCAGTGCTGTAGCTGACATCACCCTGCCCGCCACCTGCACCAAACAACTCCGCGACGGACAACTCATCATCCTCCGCGACAATCACATCTACAACGCTCTTGGCACACAACTAAAGTAATCATCGCATTCTGTTTAATCTGATTAATCTGTGAACAAAAAAGTGATCATTGCATTCGTTTAATTTGCTTAATTCGTGAAATAATCGTGCCCCTTGGGGCTAAGAACAAAAAAAATATGAAAAAACTTCTCTTCATCATGGCAGTAGCGCTGGTAGCGTTCACTGCCTGCCAGAAACAAGCTGAGCAAGCTCAGACCGTTTATTCAATCGACGAACTCTATTCGCAGGCTGACTCCCTGCTGGGTGACACCATCTACTTCCAAGGTATCTGCTCGCACCTGTGCAAGCACGGCGGTCGCAAAGCCTTTCTCATGGGCAGCGACGAGAGCCACATCCTTCGCGTAGAAGGAGCAAAGATGGGTAACTTCGCACCTGAGTGCATCAACAATCTTGTCCGCGTACGCGGCATTCTGCACTTTGTAGAGGTTGTGCCCGAGGAAAACGCTATGGACGACGGGCTCAAGCACGGAGAGGATGACAACGGCTGTGAAACCGAGAAGAAAGCCATCCGCAAGTACTTTGCCGAGGCTGTCAGCTACGAGATCATCGTTGAGGAATAATGGAACGCGGAGCATTGATTCGCAAGTGGTTGCGCATTGCGCACCGCGAACTGAGTTACGTGTTTGCGGGTGCGTTGCTGGTGTACGCCATCAGCGGTATCGCCCTCAACCACAAGGCTACGTTCAATAGCCAGTATCGCATCGAGCGCAGCGAGCATCAGTTGCCCGCTGACGGCTCGATTAGTGAGTGGCTCACGCTCTGCGGCATGCAGGGCAAAGAGATCCAGCACTACAACCCCGACCCCGAAACGCTGAAAGTGTTCCTCAAAGGCAACAGCACACTGACCGTCAATCTCACGACGCATGTCGGCGTGTTGGAGCAGGTGAAGAAACGCCCGTTCTTGGGCAGCCTGAGCAAACTCCACTACAACCCGGGTAAGGCGTGGACGTGGTTCTCCGACATCTTTGCCGGAGCACTGATCCTGATTACCCTCACCGGTATCTTCATGCTCAAAGGCAAGCATGGGCTCTGGGGCATCGGCGGTATAGAACTCGCTATCGGCATATTGATCCCGCTGCTGTTTATCTTCCTATAACAGGGCTTCGCAAGAACAAAACAAACATCAATATTTAACATCGCATCAGATTCATTCGGGGTGTCGGAGCGTTCGGCATAGATGAACGCTCCGTCTGAGAAAAAACCCGCTGAACCTGAGCAGGTAATGCTGCTAAGGGAAATGACACATTCACATCCAAGTATCAGCCATACATGGCTGATCTCTCCCATCTCTTGCATCAGCCAAGTTTGGCTGATCCTTCTCCTCATCATCAGCGGACAGATGTCCGCACAATGGCGTGGTGACACCTTAGAGATCCAAGGTCGCGACATCGGCGAGATATCCGTCACCGCTCCGCGTGTACAACAAGCTACCGCCTCGCATAGCGTGGTTACGCCCGACGAGCTCCAGCGCGAGAACATCGGGCAGAACCTGCCGCTGCTGCTATCCACGATCCCTGCTTTGCAGGTCACCAGCGACGACGGTCTGGGCGTGGGTTACACCTACTTCCGCATCCGCGGCACGGATCACACGCGCATCAACATGACCGTCAACGACGTGCCGCTCAATGACTCGGAGAGTCAGACGGTGTTCTGGGTAAATATGACCGACCTCGCATCGTCCATCAGTTCGATTGATGTGCAGCGCGGCGTGGGCACCTCCACCAACGGCGTGTCGTCGTTCGGCGCCAGCCTTAACATGCAGACCCGTCAAGACCCCAACAGCCATGTCGATATAGCGTTCAACGGAGGTATGTACAACACCTTCCGCGAGATGATCAGCGCACACGTGGCTCTGCCTAAGAACCTCTGCGTCAACGCGCGGTTCTCCAAGGTGAACTCCGACGGGTTCCTCTACCTCCTACTACGCCGACTTCGGCTACAACGGCGAGCGTTCGTCATTGTTCCTCCGCTTCTTCGGTGGCAAAGAGACCACCGGCATGGGTTGGGACGGAGTGGATTATGCCACCGCCTACGGCATCAACGGTGCCGACCGCAGGTATAACCCCTGCGGCGAGTATATCGACAAGGCGGGCAACATCTGCTACTACCCCGACCAGAAAGACCATTACGCCCAGCAACACGCCCAACTGGAGTTCAACCACCGCATCAATCCGAACTGGCGCGTCACCGCCACGGCGCATTACACCTACGGTGGCGGCTACTACGAGCAGTACCGCAACAAATCGCTCAAGTACTTCCACCTGCTGCCGTACACCGACAACGCCGGCAACAAGGTCAAGAAGACCGACGGCATCTTCCGCAAGCAGCTCGCCAACCACAATTTCGGCGGACTCGTATCTGCCAAATACACCAGCGAACGCGTGCAGGCGCAGATGGGCGTAGCCGCAGCGCACTATATAGGTCACCACTACGGCAACCTGCTTTGGGTCAGCGATTCGCTCTACTCCCAGCAGCTGCCGTACAACTACGAGTACTACCGCAACCTCAGCCACAAGACCGACGCGAACGTCTTCGGCAAGGTCAACTGGAACATCATCCACCGTGCTCAGGAGCGGCTCTCGCTCTACGGCGACCTGCAGTACCGCTTCATCCGCTACCGCATGAGCGGCATCAACGACGATGCGCTCAAGGAGTACGCCGATGATCCCGACATGATCGAGTTGCCGCTGCTGGTGTATTACCACTTCTTCAACCCCAAGGCGGGTCTGACCTACCAAAACAAAGGGCATCTGTTGTACGGCTCGTTTGCCATGGCTAACCGCGACCCGAGCCGCGCTAACTTCACCGAGAACGTGCTGTACAACCGCGCTACCCGCACCTATTCCGGCGATATGCCCAAGGCGGAAACGCTCTACGACTACGAACTCGGCTACACCTACAGCCATCCGCGGTTCACCGTCGGCGCGAACTTCTACTTCATGGATTACGACAACCAGCTCGTGCTCACCGGACGCATCAACGACGTAGGCAAACAATCGACTACCAACGTCAAGGACTCCTACCGCATGGGCGTCGAACTCACCGCCGGCGTCAAGATCACCAACTGGATGCGCTGGGACGCCAACTGCGTGCTCTCACGCAACAAGATTCTGAACTATACCGAGACCATCACCCGCTACGATGCCGACTACAACTGGCTGGGCGAGGAGCAGGTGTTCTTCCGAGAGACGACCATCGCGTTCTCGCCGTCGGTTACGGCAATGTCGCTGTTCACGTTCAACGTAGCGGGGTTCACCGGCACCGTGCAGACGCATGTTGTCGGCAAGCAGTATCTCGACAACACGCAGAACAGCACAGCGGCTCTGCGTGCCTACTCCACCACGAACATCCACCTGCGGTACCTGCTGCCCGTACGCCAGTGGGTCAAGCAGAAGAAGGAGCGTGAGGCGAAAGGTTACGTGCCGGACATCACCCTGCTCTGCCAGATCAACAACGTGTTCGACGCCCGTTACGCCTCCAACGGCGGCAGCGACTGCTCGTACTTCACCGATGGCACCGCCTGCTGGCCGTGGTACTACGCCCAAGCCGGCATCAACGTCCACGCCGGATTCGTCGTGCAGTTCTAATCATCGCACTTCTAAATGTAAGAAAAGCAAATGGAAAAAACGCCATTTGCTTTTTTGTACCTAAACTATCTACGGCTTTATTGCACGCGCAGAACGTAATTCCGGAGCCAAGAATCTATGTTATCAATTTCGATTTTTGAATGTGCGCTCTCCTCTACATGCTTCCGCACAATCTGGCGGCGGTGGTAGATGGTCTGTTTCTGGACGTTCAAGAGAATACTCATGTCGTTATCCGAGGCGCCGATGATGCTGAGGATAGCAAACTGCATGTCGGATTCGGTGAGTTTGGGGCACTCCTGACGCAAGCGGCTGATAGCACCGTCCAGGGCTTTGTCAACCGATTCGATGAGTTCGTTCAGGCTCTCTTTGCTCATCGTCAGTTGCTCATCGCGGTAGGTTTGCAGCCATGTGGGGAACGCTACCTCGTTGCCACGCATGCGTTGCATCTCTATCTCGCGCGTGAGGTTTACTTTCTGCTGCAACCGCTCCAAGGCGAGTTGCAATTGCTGTACGTACTTGTCGCGCAATGCCTGCAGTTGGGTTGCCTGTTCACGGCGTTTGGCGCGGTAGAAGAGGAAGAGCAGCACGAGCAGCGACAATGTGATAGCAAGCGTCAGAATCAAGATTGCCGATACACGTTTGTGCCATTGCTGTTCGCGTTGCGCCTGTTCTGCACGTTTCTGTTCACGCTCAACATCATAGTGCTGTGCTATGGCGAATGTGCGTGCCGAGGCATCGCGTTGCATGCGGATGATCGTGCGGTCGTACAGACTACGCAGTGTGGCGTAAGCAGCTGTATCGTTGTGCTGTGCGGCATTGAGTCGGCTGAGCCAATAGGCGTGTGTCTGTTCGAACCAATAGGAGTAGGTTGAGTCGACGGGTTGCAGCCGTTCAAGGTACATCGCCGCAGAGTCCGTCTCACCGCGCGAAAGATAGACCTCCACCATCTCGGCATAACGTGTGGTGACGTTGTACTGCTCGGCGAGAAGCTGGCAGGCACGCAAACGCCGCTCAATGCTGTCAGGTTCGCAATACTGGTAGTAATAAGCATCTATATCCGTGGCGAGCACAGTACTTTGTGCCTCCAAGGCGTAGTGTGTGGCACGCGCAAACCACAGCCGCGTGGAGTCGCCGTCGCCATCAGACAAAGAGTTGGTGCGTGCAAGGTCACGGTAGGCGCAAGCAAGGAAAATATTGTTATTTCGCTTCTCCAAAAGCGGTACGGCTTTACGATAATAACTATGTGCAATCGGATAAAGCATCTCACTCTCCGATGTATTGCCCAAGCAAAACCACGTCACGCCTAACAATTGTTCGCAGAGCGCAACTTGAAAACTATCAACTTTGAACTTTAAACGACTCTCAACGCTCCACTCTAAACACTCAACCAAATACTGCTCTGCTTGCTTAAGGTAGGATGTGGACTGCTCATAGCGGCTGGTGTGGATGGACGATGTGCCAAGCATGTAGTATGCTTCTCCGATAGCCAGCGCATCACCGGATTCCAACAACTCAGGCAGTATTGCGTCGATGACCTCTGTATAATAAGATGTATGGCGCGTGCGCGAGCGCGCGAGTTCTTGCTCCATGTGGTAGATGTTCCGCTCGTGAGGAGTGAGAGAGAGGGTATCCAAACGCTGCAAAACAGCGAGTGCACTATCGGGATTTTCCCACACCAACAAACGCTCGCTCTGGAGGGTCAAAGAAGCGTCAGTTGGAGCATGATGGCAGGAATTTATGCTCAACAGCATAAAAATCGACATATACAAAACGCCCCGTACAACACGATTTTTTACACAATTTTGCAATATATTGATTTTCAATAGTGTTCGATTCGCAGAAAAACGCCATCGTACAACATAAAAATTTGCATATTTGAAAAATTTGTTGTACCTTTGCAGTGTCTTTTCGAAGGACAAAAGTACAATAATTTTTTGACATTTGCAAATCTTTTGGAAAGAAAATTTAGAATATGGTTAAAATTTCTGCAATATGAAAACAAAACACCTCTTTTGGGCAATCATTCTTACCTGTGTGTGCATGCCTGCACGCGGTACAATATATACAGGCGTGTGTGGAGAAAATGTCACATGGTCGTTGGACAGCGAGACCAAGGTACTTACCATCAGTGGCGAAGGTGAGATGTATCATGAGGGGCACTTCTCTGATACCTTGCACTGGCAGGGCAACAAACTCTACTCATCCATCCGCTCGGTGGTGATAGAGCCGGGTGTGACCAACGTGGGATATTGGGCATTCGCCAACTGCGTGAATCTGACCTCAGTCTCCCTGCCGGATGGTATAACGGTGGTGGAGGAAGATGCATTCTATAACACAGGGCTCACATCTATTGTACTGCCTAACACGGTGCAGAGAGTGGAGAAAGCTGCGTTTTCCTCTTGTAAGAATCTTAAATCATGTGATCTGGGGCGGGGCGTGAAGTATATAGGCGGTGATGCATTCTATGAATGCAAATCGCTTGAACACCTGCGTTGGTCAGATTGTCTGGAGACGATTGACGGATACTTATTTCTTAATTGGGGCACCGGCGATGCGCCAGCATCTATACCGCTGCGTGATACATTGTATTTTCCGCCATCGTTCCGCTCGTCGAAGTGTATAGCTTGGGGACTAATGCACAATGTACCTGCTGTGGTGTGGAATGCGCGTCATCCGGATGACCCGTCGGGAGTGTCAAGCCCACTGAATATTGGTACATCATACGGGTGGTCGCTTAACAAGATCATCGTCGGTGAAGATGTGGAGTATATCCCCGACTACCTCTTCTACGGCTATCTGGGCGATACGCTCGTACTGCCAGAGGGCGTGACGCATATAGGCAAGAACGCTTTTCAGGGGTGCAGGAATCTAAGATACGTCAATATCCCCGATGCCGTGCGTTACATCGGCAAAGAGGCGTTCAAGGGCTGCAAGGCCTTGACGCAACTCGCGCTGCCCGAAGGGATAACTACTATCTATTCATCGACTTTTATGAATTGCAGTCTGTTGTCGCGCATCAGTCTGCCTTCATCGGTTAAGGTCATCGGCGATTATGCTTTTTCCGGTTGCGCCGAACTTGACTCGTTGCTTATGCCAGCCGAACTGCGAACGATAGGCGAATCGGCTTTCGAAGGAATGAAACTCCAGCGCAATCTTCTGTTGCCGGACAAGGTGCTCAGTATAGGCGGGCAGGCGTTCAAGAACTGGTCAAGTCTGGAGAGCGTACATTTCGGCAAAGGAGTGATGCTCATCGGTGATGAGGCGTTTGCGGGCGATACAATGGTAACACAACTCACCTCACTGGCTGCCGTGCCGCCCACAGTAAGCGAGACATCGCTGGCTACTATCCCTGACAGTGCTTGGCTGGCTGTTCTGCCCGAGGCGCGCACGCTCTACGCCAATGATGAGCAGTGGGGACGATTCCGCATGCAGACTATGCCCGACTCGCTGTATGTACCCACTAAGGTCACCGTCGAAGCCGAGCAGACGACAGCTCTGTTCACATGGCCGACAGACACTGCCGCTGTCACCTACCAGATTGATATTTACAAGGATGGTACGAAGTTCTGCTCCCTAACGCTTGACTCCTACGGCCGTCTGCTCGGTATAGCGTTCGCCCCCGGCAGAAACAACAAATCCGTCCAATCCGTCGAATTTGCGGGAACTAACCCCCAACCCTACGCACTGAGTTTCATGGTTACAGGTCTGGACGAGGCATCACGATACAACTACGTCCTTTCGACGCTCGATACCGACGGCACACCGCTGCACGTATATATCGGCGATTTTGCCACCACGGGCTATACGGGCGAACTCAACCCCGACAGCGGCAACGAGATCACACCCACTCCACCGATCATTCCTTATGATCCTGAGTCAACACATACCGGCATCGAAAATCCCGATGACTCCGTTGGAAAAGATGCCGACATATCCGCACAACTGCTCATCCGCAGCGGCGAACTCCTCATCCGCCATGACGACAGAATATACACCATCCAAGGACAATTGAAAAAGTGAATAGCAAATTAGTAGCATATATGAAACCCGTTCATCTCACGTTTGCACTGTTTCTGATAACAGGTACTCTTGCAATAGCGCAACTTTCTTACGCGCAATCATCCTCCGACACCGACTACGCTTGGCGGCTGGATGAAGTGACATCAACCTTTGATGAAACATATATTTCCGACTGGGGAGATACGATTTATGCTTATCAATTGGTGCGCTATTACTATGGCGACTCTTCGTTTTACACGATTAGATACCCGATGGTTGACCAAATTAAGGATACTTTTGAAATATACCGGCAGATTGTCAAGACGGAATATGACCAAATCGGTGCAAACGGCAAGCACCGGGAAAAGACCTTTAATCTGCGTCTGCCCCGTGGCGTGGATAACAACTTTATCCGCTATTTGGATAGTATCCCGCATTTTGACCCGTTGGCAGATACCGTGATAATTCCACTACGTTATTATGACTATGCCTACGATACCTACCGCAATGTGTATGATAATGACGGTCATTTGCTCCGGCAAATTCGCAACTATGATTACACGCAATATGAGTTAGACTCGGATTCCCTTCTAAGACTAATAGAAAAATACAAAGATACCGGCGATTTGCCTCTATCTGAATTCAACCGGTTGCCCTATAACCGCTGGACGCGTTATATCTTGCTCGAAACAGATAGCAACAGCGTAGAAATGAGCTTCCAAATCACCGACTCCAATAGCGAGTCTTCCGATCTGCCGGCTCAATATGCATTGTTGAGTATGGTTAAAAAGGAATACACGGATCATATTTTGTCGATGAGATCGGATATTGACTGTAAACTTTACAATCGCAAGCCTTCCCGTGTCACCCAAAGCACGCGCTATAATAAATATGGTATTAAGACAGGCTACAGCGAACTGACGGAACGTTGGACGGTTGACTCCGTGCCAACGTACTATTCGCTAACGGACGAAACCTATTTAGGAGGGGACAGCGTAATCAAGATATGGGAGTCGCGCACATGGTCAACGGATACGGCGGGTGTTCAGCATCAACAGATTACCCATGAGGAACGCATTTACGACTCATCTATCAACCAGACTCTATACACCAAAAAGACTGTTACTACCGATGGAATCGAGAAAATTCACAACGAAGAGGAGTGGGCGATAGAGATTACAGAGAAAGGCAAAAAAGCTCACCTGCTCTACCAAGACAAACTCACGCCAGTGAACTGGTATATAAATATAAAAGACTCAAATAATGTGTGGAGAACCATCGACTATTACACAATATATTGTGAATCTGCCAAACGATATCAATACGATGACCGGTTTAATATCATCTTTGCCATTGATTCGGCACAAACACGCCAGCAGTACGCGGACTCGATAATGTGGGAAGGACATACATATTCTACCTATATCTATCGCCCCGCATGGACAGAGTTCTCCCGCAGTGAATATGAGTATGATGCGGATAATACACTCATTCACGAAAAGCAATATACCCACGGATTCATCGAACAATGGTTCCTGACAAAAGAATCATTGATCACCGATGATTATACATGGTCTATGAGCGTCAACACGAACGACACCACGCGCACCACTTCCAAGAAATATGCCAACGGCTGGGACAGCGAATCCACCAAAGAGAAACTGGATATTTCTTCGATGGAATGGAATATTATCGAGAGCAGCAAATATGTTGTCACCTTTGATTTGACAGGTGAACCGGTATCTGCTGTGTCTGCTTCTACAAAAAGAAACAACACAAAGACAGACAGAACATATTACTTATTCCACCATTGGGATGAGACCGAGCAACGTTATATCCGGCAGTCGGTGGCATGGAGCTGGTATGATACTGCTTATGCGTACGTTGATGAGACAATCCATCCATATGATTGCCAAGACTACACATATTACGATCGCAACGGAAAATTCTTAGGTTACTTTGAGAACTGTGTCTCTCATTATCTTCCCATTACAAGCGAAAGTGTCACGGGCGTATTCAACAAACCTCATTTTGATTCCCAAGGACGAATGGACACTCTATATCGCTACGCGTTCTATGGTGAATGGTTTCTTGTGCGCTATTTTACTTATGAATACTTCCCCGAGGAAGGGACAGATGTTGTAGCCAGACGGCATAGTTATTCATTGAACGACTACCAGATGGACGGAATCGATTATTACAATACTGTTGGGCTCAGCGATTATGAATGGGTTGGGCTGAGGTGGCATCGCCGTTTGTCAGGAATAGACACGCTGGAAGCTCCGATTCACGACATGCAGTTTGTCGGCACGACCAACTACAGCCACACCTATAGCACGTACAACGAAGACGGTGTGCTGCTTGAAACGCGCACATACAACGACGGCAGCATGACGCCGGTAACACAGATACACAATACCTTCACCTACGATGCCGAAGGACGCATCACCACGCACGTTGCCTACAAAGATAGTTTTCCCGATACCCGTTATATCTACTTCTACAGCGAACTAACGGGCGAACGCATAGCTTGCAACACGTGGTCTGACTATAACAAAGAGAACAACTCTTGGAATAAGTTCGCTTTCACAAATCATGGCGAGCACCTCTATGATGCTCAGGGACGCCTTTCTATTCAGACCAATTATCAAGCCTCAGCTGACAGCACAACTATCGTGCCCTTTGAGCGGTATGAGTTCCTGTACGAAGACGGCGAGACGGATTGGGTTTTGTCTGACAAATACGCCTGGCAGGATAACGAATGGGTATGCGCAACGCCCACTTATCGCGGACACGAACAGAAACACTATCTCTTTGACGAGGACGGCAACTTGGCTGAACGCACGGAACGGCAAGCCGTTTGCGGTGGCTTGGCACCTGCCCAAACATGGCAGTTCACTTACGCTTCGCCGTTGACAGACTATTCGCTCCTGTCGCCGCAGACCTACGGAATTGCCGAGACAAACACGAAAGAGATCTATTCCAACGAAGAGTGGCTGTCTCGTCCGCTGACTGCGCATTACACGCATAGTAGCATTGCTTCAATGAATTATACCGTCCGCTTCCATTATACGGCTTTGCGTCCGGAACCGGTACGTTTCAACGAGCCGGTAGAAGTGGAACCGGAAGAGGAATCGGCTTTCTTTACGTGGCCTAAAGTGGATGGCGCAGCAGGATATTCGTTGGTCATCTGGGCAGACGATGCACACACCCGCAAACTTTGCACGGTTGTTTTTGACGCACGCGGAACGGTGCTTGGTATCGACTTCTCGCACGCACCGTCACGCCATTCAACCCGTACTGCATCGTTAGCAGAGGCTGTTCCTTCTGTCGCAATATGGCAGACCGAGTTCACACATCTGGTCGAAGGACTGGAGTCTGGCACAACCTATTGGTACACGCTCATTGCCTTTGATGAGCAAAACCATACTTTGGACACCCGTGCCGCATCATTCACCACAAAAGGCGTGAAACTACCAACCGACATAGACGAAGCACAATGCACCCACGAACAATGCACCCACGAACAATGCACTAAGCTCCTCCGAAACGGTCATCTATACATCCAACGCGGACCGTTTACCTACTCTATACGAGGTATTATCGTGCCCGCACCATAGGATAACCACAACATAACCATAAGATAACCATAAGATAAATCCATCAAAAAAAATATATCATTATACTATATATATACATAGTATATATATATACAAATTGTTCAAAAATATGAAAAAAAACATGTACAAACCGCTCTTAGCAGCCCTTGCACTCATCGTCTCGGTCAACATCTCTGCAACCGTCTATACGGGCTCATGTGGACCAGAACTTAACTATTCGCTTGACTCGGGTACCGGTGTACTGACCATCACCGGACGCGGAGCCATGACAAACGCTTCGGGATGGGAAGGATATGACAAACGTGATGTGCTGAAAAAAGTTGTTTGCGATGCAAACATGACTTCAGTTTGCGCCAATGCTTTCCATGGTTGCTACCGTCTTCAGACGGTGACACTGAACGACAGTGTGGAGTCGGTTGGTGCGTACGCTTTTCAGGAATGCACGGCTCTTACCTATTGCGATTTAGGCAAAGGCGTGAAGACCATAGGCGACATGGCATTCATGCATTGTACTGAATTAAGAAAGATCCGCTGGTCGGATTGCCTGGAAACTATTGGCACGATGGTTTTCTATGAGTGCGAGAACGTTGGCGACACGGTTTTCTTTCCTAAGACGTTAAAAAAGATCGGTAGTAATCTGTTTTCGTATAACGGGTCGGGGAAAGTTGCCGTGTGGAATGTAAAGAGGATGGGCGACCTGACTCAAACAAGCGGGTTGGGACAATACCAATTCAATCGTATCATCTTTGGAGATTCGGTAGAATATATCCCTGCATATCTGGCAATATATGTGGGAAACGACTCTATTCATCTGCCGGAAACGGTAACAGGAATAGGAAGAGGTGCATTCATGTCATGTTCGCGCTTAAAGAAGATTAACATCCCGGCTTCCGTAACGAGTATAGGCAGTAGCGCATTTTCCGGTTGCAAGAGCCTGGAACAACTTGTGCTCCCGTCCGGACTGAAAGAGATTCCGGAATCCCTGTGTAACCAGTGTTTAGCTTTGGATAGTGTCAAACTGCCGGAAGGCATCACAGTCATTCCCACACAGGCATTCAGCGGATGCAAGTCTCTCAAGCGTATTCGCATACCCAATGGCGTGACAAATATCGGCAATATGGCATTTTCCAATTGTTCGCTGGATACGCTCGTTTTGCCATCATCACTAACAATATTAGGCGATAAGGTATTCATCAATCCTGTTAATTATGTCAGCCCGAAGGAGTTAGTGCTCAACGAGAAACTGATAGCTACAGGAATAGAGACTTTTGCTAACTGGAGAACACTACAGAAAGTGACCATCGGCAAGAACGTGGCCATTCTCGGTCAGTCTTGTTTTGCCGGAGATTCAGCCATCAACGACATTACATGTTATGCCGCTCAGCCGCCGATGGTATATGACCAAACATTTGCAGGTGTTTCGGATACCGCTGTTTTGCGCGTATTGCCGGCAAGTGTCAGTGCATACAAATCTGCACAATACTGGTCACGGTTCCGCATCGTAGCGATGGATGCCGATGAGTATATTCAGAACAAGGTTACTGTTGACGCCGGCGAGACGACTGCAGAATTCACATGGCCGACAGATGAGAATGCCGCCTCCTACGAAATAGACATCTACAAAGACGGCTCCGTATTCTGCAAACTCACGCTTGGTCCGAAAGGTCAGTTACTTGGTATCTCATTCTCTGCCCCGGATAGGATTCAGCAAGCGTCAATCCATAATCTGCCGTCAGAAAGCGCCCAACCTAACACATTGAGTTTCATGGTTACCGGTTTGGAAGAAGCATCGCGTTACACCTTTGTTCTTTCTACGCTTGACGAGAACAATACACCGCTTCACGTCTATATAGGCGACTTCGCAACCATCGGCTATGAGGGTGACCTCAAATACCCTGACGGCTATGAGATTACACCTACGCCGCCGATTATTCCCTATGATCCGGACTCCACGCCCATTACCACCGGCGATGCTGTTAATCATGCATCCGCCATACATGGCGGATCAGAAACCACCGCTCTCCGTCTCATGCATGGCGGCAGACTGCTCTTCGTTACACCTTCAGGAACATACGATATAACAGGAAAACGTATCGAATAAACTAATTCCCTATGAAACATACAGTTACACTATTGAGTGCTGTGCTGACAAGCATGGCACTCGGGGGACTCCTTTCCCCGACCATTGCCGCAACCCCGTGGAATGGTACAGCGCAAGCGCCAAATATGAGCGGCACAACATACAGCATTACGACAGCTGAAGAGTTGGCGTGGATTGCACAGCAGAGTCAGACGGATGATTTTGCAGGTAAGACCGTACGCTTGGAGGCGGATATAGATCTGGGCGGGATGCAAGAGTTGCCGCCAAGTTGGCAGCCTATAGGCAGCGCACAAAAACCGTTCCGGGGAGAGTTGGACGGCGGGAATCATGTGGTGTATAACCTGTATATACTCAACTCGTGGGTATCGGGTGCAGGGTTGATAGCCGAGACGGGTGCTGAGGCTCATGTGCACAATATCGGTTTGGCGCAAGGACAGATTATGACCGACGCAACGAACGATGTGGGGAGTCTGGTGGGCGTGAACAGAGGACGGATCAGCCACTGCTTTAACATGGCGCAGATCATTGCGCATAACGGCGATAATGTCGGTGGGTTGGTCGGTGTGAACTACGGTGTCATCGAATATTCGTACAACACGGGCATCATCACTGATGCCAATAACCACGTGGGCGGATTAGTCGGGGTGAACAAAAGTTCTGCGGTAATTAACGAGTGCTACAACAGCGGTTACTGCAAGGGGCAGGAACACACGGGTGCGCTGTTCGGACTGAACGAGACGGAAACGGGCAGTCTGACACATGTATATTTCGACCAACAGGTGACAAGGACATACGCTACAGGGTACGGCACGGGCGATGCGCTGGATAACACGAAGTACGCGGTGGAGAAGACGAGTACGTTTCTGTCGGCAAGCAGTCCGTTTGCCGGGCTTGCAGAGTGGAGCGTACTACGTGACGGGGCATATCGCTACCCGAGGCTGAAGTGTTTCGGCGAACATCAAGCAGCGTTGCTCTCAACGGATGCTATCCTGTTGGACGCCGAGAACCTGCCTGTGGAAAGGGCTGAAGGTGTAGGTGCGCCGATGACAGGCAACCGTCCGAGGAAACAATTCAAACTGATAGGAAGCAATGACGCCGTGTGGCGTTCATCCGGCGAGGATGTGATACGTATCGCGAACAGCAATACAGCAACGGTTGTTCGTCCGTGCGGCAACCAAGAGGTAATACTGACGGTAAGCGAGGGCGATGCGATCAAACAAATCTATACGATTGTCAAGGGCTACGAGAAGTTCGATGCGGGAAAGATGGACGGCAGCGTAACTGCATGCTGGCGTGAGGAGGATGTGAAGATCCTTGACGCAAACAAATCCGGCAAGGAACCTATAGGCGGCAAAGACGACGAACAAGACGGCGTGTGCTCGTACCGATATATGCTGATCCGGGATACGGTTATCTGCGATGAGGACGGCAAGCCGTTGGCATACAATGCGATGGATACCTTGTACTTCGGACAGAACGATTACCGCAACTGGAGTATGCCGACCGGTGTGTCGGGTACGTACGCTTTCCGCCGATATGCACATGACTACCAGTGTACAACAGAGTGGACGGAGTCGCAGGGACGTTTGTATCTGACCGTATTGCAGCCGTTTGAGGCAGGCAGACTGTTCGAGACAACGGATACGGTGTATGGTGTGCCGAGCATGCTGACTATTCACAGTGAGGTGAGTGCTACAGGCGGATCGGGCGAATTCAGTTACCTGTGGAAAGCCGTCACTCCGTCGGAGACAAAGAACCCTGTGTATGTAGATGGCGCTATAGCGAACGGCGACACTCTGAATTATACGTTTGAAGAGCCCGGAGAGTATGTATTTACACGGCGTGCAACGGACGCAACATGCAATACGACGCCTATCATGTCGGACGGCGAGCATCGGGTTGTTGTGTTTGCAGCTGTTGAGCCGGGGGCGATAGACTCGCTGGATGTAGTACTGTGCAAGCCTCGTTACAACGGCGTGCTACAGGAGACCGACACGGCATCCGGCGGCAACGGACATTACGTCTATCGCTGGCTGTGTAACAACGAGCCGGTCTTCCACAGCGATACGTGCAGTTTGCCGTTGACATCGTTCCCGATGGCAGACGGCGGGACGTATGTATTCCAGCGTCAGGTGAAAGACAACAGCGGGTACTCGGAGTGGGTGACTTCGGCTGGCGAGGTGAGGATCACGGTGGACGGCACAAGCGAGAATTGTCAGGTTGTTTGCCCGGTAGTAGAGATACAGGCTATGGCGGATATATGTCAGTCCGATTCGGCGTTGATGATACGGTTTGAGGTGGTGGAAGGCGAACCGGACAGTTATGATCTGCTCTTTCCGGCGGATGCTATGGAGGCAGGGTTTGTGAGTGAGGTCGGTATTGCGTTGCCCGAGGACAGTGTGATCGTTGTTACGCTGCCGGACGGTGCACCGACGGGAACGTACTATATCTCGCTGACGTTCTATTCTTCCGAGGGAGTATGCAAAGGTGCGACGCACTTCTTCCCGTTCACGCTGCTGACGGACGGTTTTGTGCATCAGAAGTGGAACGATGTGCTGTTTGTAGATAACAATCCGACGAATGGTGCACCTGCTGCTGATTTGCGGTTTACGACCTTCCAGTGGTACAAAGACGGCGTGGCTGTCAACGGCGCTACGGAGCAGTCGTACTACGAGCCGGAAGGGTTGAATGGCGCATATCAGGTGCTGATGACCGGCACGGACGGCGTGTTGTACCGCTCGTGCGTATATGAGATTTTTCCCGATGCCGCCGAAGGGCAACAGGCTACGGACTCATCGGAGTTTTACTACACGGTTGATGGCAGACGGTGTGCTGCGCCGAGAGCACCGGGGATATATATATCAAGGAACCACAAACTGATTGTACGATGAAAAGGATGGCAATTATTAGTATTCTGTGTTGTGCGCTTGCAGCACAGACAGTGTGTGCAGAGCAAACGACACACCATATTGATATACAAGCGGGCGGCGGTATAGGCAGTCTGGATTACAGGTTGCCGGAGGGAAAAGTATATCCGGCATACACATGGACGGCTGGATTCGGTTACACATGGTATTTCCTGCCGGTGTTGGGATTGCAGACGGGTGTGCAGGTAACTCGTTTGGGGAGCATAGGAGCTCTCAACGGCGATCTGGCGGCGGAAGATATGCGGCTGGACAGCGAGGGTGACGCATATATCCCGCACACGCATTATACCAATTGGCACGACACGCGCGAGGCGTACTTTGTGGAAGTGCCCTTGGCATTCAGGGTACGATGGTATGAGGGAAAGAACAGAGCCGGTCTGCATGCCGCTATAGGAGCGAAACTCAGTGTGCCGGTATATGCACGTCACCTGCATCTCGGCGGAACAATCAGCCATTACGGCTACTACCCTGAGTGGGATCTGACGTTGCGCGACTTGCCTGACAGGTTCACTACTGAAGAGCCCGCAACGGAACAACAACAGATTACCCAAACACTGCGCCGCTGGAACGCAGCGTTGTATGCAGAACTCGGTACAACCGTGCGCTGTGCTGTGCATACGGAGTTCGTGATTGCCGCTTACGCGCAATATGCGGTAACAACGCTTGCACAACCGGAAATGGGTAATCCGTGGGCGGCAGGTCTGAAAGTCGGCGTCACGCTTTGGGTGGGAAAGACTGCCGAACAGAAACAGCAGCAACTCCGCAAACTCGCAGCACAGTTCCCAGAGTTGCTCGAAGAGTTACATCCGTGCTCAGAGTTGCACGATACAACAGAACTGAAAACCGCTCATTAGTTCAATTTTAAAAGAGTTATTGTTGACTGCTGTTGATTTCTTTTCGAACGGCTGTCGAGCCGTTATCGGGCGAATGTCGTATCCCACCTCACCTTATATATACTGCGTATATATCCCGTGATTTTGCTTCGTACACGAAAAATTCGCATTGACACTCTGGCACTCGTAGCACACTTCCTCATTTCTAAAACTTCTGCGGTTTGCGGGCACAGAGGCGGAGGAAGGGACAGTACTGCGAACAGTTCTCGCACTGCGCAAACTCACGCTCACGGACTATAGCCCCGACCATCTGCTGCACCACATCCGAGAACTGCTCGTGGGTGCTGTCGTCGTAGGTGATGGGTGACTTGTCGATACTCACGCGCGTAAGAGTGCGGTCGCCCGTTAGATCCTGAGAGGTGAAGTAGAGGTGGGGTTCGATTTCAAATTTATGATTTATGATTTCAAATTTCAAATTTTTAATTTCTGAATTCTGAATACTGACTTCTGATTTCTGATCTCTGACTTCTGAATCCTGAATCCTGAATCCTGAATCCTGAATCCTTTGCATGTACGCGACATAGCTGTATAGGAGGGTTTGGCGGACGTAGTCGGTGTCGGGTTTCTCGGGCGTGAGCAAGTCATCGGACTTGGCGGACATCTTCTTCGCATTGTACTTACCGCACTTGTAATCGACGATACGAACGACCTTCGGCGTACCGTTCAAGCCGCCGATACAGTCCATACGGTCGAGCCGTCCGCCGATAGATACGTCAACGGTCTCATCGGCATTTTGCAGGGGTACGCGAACGGTCGTATATTGCGCACTCTCCAGCAGCAGGATCGTCAATCCGCGGTGCTCGGCATCGTAACGGTCACGCGCCAACACATGTTCGATATACGTGTCGATCACACGGTTCTCGAGCGCGTGTTGCTCAGCTATGTATATCGGCTGTTCGCCCGGATGATCGTTCAGATACGCGGCGTTCAAACGCTCATAGGCGGCTTGCAGTGCCTCACTGCGTTTAGCCGGCGTGTTCATCTGTTCGACCTGATTCGGATGGATAACCACTTCACCCTTGTTTTTGCACCCGCAATGTATCTCATATAGGTAACGAATTGCCTCATGGACGAACAGACCGAGGGTGCGGTTACTGAAGATCGTCTCCTGCGCGTCATCATCGTGCAAGCCAAGCATGTACTGCAAGTAGAACTTCCGCTTGCAGGTGAAGAAGGTGTTGATCGCCGATGGCGATAATTTCAAATTTATGGTTTCAAATTTCTGTCGATCGGCAGTGCCGTGCAAATTTTTGATTTCTGAATTCTGATCTCTGACTTCTGACTTCTGACTTCTTATTTCCACCCAACTGGCGTTGGCGGGGACGGTGAGGGTGCGGGCGGGGGTAAGGGTATTGCTTTCGGTGAGGGTGAACTTGGTGACCTCGAACTGTTCGGGACAAACGAGCATCTGCATCACGAAACGCGACATGCTCTTCTTCATCATAGCTGTTTGCGATTGACTGAACAGGATCGTCACATCCTCGGCGCGATTGAGCAGACGGAAGAAGTTGTAGGCATAGACGGATGCGCGCTCGTCGTGGGTCTGCAAGCCGTACGCCTTGCGCAGGTAGTACGGCAGGAAGGACTTGTCGGGCTGATGGGCAGGTATAACGCCTTCCTCGACATTGAGCAGCAGCAGGTGACGGAAGTCGAGTGTACGGGTCTCGAGCACACCCATGATCTGCAGGTCGGTGACCGGCTCGCCGTGGAAAGGCAGGGTCAGTTGTTCCAAATGGCGGCGTATGAGGCGTTGCAGTAAGTCGGGATGTGCAGTTAGTTCGCCGGTGAGACCGTCGCTGAGGATCGTGATGAACTGGATGAGCGTGCGGCGGGTCTGATAGAGCGCTTCGCGCCCAAGATGCCATGTATTGGTCTGCCCTGCCATCGATTGTGCGGATAGACCGTCCACGAACGCAACGGCGTTTTGGAGTGCCTGAGCGGGATCATCCGGGTGCTTACGGAAAGCCATATCGAGGCGCTTGACGACATCCGCAAAGACCGGTGTGTGGCGGAGCGGATAGCCCTTGGTGATATTGACCTCTTCGGGCGCATCGCTACCCTCCAGACGTATGAGAGGCAGGCTGTAGATGACCGGCTCGAGTTGGGCTTCATCGCAGATGACGATAGCAGTGGATTCGCCTTTGCTTTTGTAGGCTTGCTGCATCCACCGTCCGGCAAATCCGGCTTCGGCATGAGTGGAAGTGACGCTGACGGTTCGGATGGTGCGCTTAGCGCCCCATTTGGCAGCGGGCAGCGCGTTGGGCAGCGTGAGCATGTTCTGACGGATGAAGGCGAACGCCTTGGTGTTGGCGTGGAAATCCTCGACATAATCCCAGAAGAACAGTGCTCTGCCTTCGTCCTGCAGGCATTGCATCAGTTGGCGCTCGACGGGCAGCAGGTAGTTGAATCCGATGAAGCAGTACATCCGGCTTGTGGCACGCGAACGGAGTTCGTCCCAATGGGTGATGACGTAGCGCATACGTTGTCCCTCATAGCCCTTGCCGGCTTGTTCCAACTCATCGCGCAGGTTGTGGTATATCTCCGGCATAGCGTGCCAGAGGGCAGTGAAGTGCGCCTGTACGGACTCGGCTATAAGCGATTGCCGGCGTGCCTCACCCTTGTAGAGCAGGTCTTCGAGTCGGCGGCGGACATCCTCGTCAAGATGGTAAGTATCCAGATCCGACAAGGAGAGTGCGTTGCGGAAGAACGCGTCGATCTCCGACGGGCGGATGCTTTGGTCGATATTCGTGAAGTCCGACAGCAGTTGTCGTCCCCAGCCGTAGAAGCGGTCAATGTCCATCGGCTGCTGATTGCTGATCGCTGACTGCTGATTGCTGATAGCTGATATCTGACTGCTATAAATGCGGTGCAGGCGGCAGACGGTGAACAGTTCGTCTTCCTTGGCTAAGGGACAGAGGCTGTCAAACAGATCGCCGAGGGCGAGCATCTCGGGTGCCCACAAGGCTTTGGGGTGATCGGCAGCCATGCGGCGCTGGAGTTCGCTGCGCATCACTACACCCGCACGGTGCATCGGAAAGACCAACGTCACGTCTTTCAATCCACTCCATCCGAACCGCCGGATGAGTTCATCAACAACTTGTTGCAGAAACGATTTCATATCTGACTTCTGAATTCTGACATCTGACTTCTTAAATATTGACTTGCAGGAGTTGGTTGGGGAAGGCGTACCAGAGCCAGCCTTCGACACGGGTGTAGCCAATGTCCCGTAAGGCAGACATGTAGTCGCGCACCTGCAGGATGTGACCGGGGCGTTGGTGGTTGGTGAACTTGTAATCGAGCACCACGGCTTGGTCGCCACGGATCATCACACGGTCGGGACGGATGTTGGTGTTGGGCGTGAGGATGGGCGCTTCGCGCATGAGTTGCCACGAGCCGTCGAACCACTGCTGCATCTGCGGGTTACAGAACGCGCAGTTGATCAGTTCGGCAATCTTACTAAATTGCGCATCATCGTCAATCAGTCCCTGCTGGCGATAGAGCTCGAGCACCTGGCGGCTATCCTCCTGGCGGGCAATGTGGGCGAAGATGTCGTGGCAGAGCGTACCGAAATCCGCTTGTGCGGTAGCGGCATCGACGTTGTCGGGGTCGGTGGTGTACTCGGTCGATTCCTGCGACTGCCGGAACGTGACCTGCGAGCCGTCGCTGTAGAGCGTGGCGGCTATCGGCGTAGCACCGGCGTAGTCGAACGGACTCATCGAGGATTTGCGTCCGTCGCGGTTGATGAACGGCTCATCGCCAACGGTGTATTGCAGGAACGTATCCTCGCTGTCGGCAATCGTCGCCAACGGCTCGCGCAGATCGCAGTAGTCGAGCAGTGATGCTGCTACTGTCGGGTAGCCTGGCTTGTGGGCATTGGCATCGGGCAGGGCATAGACGTAGAGGTTGTCGGCAGCACGGGTGAGAGCTACGTAGAGCAGGTTGTAGTTGTCGATACGCTGGGCTTCATGCTCGCGTTGGTAGGCGCGGTAGTAAAGCGACTGCTCGCCTGTGCGTTGCAGGTTGCTGTCCTGCTTGACGGGGATAAACCCCATCACCCCACTGCCTGTTAGTTGTGGGGACCCCGAAATATCCTCCACCTGCACGGCTTGTGCCCAAAGCACATCATCGTTGCGGTCATGCTCGGTACTCCACGCGGCATCGAGCAGGATAACCGTCTTTCCCTCCAGACCTTTGGAGCTGTGAACGGTCATCAGGCGTATGGCGTCACTGCTGCTGTCGCCGGCTATAGCGGAGTCGTGCAACTTGTCGTCCCAGTATTGCAGCAAGGCGGCTGTATCGCTGCCGTTGGCGGCTATGAACGCCTGCACCTGATCGAGCAGGCTGTTGACGTAGGCTATGTCGCTGCCCTGATAGTAGCCTTGCTCGCACGCGATGATCTGGATGAGGTGTTGCAACTGGTCGTAGAGTGGTGCGGATTTGTCGATTAGTTCGATGCGGTCGATGCAATCTTTTTCCCGATGCAACCGTACGAAAGCCGCAGCGGATTCGCTACCCGTATGGATGTAGCGCAGCGCCTCGATAAGCAGAAGCACGGTGGTGGATGACTCGAGCTTGAACGAGTCACGTGAGACCATCGGCGTGCGGCTGAGGATGGGGAATCGTTCGCCCTGCTCACGGCACCACGTCACCCACTCCCGGATCTGGTCGTTCTTCTGCGCGAGGATAAGTATGTCTTGCGGTTGTTCGCCCAAGGCAAGCAGTTGCTCGATGATGGTGCACACATCGTCCCAGAGCGCCTGTTGCTGGATGGGCTTGAGCAGGTTGTCGTTGCCAAGCTTGGCGGCGGACGTCTTGCTATAGTAGGGATAGAACCGGCAGCGGACAAAGCCGCCCTGATGCTTGTCGGTGCGGTAGTAGTCGGTGAGCGGTTTGGCGGCTTGCTGTTCGTCGTAGAGGGTTGTGCCTACAGGGCGGTTGTCGCCATCGGAAACGACGTATTGCAGGTTATCCTGTGCGGCAACGCGTTGCATGACGCCGAGGTTGAAGCGTACGACATTCTCGCGGCGGCGCTGGTTACGGATGAGCGGCTTGGTGTCGGGGTTGAAGGCATCGGTGAGTTGGGTTTTGCCGAGGGACTCCA
>CAJOFU010000038.1 GCA_905233935.1 Paludibacteraceae bacterium
GGTTGTTTGATGTGCTGCGCACAATGAATCATTGTTCAGCCAGCCTGCTCACAAACACGTTTGCAGCAGCCCGTCTGCACAACGATTCACCCCCAAAGGGACAAACAACCGGCAGCAATAAACCTAAATTAACCGAAGAATCCACCAACAAAAGGAAGAAATTATGAGAAAAGTAATAATCAGTGTAGTGGCAGTGGCGGCGGGAGCTCTTACGGGCTGCAACGTGACGCGGACGGTGACGACGAAAAGCGAGTACTGGCAACGAGGCGATACAAGCTGCGTGATACAGACGAAGACCATTGAGAGCTACGACGCGACGAAGAAACTCAATATCTATTAGTCGAAAGTGTGAAAAAAATCCCTGAGAAAACTTCTATTTGTTGCACAAATACAATTTTTTCTCAGGGAAAACTTGCAAATGTGGGATTTTTTTTGTAACTTTGCGGTGTCAAATTGAGTGAGAACTATGGAAAGCACTGAGATTATTCAAGAGTTGACGCCGCTGGGCGAGCATGACCTGTTGTACGTAGCCGACCGGCACAAGGTGTGCTGCGATTTTCCGCTGCACAGGCATAACTTGTTCGAGTTGAACTTCGTGGAGCACGGCGCAGGTTGCGAGCGGTTTGTGGGCGACTCGGTTGAGACGCTGGGCGAATATGACCTTGTGCTGATCACCGCGCCGAACCTCGAACACGCTTGGACACAAGGGCAATGCACCAGCCCGGATATCCACGAGATAACCGTGCAGTTCTATCTTGATCCCACAAACGGGTTTCTTGTCACTAATCCTTTCCGCTCGATACAACAGATGTTCGAGCGTGCGCAACGCGGTTTGGCGTTTCCGATGAAAGCCATCATGAGTGTCTATCCGCGATTGTCTAAGTTGGCAAGCATCCAATGCGGCTTTCAGGCGGCGATGGAGTGGATGTACATCTTGCACGAGTTGTCGAAGTACGACGATGCGCGGGAGTTGTCGAGTTCATCGTTTGCGCAGGTCAGGACAACCAGCGAGAGCCGTCGTGTGGCGCGCGTGAAGGAATATGTGTCAGCGCATTACATGGAGGAGATCCGGCTCGAGCAACTCGCCGCGATGGTCAGCATGTCGCCTACCGCTTTCTCGCGGTTTTTTAAGCTGCGCACGGGCAAGAGCCTGTCGGACTATATTGTGGATGTGCGGCTTGGGGCTGCGGCACGCAAACTTGTTGATACCGACGAACCCGTATCCGGTATATGCTTCGATTGCGGATTTAATACGTTGAGTAATTTTAACAGGCTTTTCCGCAACCGGAAGGGGTGCTCGCCGACTGAGTTTCGAGAAAAATACGCCAAAACGAAGGTGATCGTGTAACATTTGCTAAAATAGTGTCGGTGTTTCCGGCACTTTTTTTGTAATTTTGCAACGTAATTACGAAAATATAGCCATGAAGCAACAATTCTTAGTGAAATCCCTGGTATTTACGGCGCTCATTCTGAGCGCTTCGTCTTGCAAAGCCGTTGAGCCTGAAAATCCTCAGCAGCAGACTGTTACCTATACTCTTTGCAACGCCAAAGCAACCGCCGAGGTGCAGCAGTTGTGGACGGTATTGACTTCGCAGTTCGAGCAGAAAGCGATGAGCGGTGTGGTAGCGAACATCGACTGGAACACCCGTGAGGCGGAGAACGTCTATCAGTGGACGGGGCGTTATCCGGCACTGAACGTGTTTGACTTCATTAATATACACGCGTCGCGCGACGTGAACAAACAAGGTTGGCTGGACTACAGCGACCTCACGCCCGTGACCGACTGGTACAACGCGGGTGGAGTAGTCGGTTGCATGTGGCACTGGCAGGTGCTTGCGAACAACGGCACGAACCGGACATGCTCGCCGGGCACCGAACCCGGGCAGACAAGTTTTGATGCGTCGAAGGTCAATGACCCGAATTCTGCCGAGTACAAACAGATGATTCATGACATCGACCAAGTGGCGGGTTATCTGAAAAAGATGCAGAAACTCGGCATCCCCGTTATCTGGCGACCGTTGCACGAGGCTGCAGGTAACACCTACGACTTTGCCGGAGGCGGTGCGTGGTTCTGGTGGGGATCGCAAGGTGCAGAGGTGTATAAGCAACTCTGGAGGTTTATGTACGATCGCCTCGTCAATTATCACAAGCTCAACAACCTCATCTGGGTGTGGACCTCGCAGGTAGGCGATGACACATGGTACCCGGGTGACGATGTGGTGGATGTCGTTGGGCGCGACAATTACTACGCGCTGCAATACCCGCTGGCGAAAGAGTACAAGACGCTCAGAGAGAAATACCCGAACAAACTCATCACCCTCGCCGAGTGCGGCAACGGCGATGAGGTGGATATGTCGCTGTGGTCGAAGATCTGGGCGGAAGGTAGCCGCTGGAGTTGGTTCATGCCATGGTACGACTACAACTACAACAACGGCACAAGTGACGAGCACCAGTTCGCCGGCAAGCAGTGGTGGCTGGATGCGTTCAACACCGGCCTTATGATAGACAGAACAGAAATGCAAAAACTTCTTGCCAAATGAAACGGTTAGGATTGATATATATCGCTTTATTGTTTGCCGTTTCAGCAAGTGCTGTGGAGCGGACGATTCTGCTTGGTCCTAAGACGATTGGCAAGGCGTGGAAGGACAATATCGTGTTGGAGCCGAGGCACTTCATGGGTGCGCACGCGGGAGATATAGTTACGGTATATAACGACAACGCCAAGCGCACGGCGCAGGGAGCGTTTCAGAACCCCAAGACATGGCAAGGCGTAGCACCGGAATACGGCTATTTCGGCATTAACGGACCTTTCCGCATGGTGCTGACGGACGATATTTTGGCTATAGCGCGCGAACATGGCATAGCCATCGGCGGACATGACTACCGGATTCTGCAAGTTACGCTCAGCGACGCGGCAGACTACCAGGAGACCATGGTGTGGAACGGCCCAAGCGTGGTTATGAAGGATGACTGGAGTGCCAATGCCGAGATTCCGGCTTCGAGTCTGGCAACATTGCGTGTGGGCGATGGCTTGAGGCTGCATGTAAGCAAAGTGAAACAGGGCGCAGCCGCAAAGATTATGGACTTCACTTGGAATGTGATTGATCCGTCAGTGGATGGAGTACCGGTAGGCGAGAATGGCTACACGTGGTATATCTACGACGATGCCCCGCTGCTCAAACTAGCATTGGCAGGCACAGGTGGCAATGTAGCAATGCGCATCGGTGGCACGGGCTACAAACTCGATGGTATAGGTATCGTTCGCCAAGTCGGCGAGGTGAGTGAAGACTACTCTCAAGCGCAGCGTGCACCGCGCGAATATGTGCTGCAACCCGGCGAGCTCTTCCATGGCGAGAAGGTGTATCCGCTCGACTGGAGCGGGTATCTCAAACTCACCGCTGCACCGTTTCAAGAGAGCACTGAGAACGATGTGCTCGTCATTAGTTATACCATAGATCCGCAAGCCAAGGTGGCTGGTATCACACCGCAGTTATCATTTCGCAGCCCGAAGACCTGGGGCGAACTGACCGGTGCAGCAGAACCAATCGCGTATCAGCTCGATGGCACAGACGTGGTGTATATGTTCGATCCCGTCGCCCTCGACGAAGTCAAGACGCGGGGATTGGTGATTGCGGGAGTTGGATTTACGTTGACAAAGATAGAGCTGATATCGGCGCAGTAAACTATATTTACACTAATCTAACTTAAAATTTTCATTTTCTTGTGCGAATTTTGTAAATAAATTTGCATTTCTCATTTTTTTTTCGTACCTTTGCAGCCTAAAGTTGCAAAGACATGACAAATAGCACGGACATATTTTCGTTGGAAACGACTTTGTCGGCATTTTTTGATTGTATTACCAAGAGCAATCAAACGGAGTCGGCATATCCTTTCCTAAACGCTATAACGTCTATTTTTCATGGTCAAACAGCTCCATTGGTTATTCCATTTGATTTAGATGACGATTCAACGGCAAAGGTGATAGACCAGTTAAAAGAGAATATTTTGCCTTATTGCCCTGATACGCTGAAAGCGCTCAACATGCCGCTGACATACTTATTGGATGAGTTGATATGTAACATTCAACAACACGCACAAGCGGATAAAGGTTATGCCTATCTAATGTACAACAAAGCAGCCAAGACGATAGAGATTCTAATTGCTGATTTCGGCATTACGATTTATGGCAGTTACGTGGCTGCACAGAAACACCTTGATATGTTGGGCGATAGTGATGCCGAAGCACTTAATCTCGCGCAAAACGGCTATTCGGTAAAGAACTTGCCGGACACGGAGAACCGAGGTTATGGTATTTCGTCGAACATGAAGATGGTGGTTGACGGTTTGCATGGAGAGTTTGCGGTACTTTCCGGTAATGCGCTAATGTTGCAAGTGCCGAGCAAACGTGCTATCCTTGCTCTACCTCCGGAGATTGATTTCAAAGGCACAATGATTATGGTTCGTATCCCCGCGCAAGTGCCTAATGGTTTTAACCCGTATAACTTTATGAGTTAGTATGAAACAGATTATTAATATACAAGAGCAATATGGCGCAGAGTTACACACGCGTCAAATGATGGAGCGTTTAGCCGCTTCTATGGTGCCAACCAACGAATATTTGTTGGATATGAGCGGTGTTGAGCAGATTTCTCGTTCTGCGGCTGACGAACTCTATAACCTCACGCATAGTGACATGCATGTGGACTTGATTAATCTTGAGCCGTTTGTAGAGAAAATGCTTTCTGTAGTCACCAAAGGCCGTTTCTTGCCGCGTCAACATTCGGCCGGAGACATGCCTATTATTCATTGTGCAACTATCGGTAGCGTTCAGCGCCAATTGATGGCAAAATAACCATAGTCCCCTCTCCGAGACGATAAACCGGAGAAACTATCGACCACATGGTTGATTAACCAAGCGCAAAGCGTTGCGCTAACATCATTAAAATATAAAGCGTAATAAGCCCAAACTTGATCCGCTGAAACTTCGACAACTTCAGTAATCATTTACACTTCAAGTACGGTTTATGCACGCTCACGTATTAGCGTGAGTTTTCAGTGCGTAAATTTGAAGTGTAAAGGTAGTCGAAGACCTCAGCGAATCAAATGAAGCGAGCGAAAGCGCACGCTTTTCGTATGTATATATCATATTAACCTCAAAAACATAACTGCTTATGAAAAGAAAATTAATCATCCCTTGTCTGCTTTTCGTTGCGATAGCGGCGATAGCAGAAACGTCACTAATTGTTAAGCCGCTAACTAGCCAAGAGCAAGCGAACGCTCTTGCCCAAATCGGTTATGTAAAGGTAACACAAGATTCGTTATTTGTATTCTCGCATAGTGATTTTTTATTGTCGAAGATTGCTATCAAAGATGTTTGTCACATTCGCTATGGGGAGCCGAACGATGCTACGAGTATTGACAATGTACAAGTGACGACCACATGTCGCGTTTATCCTAATCCGACACATGATATGCTGATTATTGACAATGCAAATAGTGAGAAGGCATATATCTTTGATCTCAACGGACATCTTTTGCAAACAACTCCTCTAAATGGAGAACACTCGTTAATTAATGTGACAAGTTTGCCGCAAGGCGACTATTTATTATTATTGAACAACCAAACTATTAAATTCTTAAAACAATAAAGTCATGAAAAAGATTTTCTTAACTCTTGCCGTTTTTGTAATGGCAATCTGTGCAAACGCACAAACGAACCAGTATTTCTGGTATCAAGGTAATCTGATGATGGGCAACCCGATTGCTCAAATCGACAGTGTAACATTCGGCGAAGGCGAGCCTGTGGACACGCTCCACATTATGCTCCCGCGCACTATTATCAAAACGGTGCATGACACGGTGTATGTCACCATTCACGATACTGTTTGCCCTGAAGGATCTTGGGAAAATGGTATTTTACCGGGAGTGTTCTCTGTATCTTCCGATAAACAAGTTAAATTCTCCCAAGGTAACTTGCAATTCAATGCGATGGGAGGTAGCCACAAGTGCGCAGACGGCACTACACAACAAGGTATATGGAGATTCGCTGAGAATCAATGGGACTTTGTCGGTGATGATACCAACGGAACTGTTTATAACAATAATGTAAAATGCAACAATGAACTCATTTCTTCCTCTTATAACGGATGGATAGATTTGTTTGGTGAAGGAACAAGTGGATGGAGTGGTGATGCTTCTTGCTATCAGCCATGGGCGACTACTTGGAGTTCTGGATGCGGTTGCTACACTTGCGGTAATTACGAAGGAACATATGCTGATTGGGGAAAATACAATGCAATAGAAAATGGAGGCAATACTCCTGATATGTGGCGCGCGTTAAACCAATCTGAGTGGAATTACCTTTTGGAAAATAGAACAAATGCTTCTGAACTAAAAGGACTCGCAACGATTAACAATGTCAAATGCTTAGTCTTATTACCCGATAATTGGAACGCTCCTGCAGGAGTATCATTTACAAGTTCTGAAGATTATAGCACTAACCTGTATAGTACAGAACAATGGCATGCTCTCGAAGTAGCCGGAGCCGTAGCTCTTCCCGCAGCAGGAGTTCGTGCTCTTAGCAAGGATGGTCATCAAGATGTCTCAGACTATGCAGATCTTTGGCAGTATCAATATAATGATAATGGCAGTACTGGGCAATATTGGGTTTCTACAGGAAGCTACGAACTTATGTTCCACCACAACAGAATTAATTGTGGTGATTATAGATGGAGTTGCTGGGGATCTGCAGTGCGTCTTGTTCAAGATGTTAAATAATTCAAAATCTAAGTATTATGGCACAGCCATTGACAAGTGTTAGTGATATTATTAATCATTATAAAGGTAATCACCTTTCACGCATTGAGAAAGAACTTGCTGCTTGTAAAAGTGCACATGATTACGTGTATGGACCTCATCAAAATAGATGGAATGGCAATTTTGACGATGTAGTGAAAGATCTTACCGCTTTAAATATACAAGATAGGCGTTTTACCAATTTCGAGCATCTTTATGATGTCATCCGCATGATTTTCTTGCTTAATGGACATCGAAATGCATATTTGACAATTTATGACACAGCTTTGCGTATCGGCTATAATCACAAAGAACAAATTCTGCCGAGCAAGTTTGTGTATTTGTATGGAAATAATAAAATCGGACCATTAGGAAGTGCAACTACTCTTTATGGACAGAAATGGATAGATGACCACTACGACAAGGATTATAAACATCGAATAAAAACAAGGTGGTTTGCATATAAGTTCCCAAATATGCCGAGTTGGGAGATAGAATCAATCCTTTGTATCTACGCAAAGCGATTTAAGCGTAACATGCCTTATTAAAGGTGAATATGCAAATCAAAATAGCCGTAGCTCAAACTGCGGCTATTTTTCCTCTCCCTTTTTCTTCCTATCGAACTCCTCTGCTGTAGCCGTAAAGAACACATCGCCGCTGCTGTTGAGGGCGGTTTCGACGGAGTCCTGGACGACACCGATGATGAAACCGACAGCTACCGCTTGCATGGCGACATCATTACCGATGCCGAAGAACGAACAAGCCATCGGGATGAGCAGCAACGATCCACCGGCAACACCCGAAGCGCCACAAGCTCCGAACGTAGCAATCACGCCCAACAAGAGAGCCGAAGCAAACGTCACTTCCACGCCTACCGTGTGGGCGACAGCCAGAGCAAAGACCGTGATTGTCACCGCCGCGCCGTCCATGTTAATCGTCGCACCGAGCGGAATACTGACCGAATAGAAATCTTCATCCAGCCCCATGCGTTTGCAGAGGTTCATATTAATCGGTATGTTTGCTGCAGACGAGCGGGTGAAGAAAGCATTGAGACCGCTCTCTTTGAGACAGGTGAAGAGCAGCGGGTAAGGGTTCTTGCGCGTCAGCAAATAAGCCAGCAAGGGATTGAAAACAAAAGCGTTAACCAACATACATCCCACAAGCAGCAACAGCAAATGCCCATAGACGGTGAAGACCTCCATGCCGCTCGCAGATACCTCTGCATACACCAAGCCGAGAATACCGAAAGGCGCGAACTCGATGATCCATTTAACTACTTTGGAAATCACTTCCGCCAACTCATGCATGACCGCAACGGTCGAAGGACGCGCGATGAGTCGGAGGGCAAAGCCGATGAGTACTGACCAGAAAAGAATCGCCACATAATTGGCTTCGGCAATCGCCGTCACGGGATTCGTTAACATCCTCGTCAGCATGTGCGTCAGCACCGCCGGTAGCGAACCTTCCGTCACTTCCATTCCGCTCATCTCGCCTAACTGCAAAGTCACAGGGAATAGGAAACTGCCTACTACAGCACAAAGTGCCGCAATCAATGTGCTGAGCAGATACAGACCGATCAATACCGCATACCGCGAACCATGTCCTTTGCCCGCCTTGGCAATTGCAGAAGTGACGAGCACTGCTACCAAAACAGGTGCAATCCCTTTCAGAGCGCCGGCGAACATCACTCCCAAGATACCGATAGCACTCCAAGAAGGCGCAAAGAGACCCAAAAGTGCACCGATGACCAGACCTATAAATATGCGCAACATCAAACTGACATGCGTGTAACGTGTAATTATGTGGGTAATGTTTTTCATAACGGGTGCAAAGTTACAACTTTTTTTTGAGTTATGCAAGAGTTTTTCCATTTTTCTAATAATTTTGTAATAATTGTTAAAATTGTGTCGGTGAAAGTGGTATATTTTTTGTATCTTTGCATCGAAATTGGGAAATAGCATCAAAGTAGCTATCAATATATACCATAGAAATAGCAAAATATACCATAGAAATAACAATATATACCATCGAATAACTATCAATAACATGATAAAAAAACTACTATTCAGTATTTTATGCGCAAGCTTGGCGTTGGCTACGATGTCGGCGGAAACTGTCACCGGTGTGGTGATGGACGGCAGTCTGAACGAACCGGCGATTGGGGCGAGTGTGATTGTGGTGGGCACGACAACGGGTACGGTGACGGACATGGACGGTCAGTTCAGCCTCGATGTGCCTGACGGGAAGTTTATCCTACAGGTGTCGATGGTTGGCTACAAGACGCAGGTCGTGAACATCAAAGGCAAGACCTCGGTAAGCGTCACCCTGCAGGAAGACAGCCAACTCATGGATGAGGTAGTGGTCGTAGGTTACGGCACGATGAAAAAACGTGACCTCTCGGGATCAGTCAGCCAGATCAAAGGCGACGACATCCGTCAAGGCGGTCAGCCGGACATAGCCAAGAGCCTGGAAGGCAAGATTGCCGGCGTGGATGTCAAGTCCTCCGACGGCGCTCCGGGCGGCGGCACAAGCATCACGGTGCGTGGCGCTAACTCGTTTACCACCAGTTCGCAACCGCTGTATATCGTGGATGGTGTGCCGTTTGGCACAGACCCCAACGGTATGCCGAGCTCCGGTGCTAACGAGGGTAACAACACGCAGACCTCGCCACTGTCGATGATCAACCCCAACGACATTGAGAAGATAGAAGTGCTGAAAGACGCTTCGGCTACGGCTATCTATGGTTCGCGTGGTGCGAATGGTGTGGTGATCATCACCACGCGCAAAGGTCAGAGCGGCAGCAAACCGACCGTGGAGCTGAACATCAAAGGTTCGCTATCGCAGATTGCGGGCAGGGTAGAGATGCTCGATGCGTATCACTACGCGCTCTATCAGAACGAAGCCGCTGCCAACAGCCGTCTGTACGAGGGCAGCACGGTGCGCGACCCCTATCGCGGCGAATGGGATTACCCGTATGTCGGTTCGGGTTACGTCTATTCGCAAGGCTCGTACAACCCCGCACCGGATGACTTCCTCAATCCGGGCGTGCGCACGGACAAATACGGCAATGTGGATGAGGTAAGCGGTGCTGACTGGCAGCAACTGATCTACCAACTCGGTTATAGCCAGGAGTATAGCGCGAACGTCAGTGGCGGTTCGGACAAAGGCTGGTACTCATTCTCGGGCAACTATACCCAACAGCAAGGTATTATCAAGAACACCGGCTATGAGCGTTACGGTCTGTCGGTCAATCTTGGCCGCCATATCACCGACTGGTTTGAGATCGGTACTTCGCAGCACTTCACGCACTCGAAGACGAACTTTCAGCGCACGAACAGCGAGAACACAGGAATCATCCGTTCCTCGCTGATCTTCCCGCCGACTTACGGACCTCATAGCTCGACTGAGCAGCTCGACGAACTGAACTGGCTTGCTGCCAACCCACTGAACTACGTCAACGGTGCGAAGGACGAGCTCAAACAGATATCATGGTTCTCGTCATCGTATATGGAATTCAAGATCCAGCCGTGGCTCAAACTCCGTCAGAACTTAGGCTTGGGCTATAACGACGGTCACCGCGGCACGTACTACGACCGTCACACTCAGGAAGGCAAATCGCCCTACAACGGCAAAGCCGGCAAGGCAAGCAATATATGGAAGAGCCTGACGAGTGAGACCCTGCTCACCTTCGACCACACGTTCAATCCGAACCACACGATCAACGCCGTGGCGGGTGCGACCTTCGAGCGTGGGGTAGGCGAGAGTGAGTCGATGACCGCCACGAACTTCCCCAACGACCTGACGAAAGACGAGAACATGCAACTTGCTCTCGACCGCGCAGTTATAGCTTCGAGCAGTACACAGATGTCACTTGCCTCGTTCCTCGCCCGCGTCAACTATACGCTCATGAACCGTTACTTGTTCACGGCAAGTGCGCGTGTGGATGGCAGTTCATCGTTTGCCAAGAAAAACAAATGGGCACCGTTCTTTTCGGGTGCGTTTGCATGGCGCATGATCGACGAGCCGTGGATGCAAGAGCAGCAGGTGCTCAGCAACTGGAAGTGGCGCGTATCGTACGGCGAGACGGGTAACCAAGGCATCGGCGCGTACCGCACGCTCACCGTCCTCGACGCTGCTAACTATCCCTACGCCGGCACGCTCGAGTCGGGCGTAGCGATGATCGACTGGCGCGGACCCACGAACCCCGACCTGCGTTGGGAAACAACCTCGCAGGCGGACGCCGGTCTGGATATAGGATTCCTGAACAACCGTCTGAACCTCACCATCGATTATTATTATAAGTACACGCGCGACTTGCTGCAAAACGTGACGATCCCGAGTTCGTCCGGCTTCAGCCAGATGATGGTGAACAGCGGCAACGTGACGAACCAAGGTCTGGAAGTGACACTTAGTTACGACGTCTTTGCTATCGGCGACTGGCGTTGGAACATCGGTGCGAACATCTCGCTCAACCGCAACAAGATCGGCGGCTTGGATGGTGACCAATATGCTACCTCGCTCTGGTCGAAAGCCGACCAGGTGTTCCTCCAGCGCAACGGCTGCCCGATAGGCACGCTCTATGGTTACAAAGAGGAAGGCATTGACCCTGCTACCGGCGAGATCGTTTATGCCGACCTCAACGGCGACGGCACGATCACCGAAGCCGACCGCACGATCATCGGTAACACCAACCCGAAGTTCACCGGCGCACTCAGCACACGGTTGGAGTGGAAAGGGCTGTCGCTGTCGTTCATGTTGTACGGCTCGTACGGCAACGATATCTTCAACTACAACCTCACGGATATAACGATGTCGAACATCGGCAATATCACCAAGACTGCTTACGAAGGTCGTTGGACGGCTGACAATCCTAACGGTGCTACTTGGCCAAAAGCTACTGCCGGTTACACCCGCACCTGGCTCATTAGCGACCGCTACGTCGAGGACGGTTCGTTCCTGAAGATGAAATACTTGACCCTCGCTTACGATTGGTACAATCCAGCCAAGTGGATCAAGAAGATCAACTTCAACTTCACGGTCAACAACCTCTTCACGGTGACCAAATACTCATGGTTCGAACCCGACGTCAATGCCGGTGGTACGAATGCTGCCACCCCGGGGGTGGATAGTTACTCGTATCCCTCGGCTCGCACTTACGCCCTTGGCATCAACTTCACGTTCTAAATGGTTAAAATGGTTTTACTACGTAAAACGTTAAAGAGTTAAAATGGTTTTGATTGCATCAAAACGTTAATATAGTTACACAATGAAAAAGTACATTATATCTAACAGCCTGAAAGGCGGTCTAACAGTGATAACGGTCTCACTTCTAACAGCGTTAGCGGTCTCTTCGTGCAACTGGATTGAGGAGAATCCCAGCAACCTCGTCACCGACACCAGCATGGGCGACAGCCCCGAGGCGTGCGACGAGTGGGTTACCGGTACGTACTCCAAGTGGATCTACGACATGTTCTGTTGGGGATACTTCCCGAGGATGCTCGAGTTCGATGCCGACTACATCTCCGGTCCCGACTGGCTGTTCGGCACGTTCGGCGCGGGTAACTTCCAAGGCGAACCCGACCTGCCTGATGCCCTGTGGAAAGGCTGCTACGGACTCATTAACCGTTCGCTGAATGCCGAGTCGCACATCGCTGCCATGCAATCCCTGACCAACGCCCAGCGCAACAATGCCATCGGCGAGATGCGTTTCCAGCGCGCGTTCGCGTACTTCTTACTTGTGCGCGCTTATGGCGATATACCTATCCAAAACGCTGCAGATTTCAACCAGCCTCGTCGCCCCGTAGCCGAGGTCTATGACACCATCATCAACCTGCTTGAGTCCTCTACGCGTCTGCTATACAAGAACACCGACAGCGATTACCGCGCCGGTCACGTCAACGCCGGTTCGGCGGCAGGTCTGCTTGCGAAGGTATATGCCACCATGGCAGCCGCTGCAATGCCCGAGGGCACGGAGGTTATCATCCGCAGCGGTGCGCCGTACTACACCGACGGCAGCGGTGACAAGCAATACGCAGCGCTGAAGACTTTCCACCTGAGCAAACGCTCAGTCAAGGGCTACGAAGCGATGAACGCCACGCAACTCTGGCAACAGGCGGCAGACTGGGCGGAGAGCGTCATCGACGGCACGTTCGGCGTGTACGAACTGTTGCCTTACGACGATCTGTGGAAGAAAGCCAATGCCACCGCCTCGGAGTTCCTCTTCTCGGTTGGAACAGTCAGCGGCAATGCCACCTACAAGATCGCCGTGCACACGCAGTACGAGGGCTACATGACCGCCACGAACTCCGACTTCATCCAGTCGGGCGGTTGGACGGGCTGCACGCGCCACTGGTACGACCTGTTCGACCACGACGACTACCGCATTACCAAAGGCGTGCGTCACCGTTGGCGCAACTATACCCAGCGCGAGTCCAACAGCGGGTTCTACTACCCTAAGGACGAGGAATACACGATCATGGCTACCGGACGTAATCTCGCCGGTGATTGGGTCAAAGACCCTGAAGGCATCTTTGCCGACGGCGTGAACTACTACTATTCGACCGATGCCCAGTGCCTCGCGTTCACCACGAAGTATGAGGATGTCACCGATGATGCCATCGACAATGCCGATGCCAACTGGCCTTTCCTCCGTTTGGCTGATGTGATCCTCGTTTATGCTGAGGCACTCAACGAACTTGACCGCCCGGGTGATGCTATTCAGCAACTTAACAAGGTACGTGCGCGCAGCAACGCCAACCGCGCCTCGATGGGCGGTAGTTATCCATTGACCAGCAAGGAACTCCGCCGTTCGGCAATCATCGAGGAGCGTGCCAAGGAGTTTGCCTGCGAAGCTGACAGACGTTGGGATCTGATCCGTTGGGGGATCTACCTCGACGCGATGAACGCTATCGGCGGCAACGATGACAGCGGTGTGCTCAAGACACGAACAGAGCGCAACCTGCTCTTCCCGATCCCCGCACAGGAGATCAATACCAACAGCGCAATTAACGATAATAATCCGGGTTGGCAGTAAAGTGCAAAGGATTGGTAAAATTGTGTCAGTAAAAATATGAAATTTGTAGTAATTTTGCATCAGATTTTTTGACGCAATAACCAATCTAACTAAATGTATATACAATGAAAAAGTTTTTTACTCTATGTGTTATCGCGCTGACGAGTGTAGCTTTGTATGCTGCAGAGCGCGTAGTTTGGGAAGGCAACAAAGCCATCTCATGGAACAGTGACGTTTATCCGGGCGAGCAGTTCGAAACCCCTGACGGCATCTTCGCCGACCTGAAAAAAGACGAAGTTATCAAGGTCAGCGTTATTGCGCAGATTGACGAGCCGCAGTACGTCATGACCTACAAAGCCGGCGATAGTTGGGAATGGACAGACCTGCCGACCAACGTTGCTGGAGGCTTGATGACCTACACCGTTGCTTCCGACGAGATTGCCGGATTCATCGCCCAGCGCGGACTTATCTTCCGCGGTCAGGGCTACGACATGACCAAGATTGCCATCGTCAGCGAGGACGAAGAGCCTATTGATCCCGATCCGCTCCAACCCGGTGAGGAAAGAGTGCTCTGGGAAGGCGAGGAAACCCTCTCATGGAACGAAGTTGCCGAGCAACCTGCCGAGGTAGGCGCGCTGCTTGGCGAGAAAGACCAGCTGCTCGTTACCGTCAGCGCCAAAGGCTCTGCCGATTGGCCTAAAGTGCTGCTGCGTGACTTGAGCTCGAATCAAGTAGGCGAAGATATCCTCCTCAACGAGGTCAGCGAGTTCCCGTACATTGCTACGTTCACCCTCTCTGCCGATGATGTCGAAGCTCTCAAGGACGGCTTCAAACTCTGCGGCGACGGCGTGACGGTTACCCAACTCGTGCTCAAGAAGTACAAAGAGCCCGACGAGCCCGTTGAGCCTGCCGAGGAATATACCTTCACCACCGTTTGGACGGGCGATATAGCCATCTCGTGGAATCAGGAAGTCTATGCAGGCGTTGAGTTCGACACCTACGATGCACAGCAAGATATGCTTGCCGGTGTTGCCGAGGGCGACAGCATCCATATCCACTTCGCTGAGGCTATTGATGGCGCACAGTTCGCACTGACGTACAAGAAAGGTGACGACTGGGCTTGGACTGATCTCGATGTTTTCGAAGGCGAGGATTACTTCGCATACAAGGTAGCGTCCGAGGAGATTGCCCAAGACATTGCCGACCATGGTTTGGTTATCCGCGGTCAAGGCTACCACGCCGTTGCTATCGAAGTTGGCAAACCCAAGACATCCGCAGTGGACGACGTAACCACCGTCACCCCGGCACGTAAGATCATCGAGAACGGACAAGTGTTCATCATCAAGGACGGCGTGCGTTATACCATTCTCGGGACAATGGTTCGCTAATAATTGCTTGCCGAGGTAAAGAGGATTTAATCGAAGTCGGGGTGCTCGATGCGGAGCACGGCACGGATGAAGTTGTCCGGGCGTACGTACGGTTTGAAATTGCCGAACTTGTCCGGTTTGGCAATACGGTCAGGTTTGCCGTCAAGTTGGGCTTTGAAACGGGCTTTGACGTCATCAAGGAAAGCTTGTTTCTTTTCGGGGAGAGGCGTATTGTTCTTCCATGCGTCAATGAATTCCTGTGAGTCGTGTGACGCGCTACCGAAAGACTGCTGATTGGCAAGTTCGCCGAGGACGACGGGATTAGCAGCATAGTTGCGGGGCTTGGGGATATAACCCTCAAGTCTGCCGACTTTGGTGACGTTTCCTTCGTAATCGAAGAAGTGCTTTTGGCGTTCTACGAAACCGTTTTTGGAGTATGCTCCGATAACTTTTTCGATATGAGGCTTGTGGTATACTTTAGCCATAGGTGTTAGTGATTTAGATTGCCTATATATGTGCGATGTCTTGGTTGATGAAACTATGTTTATGTGCGGGAAATGGGGTTCGCTACGCATCCGCCATGCATAAGAGACCAATTATCTCGAACTTATCGCAGACTAACGACGCGCTTACCGCGTACTTATCACACACTTATCACGCACTAAATTTTGTGCAAAGTTACGAAAAATTTTTGGATTTTGCAAGGAAAAACGGGGATTTTTTGTCGAAAGAATACTACTATATATACATAGTATATATAGTATAAATTGGTGGGGAAAATGTAGGGAAAAAGAACAGGGTAGATCAACGTTCGAACGGAGTGAGATAAGAATGCAAAGGACAAAAAAGAGGGTGTGTCATGATTATGGCACACCCTCTTGCGTTATTTCCCGCCAAATAGGGCGGATAGAATTATCGGTTTACCACTGGTCGCCGGTAGTGCCGAAAAAGCCCATGGTGTCACCGGCAGGGCTGCCTGCTTGCATAATGGGCATAGATGCCAACTCTGTTACTTGCACTTCGGGTTGATTATAAATACGTTTCATAATTTAGTCTCCTTAAACTTTAAACATTAAACATTCAACATT
>CAJOFU010000039.1 GCA_905233935.1 Paludibacteraceae bacterium
GGACCGTGTGGAAAGATAGGTAACATCGCTAAAATGATTAAAGCAAATGGACCAAAAGGTAGAAAATAAGATTGACCTGCAGAATGAGATAAAGCAGGCGGAAAAATACAAATATGACCAATCCAGCAAAGGCTCCGAACTGATTCGCAAAATCGTATTTGCCATCATCGGTTCCTGCTGGATACTGATATTTGCAAAAGGAAAGTATCAGGATACCAATATCTTCCTGAAGGTCACGATAGCATGTAGTTTCGTATACCTGTTATTGGATGTTATTCATTATTTATGGGACACATGTTCCTACCATGCCCATGCGCAAAATCTGGAGCAATGCACCACGGACGATTATTATAAAAATGTATACAAACCGGATGACATGAAAATCACCCGACGCAGTTTTGTGTTCTTTATATCGAAAGTTGTTGCATGCTTTGCCGTATCCGGAGCTTTCCTGTTAGGGATGTTCATCGAGCCGTTATATGGCAAGCAAAATGAACATTCCATAAAGAATATTCATGTAGAGGGTGACAAATCTTTCACTCGCGGTGAGTGGAAATATACCGTAGATGATAATGGATACGAGTGGGCGCTCTATTCTGATGACATGGGCTCTCCCCAACAGATTTTGACAATACATTTTGATGCACAGTCAGGTGTCAGGGGTGCCGATTTTTAAAAAATGATCTTTTTCTTTCCAAAAAATGCATTTTTTTTTCGAAAAATTTGCATAATTGAAAAAAATGTTGTACCTTTGTAAACTTTTTAGTATTATAGTTGATTAGTTATGAAGAAAGAAACAGCATATTCTTTTATCCATAGTTGGATTATTCCTTTACTTCATGCAGCCTTATGGCTTCTTGCATATAGTGGGACAAAGCAGTTTCTGACAGGGTATGAAGATAAAATTTGGGCACCAGTAGTTGACGTATCTATTCTTTGCATGATATTTTTTATAGAATTTGCTATTACATCGATGGACATTTTTTTCTTATACCCAAACAAAAACGCCTCAATGTCCCTGGTCGTTCCATTTGGTATTATTGTGTTGTTATTTGCTATAATTTTTGCAGCTGTGATTTTGTATTTAGCAAACATTTCTGCAGAATCAGCAACTAAATTTTTATTAGCAATCATTATCATTTCTGCCACAGCGAAATATATGGAGATATGGTTACAGAACAATATATCAAAGTTTACAATAAATATTGTTCCCGCACAAGGAAATAAATATGCTTTGCATTATAGGATGTAAAGATTATAAAAAGAATGATTATAAATTTTAAATTATGTTCTGGACATTTTTAGCAATTTATGGATTGCTGTTTCTTGCCGTATTGATTGCTTTTGCAATACGTATACATGACGGAAAAGGTGTTGTAGTTTGTACTGCAGCAGCAGGAGACCCTCATATAGTTGTGCCTCATGCTCTTCATGTGGTTAATCTGAATAAAAAAGGATTTTACGATAAGGATGGCGGCATAATTGACTATGAAATGTTTCAAAAATATTCTGCAGCGGGCTGGTCAATGCTTTTAGCTGGTATTAAAGATGGTGATTTGTTGTTTGTGAAGCCCTATGACAATTCATCTTCAATGAATTTCCCCTGCGTTGTGGTAATCGAACGGGAGCATTTCCCCCTGAATGATTTGAATACGGCTCATTATAAAGTACGTAGATCCTGGGCTATTTGTCGCCTTGATAGAAATGACATAGGGGAAGTTCTTGAGCAAATCATAAACTCTGATGCTTTTAAGGAACTCTATGAAAAAAACAAAGATAAAAATTGTTTTTTGAAAGAGGAAGATATGAAAAGTGATTTCTTTAATAATCGATTGGCGAAATATGTACAAGATTATCCGACATGTAAGAATGTAAAAGATTCAAATAATATAGCAGTAATCTCAACAACTCTTGATACTAAACAAAATATAGTTCATTTCTCAATACATCCTTATAGGTGTGTAAAAGGAGAAGTTAAGTATTCTTTTGGATTACAAGAGAATGCAGCATAATTTAAGAAAAGGGTAGTCTTTTCGACTACCCTTTTTAATTGGACTACCATATCTCTAATGGGCAGAACGATGTTCTCACAGTGCATGTCAAATATGATTGCAAAATTTATAACAAGTGCCAAAATCGAAGAACTTATCAATAAATCGGATAAACACACCTGACTGACCATGTTCGGAAACTATGACGATTCCCAGACGGTCGGTCACAGAATAGACGGTTTCAGGGCCGGCGTTGTTTGTATATATCCTCAACCAATAGCACTGCATCATGAAGGGAATGGTGCTATTGAGAAATAAAAATAAGGGTGCATAAAATATATTGACAAAAGAATAGTGATTATTCGAAATGCATAATTGCAAGTTCATAGTATTTGTTCTATTATGCGCAGTAATGCTGCTCGGTTTGCCGTGCTGCGCATGCCAACCTGTTCGCGATGCCCAGCAGACCGTTGCTGTAGCAGACAGCCTGCGCGTGAACGAAGGAGCAACCTACGACGACAGCCTCGCACTGGCAGAAGCTTATTCTACACTCGGGCATTGGCGACTGATCTATCCCAATGCTTTCACGCGCGCGTGTTATGATTATGGTAGGATGCTCCGAGACCGCAATGACCAGGTTGCCGCCATGCGCGCGTTCATCAGCGGCACACATGCGCGTCGTGCCCCTGCCATGGTTCACCGACTACCATATCCTCGGACGCATATACAGCAATATGGGTACGATGTGTCACCTCGCCGATGAGTTTGAACTAAGTTATGATATGTATGAGCGCACAGCAACATGCATGCTTCAATCGAATGATTCCATATTATACTACTATGCTCTGAATGCTATGGCAGCCGAACTTGCAGAACAAAATCTATATAGAGAAACACTCACCATATTGAAGCGTATTGAAGCGGAATGTACAGATGCCAAGGTGTTGACCAAGATGTGGGAGACAAAGGCTATCTTGTATAGAAATCTTACAAAGAGCGATTCAGCCATCTATGCCGCAAAACAATTGTATTCAAGAAGTCATTATACTGCTACCACCGGATATGTTATAGAAGCACAATCTTTTTGGCAATTAGAGCAGTATGATTCTGCATTATACTATGCAAAGTTAGTTATTGACCATATAGAGGCAGTTGAGCAGGATTTGTATAACATGCTGTACTTAGTTGCCTATTGTGATTCTGCAATTGGTAAAAATGATATGCAGAAATATTATCAAGAACGTGCTGATATTGACAAAGGATTTCTTGATCCGCTTCATGAACAACTTGCCCAAGCTATAATTATTCTTGAACAGGAGATAAATGCACCTGTAAATTATTCACTTTTTATAATTATCGGATGCTCTATCATGCTTGTCCTTGCATCTATGATTGTGCATAGACAACATAACACCAGCATCGCTCACATTCAAGAGGAAGAACATATATTATCAATCAAAGAACTAAACCTATCTACCAAAGAACAAGAATTGTCAGCCAAAGATCGTATACTGCATGAGGAGCAGGCAGCACACCGTGACAAGTTAATAAAGGAAGTGGAACATACCTGCCAAAGTTTACGTATGAAAAGCAATCTTCTTACCAAACAAGGTATGAAGGATTATGCTGCGGTAAAGAAACTTGTGAACAAAAGGCTCAACATGCTTGTGGACAAACTGGAAGCGACAAATGCATTGACCGAGCAAAAAATCAAATTCTGCATATTGGTATTACTCAAAGTTCCGCAAAAACAAATAGCAAAAATACTGACATATTCCGAAAGAAGTATCGGAAATACCAAAACCTTAATAGCCCAAGACTTAAAAACGACATCAGCAGAATTGCGTAATATACTGATAGACATATGCTTGCAATAGTTTTTCATTAGTCTTTTTATACCTAATCCTATCTCTAATTCGTATAGCATTCATATAATAAGTACATTACGCAAAGTTATTTTTATACCATGATTCTCAGATGAGGAAAAATATTCCTCACGCTATACACGCATCTGTCTGAAATACAAGATATTGCGAGAAACACGGCAGACTGATTTTTGTATGTCGCTCATGAAAAAAACACTACAACCATCAGAAAATAAACGTGTTACACGGATTCGTTTTTGTATTATTCATATTTGCATACATCATATTTTTTTTGTACTTTTGCGGTCGCATTCGTGTATGATGCGTCTTCATATTCCGTTTGCTCGTCTGTTTAACTTTAACCATAATAAAATTACGACGATGAAAAAAACAAACATTCTTTGGCTTTTCGTAAGCCTGTTTCTATTAGCCGTTCCGGCTGTACAAACTTATGCTTCAGGTGATGAAGTGGAAATTGAACTAATGGAAGTATCAAGTTTTCTTCCAGGAGACAATCCGTTTGATGGACCGACAGAAGAAGGTGATGTCCCTCCTCAACCTACTGACTTCCGCGCTACGATTGCCGGCAGTACACTTGCCATCACATCGGGTACGCATAGCGCGCGAGTTATTGTTCGCGACAATACCGGCACATCGGTTCTTGACCGGCAGTTCGTCGGCGGCACGATGGAGCAACTCTCCACTCCTGGCAACTACAGCCTTGAAATCAACAGCGGCTCACTGACACTCGTCGGAGTGTTTGCGGCGCAGTAAGGCAGCAACACTATCATTACAAAATCAACTAATCTAAAAATTACAATTCTATGAAAAAGTTTTATCTATCCACAATTATTTTGCTATTGGGGATTATGCAGGTGTCTGCACTAACGATTCCAATCTATGTGAATAACGAAGAATACGAATTAGAATATCTAGATTGCCCATTTATTTGCTACGGCATGAATGATACTATAGATGTGTATATTAGTTCAAACTGGGAGCAAGGCGCAGATATAATCTATCATAAATGGGTATTATATGGAGATTTACGGTTTGCTCAGGATTATGGGGAAGATAGTTTTCCAATGGTTCGTATTGTATCGCCAACAAAAGGATTTGGTAAAGGGCGTATTGCATACCAGTATAAAACGCATAATGGGGGATGCTCATCTGCCGTCCAAATGGATGTATATAAATTATTTAATCCACCGCAAAGTCTTGAAATAAAAGGACCGGAATGTGTCGTTGCAGGTCAGGAAGTTGTGTATTCGATTGACCCGATACTGACGCGCAATCTGAATGATCAGATTGGTATTGACACGTACAAGTGGAATGTACTACGCACTCCTCGTCCGCCGTTCGTGGATTCCGTGCTGTATGTATCCGGTGACAGAAGTTCCGTTACGTTTACCATAAAAGAGGTTGATCCGGAGAATCCGCCTTACGTATCTGTTATTTTAGGGCAATGCAACAATGACAGTATCACGCTGTCACTGGGCAACTCCACACCTAAGCCGGAAGCGGTAGATACGATGTATGTTCCTGTTGGGCGTGAGCCTTTCAAGGTGGGCGTGATTCATCCGGACACATCCCTTCAATACACGTGGACATGCAAAAAAGGTGCACCATTTAGCATTAGAGCTGTAGGAAGAGGAGATAGCGCAATCGTGACAGTCCTCAGTGAAGGAGGAACAGCAGATTGTGATATCTATGTTTCAGCAACATACAGAAACATACAATGTAATACTACTGCTGATACCATGCTGATAAAGCGAACATGGGGAAGCGATGTGCATATATACGATAGCACAAAGGTAGCAGATAGATGCTATAATATGGTTGATACCCCTTATATATTTATGTTGCAAGGCGATTCTATCCCGATAGTTACAACATGTAACTGGATACTTCCGCAAGGTTGGGAATATGCAGATCTGTCAGATACAACAAGCCGAATAGTAAAAATCTACCCGACTTCGTCAGCGCAATTAATGGATTCGCTAATTGTGCGACCGCTTGACCCTAACGACAATGCCAAACCTGCTCCGTTTTATGTATATGTCAAGCCAAGGAAAATAGCTGGTGATAGAATTATGGTGCAAACATGTCTGGATATGCAACATTCCAATCGCGCTTATGTGGATACAATGGGGATGAATTTGCCTAATGGTATGAGCTTTAACTGGCAGATAGCCAATGCCACGCTTGACACGGAGAATGGTAGAGATACTATTTGGTTTACTCCTACTGATAATACAAATATGATAGTATTGACACCTCTCGGAATAAGTGGTTGCGATGGTGATACGAGCCGGATAGCTGTTTATACACCTCCTGTTCCTGTTAGCAGTATATTATCAGGTGATACTTGTCTCTTTGAGGGCAATGACCTCAATGTTACCTTATCCGTCAGCAATCCTATAGAAGGACAGATTTATCATTGGAGTGAATTACCGGGTTGGAATAGAGTATATAATAATTACTACAATAGTGGCAATGACAGCAGTATTGTGACCTATTCAACAAATCATGCTTTACATGGAAACTATCCGGTTTCTGTATATTCAACAGGAGACAGGAATTGTTCATCAACGCCATTAGTCACTTACACAATAGTGATTGATACTATAAATGAAAGTATTGATATGACAGATTTCGGTGCATTCTTCCCGATGTTCGCAGGTCAGTATGGTTTTGCTTTACATAACTCATTGGATAGTGCGATTTGGATTGTTGATGGCGTTAATAAAGGTAAATATAAATCAATCACTGTTAATGGGCTACCTCAAACAGTTCGTGCGATAATTAAAGTAAACGGTTGCAATGCAGAAATTGTTTGGCATTCGAATCGAAACAATGCACCAAAACGTTCAAAGCAAGTATCAAATGAGAAGATTAGTATTTATCCCAACCCTGCCAATAGTGATGTCCGTTTAGATTTTACTGAAGACAAAGAACGATCTCTCTTCGTGTTTGATGCAACTGGAACTCTCATTCTTAATCAAAGAATAAAAGGAATACAGTCACAAATAAATATGTCTTCGTATCCCAGTGGTAATTACTACTTCTTCATCTCTGACGGAGATAGCAAATTCTCACAACAAGTAATAATCCAGCATTGATATGAGAGTTCTTAAATTATATATTATCTTTGGCGTGTGCATGATGTGCACGCCAAAGATTTATTCGCTTCCTTTTAACCGCATTGACTTCAAGGCTGTCAATGAATTCGGCGACACTATACCGTATATGTTTACAGAGGGCGATGACGGCGCAGTCACTATTTCTGCCATGAATGTCAAAGAGTGGTACAAAACAGACTCTTTGGTTATTCCCGAATCCGTAACATATCAAGACAAATTGTACATAGTGCGCAAGTCCGCCATGTTGGCATTTTCTGCTTCACCGGAACATGTAAAATATATCTGTCTGCCTAAAACATATAGCGGTGTTGATGAAGCCACTGTTGCATTTTACAATATCTTCGGATTGACTAACTCGTTTGTCAATGCTGCGTTTGCAGATATTATCGTGGCAGAAGATAATCCGTACTTAAAATCTATTGACGGAGTGCTTTATTCGAAGGATGAAGATGTATTAGTAGCATTTCCTCGCATGAAAAACATTCCCTATGTGGATATTGATGAACAAGTAAAGGAGTTGGTAGACGGAGCCTTTTACTCCAATCCATACATCAAAAGTCTCATCCTGCCCAACACATTAAAAGTTATATCTTCTCTTTGTTTTGCGGATATGCCGGCTTTGGAAGAACTTGTATTAAAAGATAGTGTTGAAATTATCCGACAAGCTTCATTTGGCGGTAAAATTCCCAAATTGGTACTTGGCAAAGGAGTAAAATATGTATCAGCAGGCACTTTCTGGAGTCCCGAAGAGACTATACATCTGACATGTTATGCTCCAGAGCCACCGGAGATTACACCTTACGAGCCATCCAGTAACGTTTATGTGACCGATTTGGAACACGCGGAATCCATCCATCTCTTTGTTCCGCGTAAATCGTTAGACGCATACCGGCAGGCCGAGGGGTGGAATAAATGTGCTACCATCCTCCCTATCGAGCCGCCGATAGTGGCAGGGGTGGATGAGATGACCGTCAGTTGGGTGCAGAACTTCTCCGCCACGGGATATGTGTGGACGCTCTACGGCGACGACTCGCACACCGACATGGTCATGTCGCTCACGTTCAGCGAGAAAGGCTACCTCACCGACATCGTTCTTGGGAGTCTTGCCCCGAATCGTACCTTTGAAGCGAACGCACCCATGATGCGTATATCTGCCGCAGACGGAGACGATACAGGTGACAGCGAACGCCGCTTTGCAGAGTATTACTCGTTCACCATCAAGAGCCTCACGCCAAATACGAAGTATTACTACACCCGCCAAACCCTTGCAGGTGACGAAGTCATCGACGAGGAACAAGGTTCTTTCGCCACACTCCCCGACACTGGCACCGGCATGGAACAACATCCCTCAATGGAGGTTCCTTCTGCCAGCAACAAGTTAATCCGTGATGGGCAACTGCAAATACGTTGCCATGATAAGACATATACCGTGCAAGGTGTAGAGACGAAATAATCAACATTATAAACAATCAAAAGTATGAAAAGCCCCAAATTACCTATCGCCAAAAAGAAACTGGACACAGTAGGTCACGTAGCAAAGAAAAAACTTCCTCCTACAGGTCTTCCCTCCGCCAAGAGACTTGCCATGAAGTCACTCTCTTCAATAGCAGGGAAAAGCGTAGCAGATATGCTCAAAGCCCCGTGTGGTATTGCTGTGGAGAAACCTCGTCAAGGTGGTCCCAGCGGAGATAAAATTGTCGTAAAATTGAAAAAATGATTAAAGACTATGCCCGAAAATGTAAAAGAGAATAGTAATGCAATAAACCTGAAAGAGGAGATAGACAAGGTTAACGAATATAAATACTCCCAGTCAAGCAAAGGCTCCGAACTGATTCGCAAAATCGTATTTGCCATCATCGGTTCCTGCTGGATACTGATATTTGCAAAAGGGAAGTACCAGGATACCAATATCTTCCTGAAGGTCACGATAGCATGCAGTTTCGTGTATCTGTTATTGGATGTTATTCATTATTTATGGGACACTTGTTCCTACCATGCCCATGCGCAAAATCTCGAACAATGCACAACAGATGATTATTACAAAAATGTATATAAACCGGATGACATGAAAATCACCCGACGCAGTTTTGTGTTCTTCATATCGAAAGTTGTTGCATGCTTTGCCGTATCCGGCGCATTTCTGTTGGGGATGTTTATTGAGCCGTTATATGGCAAGCCACAGTCACCGTCCAAACACATCCCAATGGAGTGTGACACGCTTGCACGTGAAAAATGGAAATGCGAACATACTCGGGACGGACATGAGTGGCTCCTCTATCGTGACCATTCTGAACCTGCGCAACAAATCCTAACTGTCCGTTTTGATGACCAATCCAATATCCGGAGCATAAACTTCAGTTCAGAACAATAGTTTCGAATCGCATAGACGAACCGAATATTTTCTGTTTTCAAGAACAGTTATTACGCGCTATTGTTCCCCATCTCGGCGGCTGCACTTCCCTGTGCAGCCGCTTCCTCTTTATTCCTCGGGGCATTCTTTCCTCTCTTTCTCTTTCCTAAACCCCGTTCCCCGCCTTTGTTTGTAGCGTACTTCGGTGGCATTCTCGCCGCCGCTATTCAACGACTGATGTTTTGCTATCGGCGCTAACCCGCCGAGCATGCAACCTTCGTCTATTAACCCCGCATCACATGCGGGATAATCATCTTATTTTCTTTTATTGCAGGCAGATCGAATCCGCCGCTAAATTAGATACAATTATGCCAAAATACCAAGCAATGACACAAACGCAACTGGCATCGTGCGCTGGCGTCAGCCGCCGCACGTTGTATAACTGGTTGCAGTCACGGCAAAAACATTTGCGGAAACTGGGAGTACAACCTAATGCCAAAGCTTTGCCGCCTGCTGCCGTGAAATATATCTGTGAAGCTTTTTGCATAGATATTAACTGATGATGATTCGCCCTCACCAACCGCGCGCGCCGCCACATGCATACTGACATATGGCATGATGTTTTGTACTTCTTCCTACTTGCCGATGTGGGAAGAAGTGGGAATTATTGTGCATTATTGGGAAGGACTGGGAAGCAGTGGGAAAATTGTGTTCCAAGATGTCGTATCTTTGCACTCGATTTCGGATCAATAGTATTCTCCGAAAGGTTTATTAATGTTTATCGCTGTCACCTTGCTTGTCCATTAGGATAGAGTTTGTTCCTGTATGGGACGTGCAAGCTCGCTTATAAACGGCACAGACAGGAAGCAAACTCGCGGCTCGTCAGAGCCAAGCAAGGTGGCAGTGTTTATTTAGGTTTATTTTCTTAATCCCCTCGTGCGGCACGAGACTAAACAACGCCGAATCAGTATGAGCCAAATCAAACCAATGGGACTCGTTGAGTCCATGAGTGGCAAACTCTGCGGTCACTCCGACATGTACTTTTTCCGCAAGAACGGCAAGGTCTTCTCCGGCAAGATCTGCTATCCCTCCACCAAGCAGCCGACCGCAGCCCAACTTGCCAAGCGAGCCAAGTTCAAGACTGCGCGCACCAACACTGCCACCGCTCTCGCCGATGCCACCCAGCGCGCCGCCTACGAGACCGCCTTCAAAAACCAGAAGAAGTATTACACTTTATATGGTTATGTATTTGCGAAAGAATATGAGAAAATACAATAACCATCATGGGGCCCCGACGCAACTTGCAAAAGTTGTGGTGGGGAGAGGAGGAAGTGCGAGCCTCCGATTGCGGCTATGTTGCAATCCATTAGGCGAGCCGCTTCCGACGAGGTTATGTATTTGCGAAAGAATATGAGAAAATACAATAACCATCATGGGGCCCCCGACGCAACTTGCAAAAGTTGTGGTGGGGAGAGGAGGAAGTGCGAACCTCCGATTGCGATCATGTTGCAATCCATTAGGCGAGCCACTTCCGACGAGGTTACGTCTTTGCGCAGGAATACGCCAAGTTAACTGACTAACTTTTCTAATAGGATTTTTGGATAATTGTTGGTAATTTTTGACTAATCGAGATCATTGTAGTTGTTGATCATTGCTTTTTATGTTTATGTCTATTACCTTGCTGTTCCGTTAGGATAGAGTCGGCTCCCTGTATGGGACGTACAAGCTCGCTTGTGGACGGCACAGACAGGAAGCTGGCTCGCGGCTCGTTTGAGCCACAGCAAGGTGATAGTGTTTATTTAGGTTTATTTTCCAACCATATCCAACGATTCGTTTAATTCGCTTAATTCGTGAACATGAGACTCAACTCCCGCGTACAATTGTACCTCGCTACAGCAATGTGCATCTTCGGATGCGCCTTGCTTGTAGCAGGGCTGGCACTCCCGCCCGCCGGTATCATCGACTCCTCGCTCCTCGTAGCCTACGGCGAAACCCTCACCTTCGCCGGCTCCCTGTTTGGAATAGATTACTATTACAAACAAAAAGGGGACCCCAAATAATTTTAATTTTTGGGGAGAGGAGGAAGTGCGAGCCTCCGATTGCGACCATGTTGCAATCCATTAGGTGAGCCGCTTCCGACGAGGAGTGGACTACCACTACCGCTACCGCAAATAACCGACGAAATGGTTTTGTCTGTTTATTGCTGCTTTGCCGTCCCCTCGTAAGAGGCAGTATTTGTACGGACGGGCTATATAAGCTTGCTTATGAATAGTACGGTCGTGCAAATACTATAGGTGCATAGCACAGAGACGGCAAAGCAGTGTTTTTTAGGTTTTTGTTTTAATAACTCATCCACTATGTTACTTACTCTTATCCGTGACACATTCACACCCTCCGAGACTCTCGGCAAACTCTACATCGACCGCAAGTTCTTCTGCGACACCATCGAGCCGCCCGTAGTCCCCAACGCCCAGCACCCCAAGGGCTGTATCCCCGTCGGTTGGTACAAACTGCAACTCTCCGTCTCACCCAAGTTCGGCAGACTGCTACCCCTCTTGTATCTCGTCCCGGGCTTCCAAGGCATCCGCATCCATGCAGGCAACAACCGCGACCACACCTCGGGCTGCATCCTCGTCGGCGAACTCTACTACCGCCCAACAGCGGCAGACGGTAACCTCGCCACAGCGTTCGCTCCTGCCGAGTGCAGTGTGCCCACTTTGTCTCACTCCAAGCTGACCGAGCAAGCTCTTGTTGACAAACTCAAAAACGAAACGACCCTATATGAAGAGCTGTACATCAACATTACTGACACCGATCGCTATCCTGTTGAGCGTGCTATCCTTGACGGCATGTCGAACCTTACAGACCGCAAGTGAAACTACCGCCATCCACACTGCCAACACTGCTCACCGCGACAGTATCTATCTCCATGACAGCGTGTTTGTCCGCATCCGCGCGGACACCGTCTATCTGGAGAGGTGGCACACACGTTGGCGTGACCGCGAGACCGTCCGCACCGACACCGTCCACGTGCAGTCAACCACCACCGAGACCATGCAGGTGCGATACATCCCGGCGTTCTACAAGTATTCCGCAGCCTTCACTATCCTCATCGTGCTGCTCCTCCTTGTCCGCCTGGCCCTCCGTCTCCGCAAGTCCATCTCATTCGTTTAATTCGCTTAATTCGTGAACGTAAAAGAGATCATTGTATTGTTTTTAATAGTTTTTAATTGTTGACTTAATAAAGATCAATGTAGTTGTTTTGAATGATCTTTAATTGTTGACCACATTAACCCATTGTTTTTTCTTAACCCCTCGCACGGCACGAGGATTCTGTTTACAATCTGGTTAATCTGATTAATCTGTGAACCTATAAGTGTTCTTCGTAATTCGTTTAATCTGATTAATCTGTGAACCTATAAGTGTTCTTCGTAATTCGTTTAATTCGATTAATTCGTGAAATAATCGTTCGAACTAAGTGAGATAAGAACAGATAATAAACAACGCCGGCATAAATATGGCACACGTACAATGGAGCGCAGGTATAGACTTTGTCTCCGGCGCATTAAGCAAACCTTCCAAGAACAGCCAGCACTCCCACGAGAAGATGCTGCTTGCAACTCACCGCACGGCTGCAACCACCAATCCGAAATGTAACCGTATCTATCTCCGCGAAAAGCCCACACGCAGCACTCCCGTCACTGCCGACGAGCAGGTGGTACGTACGCGATTTGCGCAAATCTCCCGCGCTGTCGCTCAGCGTCGTAACGACCTGACGAAAATCCCGACCGACCTCGCGAACTTCAACGCCCAGAAGGACAACCCGAACGGCAAGAAGACGATGAAGGCGTACCTGTGGATGGTTTGCGACGCGGAAATCGGCTAACCTGATCAACAGACGCACGGCCATCGCATGGCACTATCGCCTGCGGTAGCCGTGCCGTCAACCATTCCCCCAAACCGCAAGTCCGACAGCAACACAAAACAACGGACAAACGTTCTTTGAAATATTGCTTATATGCAACCGTTCATCTACTTCCAGTTCTAATCTTTTGAACTCTCGCGGTACTCGGTAGGAGTCTTACCGGTATTCGCTTTGAAACTCTTGGAGAAGTAACGGGGGTCGCTAAAGCCGCAGGCATAGGCGACCTCTTTTGCTGCCATATCCGTCGTACGCAGCAGGTTGCAGGCGTGCTTGATGCGCGCCGCTTGAACAAAGTCTTTTGCCGACAGGTTAAACAATTCGTGCATCTTCCTGTTCAGCGACGAGCGGCTCATGTTCGTCACTTCAGCTATATCGTCAATCGACAGATTGTTGTCGCTTATATGCTGCTCCATATACTGATGCAGGGTATTCAGGAACCGGTCGTTCATACTGGAGTAGCCGGGCACAAGAATCTCAGGGATAGGCAGGGGCTCAGCGTGTTGCTGATCGCCTGATGCCTGTTTGGCGCTGACAAGCAGGTAACGCTCCTGCAAGTCAAGATATGCTTCGAGCATCTCTGCCCTCTGCTTGCGATGCATGCGCACGCGAACAGTCTGTACCGTGATTGCTACCGTAATCAGCAGCAGCAGTCCTATTTGCAGAACCCAGCCAGCCGTACTCTCCCAGAACGTAGGCGTGACGGTGATAGCAAGACGGCGGGTATTGTCCTGCCATTGCCCTAATGCGTTGGTGGATTGCACCTCAAAGACGTATTCGCCAGGAGTTATATCCTGAATAAGTATTTGACTCAGTTTTGTCGGCTCACTCCAAGGCTCGTCGTTCTCGCCTTTGGCATAGAACCGCGTCCGGTACAGCATATCGGTGTTGTCGCGGTAATCCATTGCAGCAAACATGATTCCCATGCTACGTTCGTTCGGTGCCAAGGTTATATGGGTCAGTTTGTCTACTGCGTAGTTAGGTTTGCTCTCCAGGTAAATTGCACTGAGCGCAATACGTACCGGCTCTTTCTCGGGCGTCAGCTCCGACTTGTTGATTACCAACAGTCCGTCCAGTGGCGCAAGCAGTATCCGTCCGTCACCAAGGTCAACAGGCCATGTCTCGCCTAAGATGAACGCTCGCCTGTCAGGAGTCTGGAAGAAACTCTTGCCATAATTCTGAATTCTGACATCCGATTTCTGATTTCTGACTTCTGACTTCTGAATTCTTACAATCGACAGCGCACTATTCCCTTGGACGAGCAGTTCATTCTCCGACCATGGCATAATATCAAACACTATATCGGAGTGGAGTCCGTCAGCTTTGGTTATATGCGCGAACTCCAGCACATCAGCATGGATGTCATCACCCTTCAACAGGTTAATACCACCGCCTTCAGTGCCGACGTACAGCTTCCCGCCAAACAGGCACATACACATTACTATATTGTTGCTCAGCGATGTTGGGCGATTACCCTCGCGCTGGTGCAGACGCACTCCTCGCTCGTCAACCACCAGCAGTCCCTTGCTCGTTGCTGCCAGCACGGTGTTGTCCTCTGTAATCAGCAGACGCCGGATGGACATTGTTTCCGTGCCGGGAATCTGAACGAACGTCTCGCCTTGCTGTTTCCATAGTCCGAATCCGTACGAGGCAGCCCAGATCGTTCCTTCGGAGTCCTCGACTATCTCATAGACGTTGCGCACGTGTTCGAAGCGCTGGATATTCGGGTGCTGCGGATCGTTGTCGCCTCGCATCAGACAGCCGGGTTTGCAACCGATCCACGTATGCTTTCTATCGTGGCTCTCATAGAAGCAGTAGGGTTGGTCACCAAAGGATACTGGCGACTTGCTCAGATGTCCGTCCGGATGTACGTAGCCGATAAGGTGGAAGGCTGAATCATACGCTATCACCTGCTTGCTGCTGCGGCCGGAAGCAATGATAGAGCCGTCATGCAAGCGCAGCATCGCGCGCACCTCTTCGTCGTTAATGCGCGTTCCGCAGGTATGCACGGGCGTTGCCACAAATATGCCGTGATCATCTATCAGCCAATGGTTGCCTTGCCGGTCAATATCGTCGCGACGGATATTCTTCAGATGCAGGTTGCCCAAGTCGGTATATACCTCTTTCTCCTTCCACAGGTTCAGGTTGTGATGAACACGCATCCTTTCCAGTGCTGCATCTTCAGCCTCCTGACTCAGCGTCTCAAACCGGCACGTCTTGGTGTTGAACAGCACGACATAGTCATCATCAATCAGGCAAAGGATATTGTTGTCCTCAGTCAGTTCCAGCTTGCGGATGCGGTCGGAGGGCATCGACAGACCGTCGCTATCAGCAGCTTTGAACGCAACGAAACGGTAACCGTCAAAGCGGTTCAGACCATTGTACGTAGCGATCCATATCATACCCGTACTGTCCTGCACCGTGCACGTCGTGTGCCAGTGGCTCAGACCGTCGGAGTCATCGTAGAACCGCAGCGAATAGTTTTGGGCAGATCCCCCAAAACTGAATACTGAAAACTGAATACTGAATACTATAATCAATGAAAGTATGCGCTTCATAGGCGTTGTGTCAAATATTGCTACAAAGGTACAAAAAAAAATCCATTTATGCAAATAAATCGCCAACTTTTTCATTTTTGCACCTATTTGACCAGATTTTGCACTATTTTATGGAATAAAATTTGTAATTTTGTACCGTATTTTGTAAAACAAATGTTTTTTAGAACTAAAATTGTAATATCATGAAAAAATTCTTGGTGTTTACCATTATCTTTTTCTCCTGTCTGAGTGCCGGTGCTGCTGTACGTATTCAGAGCGCAGAAGGCTGGTTGGAAAGTGCTTTCGTGGAATGGACTGTTCTCGATGGTTACTCCGACTACAACGTATATGTCCGTCCCGAAGGCGGTAACTATACGAAGCTTGACAAACAACTGCTGCGTAGTTACAGCACCTATTGCCGTGCGGATGCCTTAGGTCTGCCTGCCGGCAACTATCAGCTCAAAGTTGTTCCTGTTAAAGACAATGCGGATGTTGAAGACCTTGCAAGCGAGACCAAACTCCTCGCAGTTAGTGCTCATGACCGTAACGGTTTTGCACATTTCAACTGGCATGAAGGTGTAGGTGCATACAAGGACAACGGTGAATTGAAGGCTAATGCAGTCGTACTCTATGTCTATAAGGGCAACGCACAAACCATTACAGCGGATATCCAAGTAGAAGATCCCAAGAAAAAGCCCAAGACAACCCTGACAGGTATTCAGGCTATCATCACCGGCTATCAAAAAGGCAATGAGACGCGTCCGTTGGATGTACGTATTATCGGCAAGTTGGAGGCCAGCGATATGGATGAGTTCGGTAGTTCGTCGGAAGGTGTACAGATCAAAGGTAAGAATGCGGATGCTGTGCTGAATATTACTGTCGAGGGTGTCGGTAACGATGCTGTGATTCGCGGTTTCGGATTCCTGGTTCGTAACAGCAAGAGTGTAGAGATTCGCAACCTGGCTATCATGACCTGCATGGACGACGGCGTTTCGCTCGATACCGATAACAGCAATATATGGATTCACCACCTGGATGTATTCTATGGTCGCAATAAAGGCGGTGACCAAAAGAAAGGTGACGGTTCGATCGACGTGAAGTCCGATTCGAAATATGTGACGGTTTCCTATAACCACCTCTGGGATACCGGTAAATCGTGCATGTGTGGTATGAAGAGCGAGTCAGGTCCGAACTATATCTGCTACCACCATAACTGGTTCGATCACTCCGACTCCCGCCATCCGCGTGTTCGTACAATGTCGGTGCATGTATATAACAACTTCTTTGACGGTATTGCGAAATATTGCGCCGGTTCAACGACCGCTTCGTCGGTATTCGTTGAGTGCAACTATTTTAAGAACGCTCACAACCCGATGCTGATCTCGATGCAGGGTACGGACACCAAGAACGGTACAGACGAAAAGAACGCGCCTACGTTCTCGAAGGAGAATGGCGGCATCATCAAAGCCTACAACAACGTGATGGTCGGCAGTACTACCACTCCGGCTTATTATTCGGCATCCAATACGGTGCATTTCGATGCTTACCTCGCTCAAACGCGTGACGAGAAAGTGCCTGAAACGGTTACAGCCAAACAAGGCGGTGCGAAGTACAACAACTTCGATACCAACAGCTCTCTCATGCCGGATATCACGCCTGATGATCCGAACGATATTCCCGAGATTGTAACCGGTACGCATGGTGCAGGCCGTATGTTCCACAGCGATATCAACTTCAGCCTCGCTAACTTCACTCCCTCTGACTACGACATCAGCACTGAGTTGTCGAACATCATTGTGAACTATACAAGTTCGCTGCAGGGCATCTTCGGCACCGAGTGGAACAATCTGCCGGATCCCGCTCCGGAAACAGCTTTGGCTATGGTTACCGACAACTCGCTCTCCTTCAGTGCCAACTGTCTGTATAACCCCAAAGGCAAACTGATCCGAATCTATGCTATCAACGGCGCGTGTGCAGGCTCAACCAGCCGCGAGACCGTCGCTGTCGATCATCTGCCCGCCGGTACCTATATCGCCGTGACCAAGGACGGTGCGCTGCGCTTCAACAAGTTCTGATAAAGTCACCCGTGCAAACTATTAATTTAGAAAATAAACATACATAAACACATTGAACAAATTGATACATTGAAATTTATTTATGTTTATGTCTGATGATGTCTGTTACTCGGAGAGTTGTGGCTTTGGCGGATAAGGCACTCGTCAAGCTTGCTTGAAAGAGAGGCTTATACGACAAAGACACAAGTCCGGAACGGACAACAGACAACAAACGGGGTCCCCACAAATAACATGCAGTGGGGTGTCTATCAGGGTTTATTTAGGTTTATTTTCTAATAATAACAATAAGACAATGAAAAATGTCCTTTCCATAGTTCTTGCAACGCTGCTTTGCTTGCCGATGAATGCCATCAAAGTGCACACCATCGGTGACTCTACCATGGCTGAGTACGATGAGAGCACAACCGACAAACGCGGCTGGGGCATGTACCTTGGTTCGTTCTTCGACCCGGAGTTCGTGACCGTCAACAACCGAGGCAAGTCCGGAGCAGACACCCGTGGTTTCTACACCGGTGCTGCATATTGGGCTTCCGTCAAGACCCAGATGTCCGCCGGCGACTACCTGCTCATTCAGTTTGCCCACAACGACGAAGGCACCGTTACCTATGGTATGGATAACCTCGAGTATGCGGCTTATTGCGCAGAGAACGGTCTGCCTGCACCGACCGATGCACGTGGTACGAACCCGCAGACGACCTATCGTGAAATGCTACGCGCGTTCATTGATGAGGCGCGCGAGTTAGGCGTGACGCCCGTGTTGGTAGGACCTATCTGCCGGGCGTATTTCCAAGGCAACGATATCCGCCGAAACGGTCAACATGACCTCGGCGATAAGTTCAGCAAGATTGAGAATGGCGTGCTGTACGAGAACCAGAGCCTGCCTGCCGGTGACTCCACGATGAGTTACGTCAAGGCGATGAAGGTCGTAGCAGCCGAGAAGAACGTTCCGTTCATCGACCTGACCGAAGCCACGCGCCAACTCTATCTCTCGTACGGCGAGACGCAGTGCTTGAGTCTGCTGTTCTGCGAGGGGGACAAGACCCACACCAACGCCATGGGCGGAAACCTCATCGCCCGCACGGCTGCCGGGCTGCTCAAGAACGCAGGCATACTGGCGGAGTATATTGATATACCTACCGACATCAGCGCTAATCCGAACCGTATTGACATCGGTGAGGTGTATAGCGGCGTGGTGATCAACAAGGAACTGCTGCTCACCGGCTACGGACTTGAACCTGCCAGCGGCACGGTCGCACTGACGGCAACCGCTAACCTGCAGATCTCGCTGGACAAAGAGAATTATAGTTCTACGGTGCAGGCTTCGTACGCAGGCGGATCGATGTTTCAGAAAGTGTATGTGCGGGCTAACTACACCTCAGGCGGTGAACAGGCGAGCATGTGATAGCTGTACCTGTCAGTGCAACGGCTATATCCCTCGACGGAGGTGCTGCTGTTAGTGCCACTTGGGCAATCAATGCCCGTCCTATCCCTGCTGCCGTCGTAGAAGGACCGATCAGTGCCGCGCTCACGATGAGTAACATGATGGCTGCGGATACCAAGCCGGATTTCACCGACGGCGATGAGACGGGAATCACCATGGTGCGCCTGCATAACTCCGATGCCAGCGGTGCCAAGGTCGCATGGCCGGGAGGAGAGATAGATGAGAATGCTACCCGTTACATCGACTTTGCTGTGACAGCTCCGGCTTCTGCCGAGGTGCGTATTACCGGCATCTCGATGGATATAGCGGCGCATAGTACATCAACCATGTGCTACCACATCAATACCGGTTTTGGCGACGGGTTCACGGATGTGCAGACCATTGCCGAGAAAGTGAATATGACCAACTTGGCTATTTCGCATCTGGCGTTTACCCCGACCTTGACCATCTCGGCAGGTGAGACGCTCCACGTGCGCATTCTGCCTTGGCATAACCTTGCGGACTCCAAAAGCGGCAAATATATCTGCCTCAAGAATGTCGTCATCTCTGGTCAAGCGTTTGAATCAACAGCAACCGCTGTGCAGGACAGTCAGCATCAGCCATACATGGCTGATAAATCCATCCGCAACGGTCAACTCCTCATCACCCGCGACGGCAAAACCTACAATGTGCTTGGCACAATGGTTAAGTAACTGCTGATCGAATTACGTAACACATAACTATCATGAAAAAAATATTTTTTGCAACAATTCTTCTCTTCCTCGGTTTAGGGCAAGTGTGGGGACAGACGTTTATTGCAACAAGTCCTTCGTCTAATTCTATTACTACAAATAACGTTACTGTTTCATCCAGTAATGGTATCCAAAACAAAACATTCAACGGTACCGCAAGTACGAAAGTATGGAAAGTCGATTCAAAACCGACATCTATTACAAGTACGACGGCTAATATTTACAAAATTGTCTTTACGGCGTGCTATAATTCCTCAGGAAGTTCAACTCAATCGTGTAATGTAACTGTCTCAACTGATGGCTCAACATATTCAACATTGTCATCTGGTGTTACTGTGAGTGGAGGAACAGGTACAACTAGCACAAGCACAGACAATATATATGTTTTGGGAAATGACAAGTATAGTACTGTAACTGTTACTTTTAATTCCACACTATATCGCTATGTGCGAATAGAGAAAGATGGTAAGGAAACCTGGGTAAATAGCATTAAGGTTTATACCGCTCCGACAGCGTTGACAAAAGGAACTGCTACAGAAACGACTTGCCCAATGACGGTAACTGACGGAGGTAATACTAATAATTATGAGTTCTATTACAACACGGCAAGTACTGCCCCGACTTCCAGTTCAACGGCAACAGCAACATTCACGAGTAAAACGCCTACGCTGACAAGTTTAAGCGATGGAACAACTTATTACTGCTGGGTGCGTAGCAAATATAGTAGTACAGAGAAAAGTCCGTGGAAAGCATTGACGGGTAGTACATTTACGACCGTGAATGCTGCACCGACTTGGTACACCCTTTCGTATGACGCGAATGGTGGTACGGGCAGTATGCCGTCGCATGACTTTATTTCCGGGACAACGGTGCATGCAAGTCAAAACACCTCGTTCACTCCTCCTTCCGGCAAGATATTTAAGTGCTGGAATACAAAAGCTAATGGTAGTGGAACGGAATATAAAGAGTGGGAATCATTTACATTGAGTGCTAACACCACACTCTATGCCCAATGGATCACGGCTTCTACCAGTGGTTCGTACTGTATCAGTATGTACAACCTGAACGTGAGTGACCAGATGAAGTACTTTACGTATTCCGGTTATGATGATATGCAAATATTGGATTTGGAGGTTCCGAATTACAAAACAAGTACAAATAATTTCTGGGTTGGTAAAGGTGGTTCGTGGAAAACCGGAGATTTAGGAAATAGCGGTGCAAGTTCTGCCAATGAACGATTAGAGGACTTATGTTTGAAAGGTAATCGTGATATCAAGTTAGGAACCGGTTCGCAAGGTGTATTGGCACGATTCTTCGTGTATGATAATTCGACATACAACAACCTTTATGTTGAATTTACTCCAAAACAGTATTCTCTCATTTGGGGAAAGGATGGCTCTTCTTGGAGTCCCGTCAAACTCTATCCTTCGGGTTATGAGAACGAGTGGACATCAGAAGTGGTAACTTTGACGAGTGAGCAGATTTCTTTGTATAAGTACTACGTGGGAATCTTGAAAGCCGATGATGGTGTGGCGTATTGGTATAAGAGTAATACGCTGACTGTCGGTTCTATGGGTACGTATAACAAAACAACGGATACATGGGGCGGCAATGTAAGTACGCTGTCTGCCGGTGCGAAAGGATTCTTCCGTATGTGGCAAGATGCTACCGGTTATGACAACTGGCGCTGTCACTTTGTTCCGGTTTACACGCTGTCATATAATGCGAATAGCGGTAGCGGCGCTCCGGCAGCAGTATATGTAGCTTCGGAAGGCGATGATAGTCATCGTAGGATATATATATCGGCTACAGAGCCGACGCGAACCGGTTACACGTTTGCTGGTTGGGCAACAAGTTCAAGTCGTGCGTCATCCGGAACAGTGGATTATGAGGCAGGAGATGACATCACAATATCAGCCGATACAGAACTGTTTGCAGTATGGAACTGCATCACTCCGGATGCTCCGACAGCAGCGAAGATTTCCGCTTCCGACCAGTGTCAAGGAACGGGTGTGACGTTCAGCGCCAACACGACAGGTCTGCCGAGTTATGTAACATGGTACTGGCAAACGGCAGCGGACGGCACAAGCACCACTTATCCAGCCTCCAGTAATTATACGACGTCAACCTCCGCAGGCACTTATACTATGTATCTGCGTGCAAAAAACACCGCTTGTGGCGAGTGGAGCAATTCAGCAAGCACGCCGAGCAAGAGTGCAACCGTTTATGCAGGGACGACGATAACTACACAGCCAACGACGAGTGTTACCGGACATGTCGGTGTGAGTTTCACCGTTGGAACGAATCTCGTTGCTTCCGGTGCAAGCCTGACTTATAAGTGGTACAGTTACACGAGTTCCGGCGGTGCAGGTGAAGCGGAGATAGCCGGTGCGACAAGTACTACCTATACAACATCCAAGTCCACAGGTACGTATTATTATAAGGTGAAGGTTAGTGGTACCTGCGGTGACCCAGTTTATTCTAATATGATCACCGTGACGGTGGATAACAAGCATTTGTTAAGTTACAACGATAACAGCGGTAGTGGTGCTCCAGGTTCATCGTATGTTGCTCCGGGTAGTACGACGTTGAGCAGTACGATCCCGACGCGTAGCGGATTTGTGTTCCTTGGCTGGAACACCAACAGCAGCGGTACGGGCTCTATGTACCAACCGGGCGCGACCTATACGATGCCTTCAACGGCAACGACGCTGTACGCCGCTTGGGGCAGTCCGTGCTTTAATGTATCGGATGCGTCGAAGAACACGATGCCGGACGGACAGCCTGCAGGAACAGTTATTACGGCTGGTGGTATGATTAACGGTACTATCACAGGTGGTACGCTGACTTACACCGGAACGGATGCAGCGGGCCTGAATGGTAATGCCAAAGGTTTGATATTTAATAATGATAATGACGAGCTGACGGTTAGTCTTTCTGGCGGCATGTTGCAGGAAGGAACAGTCATCGTTATCGGTAGTTATGGAACAGCATCGTCGTCGTCGCATACGAATGGCTTAAAGGTCAGTGGCAACAGTATGAGCCCTGCCACTGTTGTTTCGAGTACCTCCAATAATAGCATATCTCAGCGTTATGTAGTAACAGATGGAGACGGCATTGAAGGAACAAGCTGTTTCACAATTCGCCGTGTTGCAAGTACCGACCAGGTGATGCTTAATACTATATCAGTAGCCGGTTGTGCAGATTGTACACCTATCACTCCGACGCTGACGTATGATAACACAACTATTTGGGTAGGTGAATCTGTGGCTACTCCGACTTTGAATAAGGACGGTAGCACAGGAAGTGTAACGTATAGCTCCAGTAACACAGATGCGGCAACGGTGAATGAGTCCACGGGTGTGGTAACTGCTGTTGCACACGGTACAACTACTATTACTGCAACCATAGATGCGGATGGTACGCACTGCGGAAATACAGTTTCATGCAATATTACCGTAAAAACTATGGATTGCGGTAGTAATTATATTGCTAAAGTTGATTTAACTTCAGCTACGACAGCGGACAAAACCAATGCAACTGCAACGGTGGTTTTGGGCTCAAAAGACGATAAAGATCCGGCAGGATGTTACAAATTAACAGGAAATGGCAAATACTTGCTATTTGGTTTAGCTAATGGCTATACGTTCAAAGAAAACGACACAATAGTCTATAGGATATATACAAAACAATCGTACATATATATTCACAATACGGACTATAGTACTGATTTGACGACAAGTAATGCCGTTTGGTCAAAAACAGATTTGACTACAGGTCAAACAGTAGATATAGAAATCCCGTTGACTAGCGCATTAGCAGCAAGTTTTAATACCAATAACAAAGTGCTCATTATGCGTAATGGCAATGTTGGACAGAACCACGATATCTTCTGGGTTCGTGTTAAACGTTACACTTGTCCGGATGTGGTATTGTACGATGCCAAGACGAATGGCAATTGGGGAACAGCAACCAATTGGATTGGCGCAACAGGTCGTGGAGCCGGTCTGCCGACGATAGCTGATCGCGCGGTAATCAAGAAACCGGTTGCAGTAAACGTGACGAACGCGAAAGCAGCAGATGTTGTTCTTGACCAGCACAGCGGCAACACCGGTCAACTGGTTCTGGATGCTGGCAAGGAACTCGTTGTTTCCAGAACGGTACGCAAGACCACCGATGGCAGCAGCTATACGGCTACAGGCGAGAATGATATAGTCTTTGGTTCGACATCTGCTCTCGGTCTGGGTGCACTCGTCATGGGTGAACACAACGGTACGAACAAGGCGACGGTGAACTTCTACACGAAGTCAACCGGTAAGAAAGATGACACATCTATTGCCCAATATGTCGGCACGCCGTTCAACGACGAGACAAACATCCTGTACAACTGGTACAACTCGTGGGTGTATAAGATCATATACGATGGTAGTGGCAATATAGGTTGGGAGCGTGTGAATGAAGGCCAAGGCATGACTCCGTTCAAGGGCTACTGCGTATTCTCTGCCGATGCGTGGGGTAATGTCGCAGGTCACACGTACTGGATGCAGGGAACACTCGTTTCCAGTGATAACAAAACGTGCTCTGGGCTCAACTGGCAAAGCGGTTCAGGAACAGAGAATGAGAATAACGAGAACCTGCTGGCTAACTCGTGGATTGCACCGATCAAGATCAAAGCGATGCAGACAACCGACTTCGTCAACGCAGACGCGACGATCTACATCTTCAATTCCACGGATAGTACTTCCTTCCTAAGCGGAGGTTTTGAAGGTAACTATAGTACGGTCACCGTAGGAACCTGTGAGGAGACAGACTTAATCCCCGCCATGCAGTCGTTCTCGGTATTCACTACCGGCTCGAGCGCATCGGTAACGCTGGACTACAGCAAGATCGTATATACTCCGGCTTTGGCAGGTACAACGCCAACACCAAACAAAGCTCCGCAGCGTGCCGGTGCATCGGAAGGCGAGGCGGATAAGATGAGGCTGTTCGTACGTACGGAAGACGGTTACGGCGATATGCTCTACATGTGGGAGCGCGAGGATTTCACCGAAGGCTTTGAGAACGGCTGGGACGGTCGCAAGCTGTTCGGTGAGAGTTATGCGCCGCAACTCTACGCTATCACGCCGGACGGAGAGATGGCTGTGAACTGCGTACCGACATTCGAAGGAACAGTACTCGGCTTCCGTAAGGGAACAGAGGACGACGTCTATACCTTCACGTTCGAGTACGACGGCGAGAACACGTGGTATCTGAACGACCTCCGTGAGCAGACATCGACGCTGATCAGCTCAGAGAGTCGTTATATGTTCATGGCTTCGGATGAGGATATGGTGGCACGGTTCATCATCAGCCGCACGCCGATACACCATGTGGCGACAGGAATTCAGCAGTCAGCAGTCAGCGGTCAGCAGTCAGTAGTCCGCAAGATTGTGATTGACGATCACGTATTCATCATCCGCAATGGTCAGATGTACGATGTGACAGGTGTGATGGTACGTTAAAGTTGAAAGTTGAAAGAAGAATTATGAGGCACCGAATAAATAGAATGATTGTGATCATCATGGCGGTAGTGCTTGCGCTGCCGGCCATGGCGCAATGGAGCGGTACGGAGCATACGACGGCTACGGCGCCTACTGCAAGTTTTCAGTCCACGAGCACGATGCCATCCTCCGGTAGTACATACAGTTCAACGCCATTGCTCGGCGATGACGGAACAGCGATATACGACGACGGCGGTAGCGCCGCGGCGCATGCGCACGGTAACCCGCGCAGGGTTGGTCCTCCAACACCGGAGGGCGATCCGACACCCCTCGGCGACGCCGCTCTCCCGCTGCTACTGATGGCGTTGCTATATGTCGTTTATAGAAGAAGGGTTATTTAGGTCAACTATTAAAGACAATTTAAGACCATTACCATGAAAAAAGTCCTTACCATATTGGCAGCGGTGCTTTGTCTGCCGGTGAGCGCCGTCAAGGTGCACACCATAGGCGACAGCACGATGTCGGACTATAACCCTTCCGCAACAGACAAACGCGGGTGGGGGACGTACCTCGGATTGTTCTTCAACCCCGAGTTTGTTACGGTCAACAACCGCGGCAAGTCCGGTGCTTCCACGCGTACGTTCTACGACCAGCCTAATCTGTGGCCGTCAGTGAAGACGCAGATGAGCGTCGGTGACTACGTGCTCATACAGTTTGCGCACAACGACGAGAAATGCAACGGCGTGGATGTCCTCGAATACAACGACTACCTCGTAGCCAATGGTCAGCCTGCTCTCACCGACCTGCGCGGCACGTGCCCGAACACGACCTACCGAGCCAACCTCATCCGTTTTATAGATGAGGTACGCGCGCTCGGGTGTACGCCCGTGTTAGTAGGACCTATATGCCGCAAGTACTTTGTGGACTCCGTTACCTTGCGCCGTAATGGTCAGCACGATCTGGGTGATAAATTCAATAAGATAGAGGGTGGGGTGCTGCTGGAGAATCAGCGTGTACCAGCCGACGACCACTCGATGGACTACGTCTGGCAGATGCGCCAGGTGGCGGCTCAGATGGATGTGCCCTATATCGACCTGACTACTGCTACGCATGACCTGTACCTGCAATACGGCGACGCGTACTGCACGGCGAATCTGTTCTGCCAGGGCGATAAGACCCACACCTCGGAATTAGGAGCGAAGATGATTGCCCGCCTTGCAGCCGGGCTGCTCAAGGAGGCAGGGATTCTCGCGGAGTATATCACTATTCCGGCAGAGCTGCCGGAGATTAGCCAAGAGTCAAGAGTTGAGAGCCAAGAGTCAAGAGTTGAGAGCCAACAACTTTCCACTTTCAACTTTCAACTTTCCACTCGCAATATGTGCGCTGAGGTCAAGGGCGACAAGCTGCGGTTCCACAACTCCGATAACGGCAAGACGAAGACCCCGTGGCCGGCTGACGAGATCGACGAGAACGCTGTCCGTTACATCGACCTTGCCATTACCGCACCCGCTGATTCAGCGCTGCGCATCACAGGTATCAAGATGGATCTGTCGGCTGTCGGCACGTCAACGATGAGTTGCCATATCAATACAGGCTTCGGTGACCATTTCACCGATGTACACACTTTCTACGAGAAGGTCGGTCTGCCGCAGAACGCTCCGACACCTGTGGCGATTGAACCTACGCATCTCACTGTCCCTGCCGGCGCAACCCTGCACATTCGCATCCTGCCGTGGCTGAACGACGAGGCTAAGCCATGCTCCGGCAAGTACATCGGCGTGAGCAAGGTGAGGATTGAAGGAGTGAAAGAGTGAAGGAGTAAAGAAGACATGAGATAATCTCAAGATAACACTATTATTAACTAAAAAACAAAAATCATGAAAAAGTTATTTACAATTTTCGCAGCAGCATTGCTTGCAACAAGCATGTTTGCAGCAGAGCAAATTTGTTTTGCTACTTTGGAGAGCATTGACAAGAACAACAACGAGACCGGTATCCAACAGACCGGCTGTACAATGGCTTGGCTTGGCATTACCTCCGACAAAGATTTCGTGGAGATTGACGGTCACAAGTACTACAAATTCAGTAGCGACAACTCGTATGTTCGTCTGATTCTCAACAACGGTGACAAGTTCCAAGCAGGTGATTTCGTTTCTATCACTGTTGCTGCCAACCAAAGCAAGAAAGTATCCGTGGCATTCAGTTCCGGTAACAAGACCACGGAAGCTGAGGTATCCAATACAGAAGCAGGTGTAGTAACCCGTGAGTTGGAAGCAGCCGACATCGAATCGGACGGTTCTATCAAGATGAGCCGTGGCGGTAACTCCAACATGCGCGTATGCTCGTTTACCGTTGAGCGCGAGACCTCTACCGAGCCTGTACTGAACGTAGATGTAGAGTCGGTTGAGCTCAATGCTGTTCTGGCTAATCCTACCCCGAAGGCAGAAGTTACCTTCAGTGGCAAGAATCTGGCTGCCGGCAAATATTCACTTGTTGTGCCCAACTTGGCTGATCTGTCTGTAGAACCCGCAGAGGTAGAAGTAGGTGAAGACGGCAAACTCAGTGCAAAGGTGGTTATCAAATTCGCCCCGGAAGACGATGTTGAAGCCGGTGAGACCAAGATCAGCCTCACTATCGGTGAACTGACCAAAGAGGTTGCTATCGCTTATTCCGCTTCCTTCGTCAAGGACTATGAGTACGCTACGTCGGTTAATATCGAGCAGTGGGTACTGGATAACGGCAAGAACAATCAGGCTTTCCCGGCTGTGCTGGAAGCTGCCCATATCGAGTTTGCTGACATCAACGAACTGGATTCGCTCAACGATGAGAAAACCGCTCGCAACGAACCGTACTTGGGTCTGAAACTCAAGAAGCAAGGTGCACGTGTTGCTTGCTGGGTTAAGGCTGGCGACAAGATTGCCGTTAAGTTCGGAGCAATCAAAGATGCTGTAACGATCGGTGTGAATGGCGAATACAATGAGTTGGAGGCAACAGATTATGGCACCTCTATTGATCGTACTGCCGAGAAGGACGAATATCTGGAGATCATCACCAAATCCGATAAGACCATCGTTATCAAGCAGATCATGATTAACGAGGATATCGCAGAGGTTACTCTGCCGGGTGAAGAGACCGCAATCTCCAACACCGCTGTTGACACCAAGGCTGTAAAGCGCGTGGTGAACGGTCAAGTGATCATCGAGAAGAACGGTAAGTTCTACGACCTGCTCGGTGCTGAGGTGAAATAAAGAGTCAATCCTATAAATCACTTTAAATAATAACATTATGAAAAAACTATTAACATTCGCCGCAGCTCTGCTCGCAAGCGTGAACATGTTCTCGGCTACCATTGACGACGTCACGGTCATCGATGACAGCTACTCCGTCTATTTTGATGGCCTGGTATCTGCCACAGTAGCAAAAGAAACTCTGATTGGTGATTATTTCTTCAGCCCTCTTGGCAATAACTATGCAAACAACAAAGGCAGTCTTAACGACCACTATTACTGCTTGCGCGTTAAGAGCGCAACGCAAGATGCTCTCGGCTTCAAATTGGACCGCGCGGCTACGCTGGTAATTTATGCTGACCGTGTTTCTGACCGTGCTCCGAAGTTGAATACCGAGATTGCTACAACCGGCGAAAACCTCATTGACGGTGTAGTAGAATTAGGTGCAGAAGGACAAAAATGGGGAAAGGCTACATATACTATCCCTGCTGGTGGCACATACTACATCGTGGGTACAGGTGACTGCTTCCTCGCCCGCGTGGAGTTCACACTCAAGGCAAAATGCGAAGATCCCGAATTTACTGTTCCTGAGGGCGGAACCGGCTTTGTGGGCGATCCTATCACTCTTGCTATTACATCGAAGAATCAAAGCAAACCGGTTAAATATGCACTCACTCTTGATGGCGTAGAAGCTGTATCTGGTACAGATTATTCTTTCAGTGTAAGTACAGGTCAAGTCCAAGCCATACCGCTGAAGGCCGGAACATTTGTCATCACATTCACGCAAGCATCAGATGGTACGTACTGCGATGCAGAAGCAACATCAACGTTCGTAATCAGCGAAAAGACTCCGGTTACTTCGTTCACTGTTGAAGGTCCGACCGAGGCTCGCGTTGGCGATGAGATTACTCTGACCGCTACAGACTTCAACGCTAATCCGACTCGTGTATGGTGGTTGGATACGGAAACCGGCGAAACCATTCACGAAGGTGCCACCTACACGTTCAAAGCTGACGCAGAAGGTGAAGTTTGGTACTTCGTACTTGCAAGAAACGACTTTAACAATCCGGACGAAGAAGAAGATGATTATGCACGCGGCGTGTATGGCTATGTTAATGTTACCATGGGTCACAACGCTTATTTGAGCGACCTGAAGGTTAACGGCGTTACCATCGAAGGTTTTGACGATGAAGTCTTCGAATACGACCTCGGTGAGATCGGTGTATATGAGCCTGTGGAAGTTACCGCTACTGCGGCTGACGAGCCGTATGCAACGGCTACTGTCAATCCGGGTAATAACAACGTAATTGTTACCGTTTTCGCACAGGATAAAACAACCTACCACAGTTATGTCATCACCTATACCCGCAAAGCTGCTACCGAACTCGCTTCGATCAGCGAGAGCACTACGTGGGATTTCACCAAGACAGGTGCTACAACTATTCAATTATCAGAAACTACTCTGCCGACTAAAACCCAAGAGTTTGTGTATGCTGATCTGTTGACCAACCCGGATGAATCGTTCAACGCCGCAGCATTGGCAGGCATTCAGGAATATGTAGTTCGTGACGGCAAATTTGCTCAAGGTTCACAACTCCGCTTCGTTACCACCGTTCCGGGTACTTTGGAAGTTGTTTATAGCAACACCGGAAACCGTACCGACGAAGGTGATCGCCGTTTCTTGGTAGTCAATGGCGAAAAAATCGGTGAAGGTTCTATGAAGAGTAACGAGACTGTTACTGAGTCTAACATTGCTGTTGCTGCCGGAGAGGTTGCTCTTACCGGTCTGTTGAACAAAGACGAATCTGCCCAGTATTTGCGTTTTTACAAGATCGTCTTCACCAAGAGCGAAGAAACCGCTATCGACAACGCCGCTGTTGACACCAAGGCTATTAAGGTTATCCGTGACGGTCAAGTGATCATCCTCCGCGACGGCAAGACCTACAATGCCCTCGGCACAGAGCTGCGATAGTTTGAGATGGTTTGAAATAGTTTGAAATGGTTTGAAATAGTTTGAAATAGTTTGAAATGGTTTGAGATTGTTCAAACGCGCAGCATCAAACGACATCAAACAACATCCAACAAAGCACGCAGTGCTCAAACAACATCATACCCTCAAATGTAAAAAAGTGCTTTTCGGAGCACTTTTTTGCATATTTATTTGCAAATATCAATTATTTTTTGTACCTTTGTAGTCGATTATTGCGGAAAATTGACCGTTTCCAACCTTTTGGCTAATTTTTCCACATATATGTGCGCGAAAATTCGTACCTTTGCACCGTTATTTTGTAACAAATCAAATTAACTATATTCATTAACCGAGCCGCAAGGCTCATAAAACAATTAAATCATGAAAAAATTCTTCCTTTTTGCAGCTGCTATCGTTGCAGCAATGACAGTTAACGCAAGGGTGGTCAACTTTTCAAACATCGTTGACAACACCGATAAAGATGCAGCTAAAGCTGCGTTTGATGACGCATTCGAGTACGAAAACATCGAGACCGCAGGTGTTGCTAATGGCTCGGGTGATGCCTACTTGGTAGAAGTTAAACAAGTTGAAGCCACTTCCGAATGGGGTGTTACTACGTTGAAACTCAATGGTGAGGAGCAAGTTTTCTTTGAGTTCAAAGACAACAATGCCAATAAGTTGGTTATGAAAGCATACAAAGAGTATGTTCAACCGAACGGAAAAGCAGCTTGTTTGGTTATTACCGGTCTGCAAGTTGGTGAGAAAGTTCGAATCAACCTCAAGAAAGCCCTGGATAAGGAAGCTATGATCGAAGGTGCTACCGTAACTTCGCACAACTTTGATAGCGAGGTAGTAGAGCTGACGGCTGCTGCTGACAAGATTCGTGTTTATTCCAAAAGCGAGAGTGACGTAGATGCTAAATGGCAGATTACTGCTGTAGAAGTTTCTGTTGCTGATGGTGGTGACCAGCCCGGTGGCGGTGACCAGCCCGGTGGTGGCGATCAGCCCGGTGGTGAGACCGGTGACGCAGTCGTTAAGGTGCTTAACGAAGTTGCTAACTACATTGATTTCCAGGCGCTGTATGTTGATGATCCGGCTATGACTTCTCACACCGTAACAAGTGAAGATCCGTATTTATTGTCGAACGGTTCGATACTCCTTGGCTTCCAGAAATCGGATGGTACTGAGGCTGAGAACAAGTGGAATGTAAAGGAGGACTACAACACAATGCTGCCGACTCCGACGTGGCAGGGTGTTGACTCGCTGGAGGTAGGTACGATGTTCCGCGCAGGCTCGGGTACTACGATTGAGTTGGGCGAATTCGTAACGCCTGTTGACGGTCAAGTTATCGTATTCTATCAGCCGAACGGCGATAGCGAGCGTGGTGTAGAGATTTCCGTTTATGGCGAGCCTGTAGAAGGTACGAACCTGACCGGTAACGGTGAGAAGATTGATGGTGTACGTCCTGCTTACGCCGGCTTCATTAATCTGCCCGCAGGTACTTATGACGCTGGTGACGTTGTAATCAAACTGATCAGCAATACGTCTAACATCTTCGGTGTTGCTATCACCGGTCTCGGAACTTCAGCTGTTGAGAACGTTAACGCTCCTGTTAAGTCCATTAAGATCATCGAGAACGGTCAAGTGATCATCATCAAGAACGGCGTTAAGTACAATATTCTTGGCGCTGAGATGCGATAGGTTGAGATGGTTTGAAATGGTTTGAAATGGTTTGAGATTGTTCAAACGCGCAGCATCAAACGACATCAAACAACATCCAACAAAGCACGCAGTGCTCAAACAACATCATACCCTCAAACGTAAAAAAAGTGCTTTTCGGAGCACTTTTTTGCATTTTTATTTGCATATATCAATTATTTTTTGTACCTTTGCATTCGCGTTCTGCAAAATACCGAATACACTTTCGATACTTGAGATAAGCTCAAATATAACACTATTATTAACTTAAATCAAACGATCATGAGAAAAATTCTTTCTTTTTTGATGTTGACGCTATTTAGCGTTTCGATGTTTGCGGCTGAGCCTGTTACGGTGAAGAGCACCTTCACGAAGGCCACAAAGCCGGAAAACAATCAAGTAACTGACCTCGAAGGAAAGGTTACATGGGACATTGCGACTACAGTTGGTCAAGGAGAACCTACTTACGTTACAGGGCAATCCAATAGCGTAGAAGCCATTAAATTTGGTAGTTCGAAATCTGTTTATTTTAGCAAAGTTGAGTTTTCAACAGATTATTTCAAAGATTACAATGTAACCTCTGTTAATTTCTATGTTGCAAACAATGGTAAGAAAACAGGTACACTAACCGTAAAGCAAGGTTCTGTAACCATTGGTACTAGTTCAGCAGAGTTTGGTAACGCATGGACTGAAATGACAGCTACCGGCACAAAAGGTGAAGGCGGCTCACTAACTGTTACTTATGAAGTTGAGCAGGCATTCTATCTCAGTTATATTGAGGTAACCTATGAAGCAGCCGGCGATCCCGATCCCGAACCCGAATCTACCGTTAAGACCATCTATTGCAAGTGCGAGCAAGACTGGTGGAAAAAAGATGGCGCTGCTGTAGCTGTACACTACTGGAAAGACGGTGGTGAAGGTACTACGTGGCCGGGCGTTCGTATGACGGCTGTTGACGGTGAAACCGATCTGTGGAAGATTGACGTTGATCTGGCTAAGTACGAGAAGATCATCTTCGTACGTGTAAACGCAAGCGGTGATATCGCTGATTGGGGCGCTAAGTCCGGTGATCAAACGATTCCGACGGATGATAAGAACCTCTTTACCATCACCAGCACTTCTGCTGTGTGGGGTGACCCGGGTGTAGAAGGCACATGGTCGAAATACGATGCCGGTTCCACTCCCGAACCGCCGACTCCTGCCGAGAAGGACTCGATCTTCTTCGTCAATGTTCCCGGCTGGGACAATCTGCGCGTTCACCTCTGGGGTGGTACAGCTGCAGGCACCACTTGGCCTGGTGTAGAGATGACCAAAGTGAGCAGCGATGGTGAGGGAGCCCCTGCGGTAGCCCGTGGCGCAAAGCTGAGCGATGATGGCAAGATCAACGGCTACGATGTATATAAGTATGTAGCTGACAAGGGTGCTTACAAGAACTGCATCTTCAGCAACAACGGTGCTGACCAGACGGATGATCTGGATTGGACTTCCGGTAGTTATTTCTATGACGGCGCTTGGTATGCTACTGAGGATGCGATTCCCGAGCCTATACCCGCAGCTGTTCCGCTGGAAGGCAACATCTGGAAAGTTACCGCCGAGACACCGGTTCGGGCTGGTAGCCACTTCGTTGACGAAGATCTGCTCAAGATTGACGGTGTGTATGAAACGACGATCAAAGCAAACACACGCACCATTGCTGGTGAAGACTTCACCCACGCTATCCAAGTGCGCACCGACGGTTATCCGTCAGCTGACAACTTGGTTGGTAAAGAGAAATCAGGTAGCACCTCACTGGTTATTACAGCCAAAGAGAATGTAGATGTTACGTTCTACTACAACCGTCAAGTTGTAGATGAAGGTGGAACAGAGAACGACAATAAGGACCTCATCGTATTCGATCAGGCTGATATTACCACCAAGTTGACAGGCACGTTCACTATCGACGCAATTCTTGAGGGTAACAGCTACCTGAATGCAACCAAGCAACTGGCGCTCAAGAAAGGTCACGTTTATACCGTTACCGCTTCCGGCACAACGCTCCAGCTCCACGGTATCAAGCTCGAAGATCACGTGCCCGCAATGCAGATCGCAGGTGCATGGGATGTCAAAGACGAAGCATGGGTGGTTAACAACATGACCCTCGCTGGCTAAGGGTGACTACGAGTTCAAGGTGCTCAAGGACGGCGCTTGGCTGACCAAAGCCAACGACGGCGCTTATGGTCTGCACCGTGATTGGCCGGGTGTAGCCGGTGTAACCGACGATGCACAAAACAATCTGAAACTCACAGCTGACGCTGCCGGTACATATACCTTCACATGGACGTTTGCGAACGACTCCATCGGCATCACCTTCCCGGAGCCCGAACCTGATCCCAAGTTCTACATCGTAGGTAACGCAGAGGTGTTTGGCGGATGGAGCACTTTCGTTCCTGTATATGAAGACTCATATGAGATTAAGGACCTCGCTGCCGGTGACTATTCATTCCGTCTTTGCATGAACGACGGCGAGTGGACTGATGATTACGGCTTTGAGCAGTTGACCGTTAAACCGGAAGGCGTAAGCACGGATGATTACAACAACATCTGCTTCACCCTCAGAGAGAAGAGTGACTTCAAGGTTACTTACAAACCCGCTTCCGGCGATGATGAGGCTGTCTTTACCGTAGAAGCTGATTTCTATGTTCCCGTAATGGCTGACCTGTTCCTCGTTCCGAACCAGTGGGCTGACGGTGACGCCAAGATTGCTGCGTGGGTTTGGAATAAGGAGTATTCGCTCAACGCCTTTACCGCGTTCTTCGCTCCGAAGGCTGAGGGCAACGACACCTTGGTGGCTAAGGTGTTTGCAGAGGCTGACTCCATCATCTTCGTTCGCTTCAACAAGGACGCTACCGAGCCCAAGTGGAACGGTGGTGAGGGGTACCAGTGGAACCAGACGCCTAACGATAGCATCCAGTGGGATAAGGCTGTATTCACCATCCTGCCGGACGAAGGGTACTACAGCAAAGGAACATGGGATGTATACATTCCTGAACCTGCTGCCAAGTTCTACATCACAGGTAACGCCGCATTGGTAGGTGACGATAAAGAGTGGAACGAAAAAGCTATCAAATCAACCGAAAACACCTACACCATCGAAGGACTCAAAGCCGATACTGAGTACAAACTCAAGGTGATCGAGGATGGCAACTGGCAAGGTGGCAAGGTTTATGGCTACAGCAACCTGTCCGAGAAGGCGGAAGGTCTGAGTGCAGACGACATGGACAACATCGTATTCAAACTCGCTGAGGAAGGCGACGTCACGGTAACCTACTTCTGGCAGGAAAGTGGCGAGCAAGAGTGGGAAATGATCTTCAAACTCGAGGGTAAGTTCTACGTTGCTCCTGCACCGGTGCTCACCGACGGATTCTATCTGATCGGACAGAAGGGCTGGGATGTTGCAGCACTCAGTGCTGATCTGCTCTTCGAGGCTAACCCCGAGAACCCGGGCGAGTATCAACTTACTGTCAACCTCGTTAAGGACGAGAGCATCAAGGTCGTTCGTGTTGAAAGCGACGTAATCAAACAATGGTATCCCGATGGCGAGGGCAACGACTACAAGGTTGACGCTGACCACGAAGGCCTCAAGACGATCTACTTCAAGCCGGAATATGATTCGGATTGGGCTGAGTTCGGTGGCTACTTCTATATCGAGAAGAACCAAGGTACCGCTGTTGACAACACCGCTGTTGACACCAAGGCTGTTAAGGTTATCCGTGACGGTCAGCTCTTCATCCTCCGCGACGGCAAGACTTACACCGTACAAGGACAGGTTGTAAGATAATGATCCAGAACAGGTAGTAAGATAATGCTCCAGAACAGGTAGTAAGATAAT
>CAJOFU010000040.1 GCA_905233935.1 Paludibacteraceae bacterium
CATCAGAGTATTGCTACTCCATGCTGCCCCTCGACTTGCATGTGTTAGGCCTGTCGCTAGCGTTCATCCTGAGCCAGGATCAAACTCTTCGTTGTAAAATCAAATTATAACAAAAAGCTCATCCTACACTCAAACGACTTATTTTCGTAGTTGCACTTGATCAGCCAAACTTGGCTGATTCATTCTTTTTGGAATTAACAAGGGACTTGACTTCTGCGCCTATATATAATATATAAGGTGCAGACCCATTCTCTTGTACTACATCTTGATTGAACAATCTTTCAAAGAACTTACCTTTCTCGATTTTTAGAGCGCAAAAAAATTAGAACCATCAGGTGATTCAATTTTTAATACCCTCGGGTTTGCAGGTTTGCATCACTGCTCTTTCAAAGCCTCTCGGGAGAAAAGGGAAACACGCTTGTTTCTCAAAAGCGGATGCAAAGGTAGTACATTTTTTTCATATATGCAAATTTTCTGCAAAAAAACATGCATTTTTTGTACTTTTTAGCCTATTTGTGCAATGCAAACGTTGCAAACGACGGGTATAGGTAGTCAAAAATTACCAATAAAGAGTCGAAAGTCGAAAGTCAAAAGTCGAAAGACTGCAAGGAAAAGAAAAGAGTGCTTAGCGCACTCTGATCTTTTGTCCAATACGAAGGATGGATGTGTCCTTGATGTGGTTGAGTTTGCATAGGGTCTTGACCGAAGTGTGGTACTTCTTTGCAATGCCGGAGAGCGTGTCGCCCTGACGGACCTTGTGGTACTGAGCTTGCTTGAGTTCCTTAATCTGCTCGTTGTGCTTGAAGGTGCCCCGTTTGGTGATGAGGTAATCTTCGGGAACACGGAGAGCACCACGGTCGAAGTCGATGAGCGTAGCGGGGTCGATAGCGTTGCCGAGGTAGCGAATCTCGTAATGGAGATGGCTGCCTGTTGAGCGACCTGTATTACCGCCCAATCCAAAGACCTCACCGGCGTAGATACGTTCGTTCTCCTCAACAAGCGGACGCGAGAGGTGACCGTAGATGGTCTCCAAGCCATTGTCGTGACGGATGAGGACATAGTAACCATAGCCGCGAGGATCCCAACCGACGATGCGTACCTGACCGTCCCAAGAAGCACGGAGCGAATCGCCCACCTCAACCTTGATATCTGTTCCGTAGTGGAAACGGTACTTACGGAATCCGAAGTTCGAGGTGACGTAGGTGAGTTTCTTGAGGGGATAGGTAAACCCGTGCAGATTGACGGGGATAGAGTCCTTGAGACTGTCCACAGGTGTCTGATACGGATTGACGCGGGTGTTCATCCACAGGGAGTAGATGCTGTCAGCGGGGTGTGTGCTTGAGGTATCGCCCCAGAGCATAGCGGGCATAAGGCGGTACTGGCACTCGCCGTCGGCAGCCATGACTACGAGGAATCGCGGCAGCTGGTCTTGTTCGCAACTGACGAAGAGCGTGTCGCCCACAAGCCGCGAGAGCACACCGGCAGGCATACCTGCGGTGAGGGACTCGAAGTCATCGTTCTCCTCCTCGAGGGAGTCAATGGGTTCGATGGCGGGTTGCTCGACTACAGGCTGTTCGGGTTCGGGATTGCGCGGCTGCTTGGGTTTGCGCGCCCAAACGCAGGCTATGGGCAGCACTGCCACCCATAGCAAGAGGATAATGCGTTTGAAAATCATTTTACTTATCAGCCTCCGGCGTATCAACAACTTCCTCTACCACTTCGGCGGGAGCAACGGGAGCCTCTACCACCTGTTCGCACTCAGCCTTGGGCGCAAAGAACCAAATCTTCTTATGGTGCGCATATCCGCACACTCCACCGGCGATTACAAGGATGAAGCCAAGAACAACGAGGAGTTTTTGCCACCATGACAGACCTTTCTCAGCAAACGGATCTTTGAGTTTGAGGATCGGGAACTTAGCCATTGTGGTGAGCGTCAAGCCGAACGGCACATTGACAATAGCCTCGGCGTTGACAGCCCAGCCGTTGGCATTGAGCACCGGTGCGAGGTTACGGCGACGTAGTTTGAAATATGCGAGCAGCATAGATGGTCCGCTGATGACAAGCATAATGCCACAGAATACGAGCAACAGCTGCCACCATTTGAGGGTACTCAGACCGGCAACAACGGAAACGAGAGCAGCACCGATCATGCCTAATGCCATACCGAGGGCAGCGAATATACCTGCGAACTTGGCGATGTCGAAGGGCGGTTTTTGCGTTTCAACCTTGACGCCTTTCTCAACTTTGGTTTTCGCTTGCTCAGTAGCTGTCGTTGCATTGGCTTTCATATCTTCGAGGCCTTTGCTCTCTTTCTCTGCCACGGATTTGTTAATGAGGTCGGAAACCCAGTTGGCGAATTTACGATACGGAGTCCAGAATGCCTGACGGATGGAGATCGGGTTCTCGATGATCTTCGTAACAACGGCATCATAGTCGAGTCCGTTGCGGTCGTAGAAGACACAGTTCTTACCTACCTCAAGGTTATTGATGTCGCCTTGCGTCATAACTGCCACGATAGAGAGTTTCTTGCCTTGGGCTTTGTTCTCACAGTCGCAGAAATTGCCTGCCTCGGCAGCCATCTTACCGGCATCAGCTACACGCACGCAGAGTTCGCAAGCACGCTGGTCGATAACGAGTCGTCCGCACTGGAAGATAGCCTTGATCTCGCGGTTGTAGAAGTCCTGGAAAGAGATATAGTTCTTGATCAGGGTGTAGAAGTCGCGCTTGAGATGCAGCAACTTGATCAGCGGCTGGTATTCGCCGGTAGCGGCATCCATAGCGGCTTTGTTCTCGGCTGTGATGGCAGCCACCTCAGCTTCGTAGGCAGCTACTTGGGCGGTGAGTTTCTTCCACTCCTTGTCAGCAATCTTCGGCTGTTTCTCGGGATCAGCAACAGCGAGACCCATCTTCTCCAGTTCGGACGAACGGAACCAAGCGTTGAACTCGGCTTCGTTCTCGTGAACGGCAGCGATGATGTCGGCAGCGAGCGGTGCTTCGGGCAGCGGTTTCTGCTCCACTGCAATAGCGCCTACAGCAGCCTTGACGTCAGCGAGGGTGATGACCTCCTCTTTGCCGACAATGCGGCGGGCAATGTCAGCCATCTGCTTGGCGTCAGCGTTGTCCTCATTGAGGTCAGCGATGCGCAGGGCATCTTTCTCCTCAAGAAGGATATCGGGATTACGGAGTACGGCGCAGAGGTAGTCGGAAGTAGCTACGATCTCGTCTATACGGATCTTGCCGTCGTGGTCGGAGTCCATGAGAGCGAGGGTGTGGTCGCTGATCTCAAGACCTGTCGTGGGGCAGCTGAGCACTGTCCACATCTTTTCGTCGAGTTCGCCCAAGTGGCGAAAATCTTCACCTTTCGCGATATGTACGCGAGTGTTACCACCGATGGTGGTGAATGTCCATTTGTATGCCATATGTTGTAATGTTTAATGTTTAATGTTGAATGTTTAAAGTGTGGAGTTGGAGACTTCGCGGTAGGTGTGGAGGGAGAGGTTGTCAGAGACATACTTGATGGCACTGACGCGGGTAAAACCTAAGGCGCAGATGTAGGCGAGTTCCATGTCGAAGACGCAGTCATTGTAGGGGGAAGCGGTCACGAAATCCGTGTTGGAATAGCAGATTGCGCGTGTGGGATTGAGTGCACGGAAGAACAGATCGTCCACAGGCTGAAGGGGAAGAACGGGTTCGGCGTAGTTAAGCCCCGGGTGATGCAGATGTGATTCGGTCACCTCAACGACTGTCCCGATGGGGAAGTTCGCGCTGCCGGCATAGCCGATATTGATGAGTTCGGTGTCGCGGGGAAGATCACGCAGGGCGCGGATAACATTCAGCGCGCCAACGCCTGTAACGAAGATATTTGTTTCACCCGGAAGATACTGTTCTACGAGTTTGCGCTCGCTGTCTTCAGCAATAAGAATTGTTCGCATAATTGTCTATTTTCGAAATCCGGCTACAAAGATACAAAAAAATTACGACATTTCCAAATAAAAAGTGAAATCTTTTTGCATATTTGAAAAAAAAGTTGTATCTTTGTGGCAGAAATAGTCGAAATCAGTGGACTTGGTGTTCACAGATTTAACAGATTAAACAGAATAAAAGTCGAAAGAACATGAACAGAACACCCATATCGAAGTTAGGTGAGTTCGGATTGATACGTCACCTGACACAAGACCTCAAGAACCGGCAACCCTCGACGTGCTACGGCGTGGGCGATGATGCAGCGGTGTTGAACCACGAAGGGAAACGAACGTTGGTGACAACCGATCTGCTGCTGGAAGGGATACACTTCAATCTGGAGTACGTTCCCTTGCGGCACTTGGGCTACAAGGCTGTGGCGGTAAATGTGTCGGACATTTGCGCCATGAACGGCAAGGCGACACAGATTACCGTGGGGCTGGGCATATCGTCACGGTTTGCGATTGAGGACATCGAAGAGTTCTACGCGGGCGTGCGCGCTGCGTGCGAACATTATAAGATTGATTTGGTGGGCGGCGACACGTGCGCTTCGATGAACGGGCTGATGATTGCCATCACTTGTATCGGCGAGGCGGAGGAGAAGGACATAGTCTATCGCAACGGTGCAAAGGTGAATGACCTAATCTGCGTGACGGGGAACTTGGGTTCGGCATATCTGGGATTGCAACTTTTGGAGCGCGAGTTGCAGGTATTCCGCGCAACGCAACACGATAACCTTGGCAAAGCGGAGGAGAACAACGACGCCATCCATGAGAAGTTCGAGGGACGCGAGTACCTGTTGGAGCGGCAACTCAAACCCGAGGCACGGGTGGATGTGATCGAGGCTCTCAAGAAAGCCGGCATCAAACCGACAGCAATGATGGATGTGTCTGACGGCTTGTCGTCGGAGCTGTTCCATATTTGCAGTCAGTCGAAGGTCGGTTGCGACATCTACGAGGACAAACTGCCTATTGACTACCAAGCCGCAGCTCTGGCGGAGGAAATGAACCTGAACATCGTGACCTGCGCACTAAACGGCGGCGAGGATTATGAGTTGCTGTTCACCTGCGACATCAAGGACTACGAGAAACTTGTGCCCATGGATGACGTATATATCATCGGTCATGTGACGGAAACCGAATACGACAGCGAGCACCCCGAGCAGCCTGTTAATCTAAGGATGATCCCTCGCAACGGCAACCCTATGCCGCTCACTGCCCAAGGTTGGAATGCATTCTGATTTTGCAAATAAACAAATCGCGACTTTTGAGTAAATATTCTACATAAATTGAGTAAAAAATGAAATAAAATTGAGTAAATATTTGCATATATCAGATTTTTATTGTACCTTTGCAACGTTAAATAGTTCCACTGCCCTCAACAGTGCATAAAAATGAGGTGAAGGAGTGCCTTGAATGGCACTCCGAGCGAAGCGCACCGAGGAGTCCCCACTCCGAGGATAATGCGCGAGCAAAGAACAAAGACATATAAAAAGCGTTTGCTTTATTTGAGGATTCGTTCATTTCTCGACAATTTGAATTTCTATGTTTCCCGAATAATGCGAAACGCTCACGTGTAAACGTGGGCTTATTGCATATATTGGACATAGAAGGGAGTCGAGACCCGAACGAACCAATTGCAGTTGGCTCACGTTTTTCGTGACATATAATCAATTTATTAATTATTTAAACCGATGGGGCGATGGGATATAACCGCCAACCAAAACAATGAAAAAACTATTTTGTACGCATCGTGTTGGATTATTATGCATGATGTTATGCTCGATGTTTATTTTGGCATCTTGTGAAGGAGGAGGAGCCAGCGGTAATGCACCAAAAGATGTCAAAGGTAAGACAATGAAAGTTTTTAACAAACAAGGTGAGCATGCATGGACAATTGTATTTTCTTCCAATAGTTCGGCAAATGTTACAAGACACTTTAGTCATGAAAAAAAGGCTCCGACAAATGCATCATACAAGAAAACGAGTGATGATTCTGCAGTATTACAACTTCTTTATAGTGACGGAAGTATTTATACTGAATATTCTCTTCTATTTGCATCACCTAACCAAGGTACAGCAACAGGTAATGCCATTAACACATTTACTCTATTATAAAACAATATTACGTGTTTAAAATATTTTTTCAATTTGCCCGAGTCAAACCTCGGGCATTTTTTTGCAACTTATGTACAGCTTTTTCAATGAGTTCCCTCTTTTGTGAACATTTTTCCCAAAAAAATTTGCAAATCTCAATTTTTTTTCGTATCATTGCACCCGCAATTGCAATTTCACTGCGCACTTTGTTTATTGCGTTTGGATTTAATCCAAACATCGGCTCCCCAGAGCCGCCGACCATCGACCATTTATGGGCGATTTTGTTTCATTTATATTCCACCCCACCAAAACGTACCCCAACAACGGTCCATTATCGGTGCATTTACCTTCCCTTGTCGTTCCCTCACCACATGATATCCACAACATATCCATAAGATAGCCATAGGATAAAGCCTCGATTTTTGCATTTTCAACCCTCTTATATATAATACATAGTATTATATAGTTTTTGTTCATTTTTTGCCCCTAAATATATAGATTCTTACCCCCTGCTCACCCATATTCGCGAACCCAAACGAAAGATCCACCACTAAAAAATCAATCGAACTGCAATTTTTCTTAAAGAAAATTTGCAAATACCGATTTTTTTTCGTAACTTTGTAGGCTTTTTGTTTAGTCAAAAGGCAAAAGTCGAAAGCAAATTAAAACAAATATAATATCATGGCAAAGAAAGAAGTTCAATTTTCGCTCGTGTACCGCGACATGTGGCAGAGTAGCGGGCGATATGTACCTCGCCGCGACCAGTTGGCAAAGGTAGCACCGGTAATCATCGACATGGGATGCTTTGACCGCGTGGAGACCAACGGCGGTGCGAGTGAGCAAGTTAACCTGTTGTACGGCGAGAATCCGAACCTCGCAGTGCGCACGTTCTGCAAACCGTTTAACGAGGCAGGCATTAAGACGCACATGTTGGACCGCGGATTGAATGCTCTCAGAATGAATCCCGTACCCGCTGACGTACGGCAGTTGATGTACAAAGTCAAACATGCACAGGGCACGGACATTACCCGAATCTTCTGCGGACTCAATGACCCGAGAAACATTATCCCGAGCATCAAGTGGGCGAAGGAAGCCGGCATGACCGCCCAGGCAACGATGTGTATCACCTATTCGAAGGTTCACACGGCTGAGTATTACATCAACCTCGCCGAGCAACTCATCGAAGGCGGTGCACAAGAGATCTGCCTGAAGGACATGGCTGGCGTAGGACGTCCGCACATGTTGGGCGTGATTGTAGCTGCCATCAAGGAGAAACACCCCGACATCATTATCCAATACCACGGTCATACAGGTCCGGGATTCAGTGTTGCCTCGATGCTTGAGGTTGCGAAAGCCGGCGGCGATGTACTGGACGTAGCGATGGAACCGCTGAGTTGGGGCAAGGTACACCCCGACGTAATCACCATCCAAGCGATGCTCAAAGACGCGGGATTCCTCGTAAAGGACATCAATATGAACGCGTATATGGAGGCACGCAGCCTGACGCAGTCGTTTATTGACGACTTCCTCGGCTACTGGATTGACCCCAAGAACTCGCTGATGACTTCGCTGCTCGTGGGCTGCGGTTTGCCAGGAGGAATGATGGGAAGCTTGATGGCTGACCTGAAAGGCATGCACGCTGCGATTAACGCGAACCTCAAGAAAAAAGGCGAGAAGGAACTGAGCGAGGACGAGTTGCTCGTGCAACTCTTCGACGAAGTACAGCGTATTTGGCCGATGCTCGGTACACCGTGCTTGGTTACGCCGTTCAGCCAATACGTAAAGAACGCCGCACTGATGAACCTGTTCAGCCGTTCAATGGGCGAGAAGGACTTCACCAGAATGGACCCCGCAATGTGGGGCATGATCCTCGGCAAGTCAGGCAAGTTGCCGGGCGAGTTGGCACCGGAAATCATCGAACTGGCGAAGGAGAAAGGCTTCGAGTTCTACACCGACGATCCTCAGAAACTCTACCCGAACGAGTTGCCACGATTCATCAAAGAGATGGAAGAGCTCGGTTGGGATCGTGGACAAGACGACGAAGAGCTGTTTGAGTTCGCTATGCACGAAAAACAGTACCGCGAGTACAAGTCGGGCCTAGCGAAAGAGCAGTTCAACAAAGACCTGTTGGAAAGAATGGAGAAAGCCGCCAAGGGTGGTCAGCAAGTGACCTTCATCTCCGCTGCTGACAAACGCGCTATTCTGCACCCGACAAGTGAGCCCGTTGAGGCTACGCAGGCGGGCACCGTGCTGTGGGAACTCGACTTCAACGAAGACAGCCACGCACCGGCGTTCGGCACATTGTTCCGTCAGGGCGATGTCGTTTGCTACTTGCAGACGCAACACGGCATAGAGCCGCTGACAGCGTTCGAGAATTCGCGACTTGTAGCCGTTGACAAACATCAGGGACAAAAAGTGACGAAAGGCGACGCTATCTGCTGGCTGGAGAAGGCGGAGGCAATTGAGACAAAAGACGAAAGACAAAAGACAAAAGACGAAAAGCCCAAGGCGAAAGCGGACACGAAGGTTATACAGCCCAAAGAGAGTAAGTGGAAGAAAGGAAAGAAGTAGTTGAGCGATAAGTTACATAGATGGCTATTAGTCATGGGGATGTGCCTCGGATGCATCCCCATGCTACGCGCTCAGCTGCACACTCAGCCGACCGACTCGCTGATGCTGGTTCGTGCCGACTCGATGCTTACGCAAGTGTTGTTGCGTTACGGGAATCTTTCCCCGACGGAAGCGGTGGAGTTGTCATCAGCGGATAGTCTGGGTGTTGACACCATGCTGCAAGACTGCATAGCCCTCTACAAACAACACGCTCGCCCCACAAATCGCAGTTACCTGTTAGCATTGCGGTATCTGTTCTTTGCGCGCCACAACCACGAGGTTCCTCCGAAAAAAGACGAAGCATTAGCCAACTCCCCTTCTTATCTATTCTCTGAATGGAGAGAAGTAAGCGGACAATACTATACGTTAAAAGCCTTACAGCTTGCGGTGTTTATCTGGCAAGATCTCGCCACATGGCAAGACATGACTTATGCTGAATATTTCGACTTGGCGGAAGGCGGCGAAGGTTATACACTCTTTTTGATCAACAAGGATGATTATGAGTGTGCCAAGGTCGGCGAGACGGAAGGTTTGCTCTCATGGCAGAAAGAATTCCAATACGATTTCCCGGTAGAAGAGATTTCGTACTACTACACAAAAGAGTTGCTGCCCTACTACCTCGAATTGTACCGTTTGTCCACAGCCTTCACAACCATGCAGCGGGATCAGGTGGGATACTATATCTTCAAGTTCAACCAAAGGCGTTATGCCCAGTGTCTGCTGGCAGAGGCATGTAATCGAGCCACTGCACACACCACGCCGGAAGAGATCCGGCAACCGCTGGAAGAAGCGATGATATACTATCAGGATGTAGAGGATTTCGTGAAGGATGAGGTTGATTGTTTCAGTTACTGCGAACTGCTTCTATCCCTTGGGCGATACGACGAGGCTCAACAAAGGCTGGAAGACTTCCGCAAAATAATCCGCCCCATGGATTATAAAAGGCTGTCAGTTTACACGTACTTATTAACCGGCAAGGGAGATAAGGCAATACGGATACGGGAACAGATTTATAACAAAAGCAAGAACAATAGAAAAATCAAAGATTCTTTCAAAGAGAGTGACTTGACCAACTGCATTCGCGCCGCTCTGACTGCGGGAGATTTCCCGAAAGCGGAAAAGTTACTTTGGAAGAGTGTGAGGAAGTATAGTACATGGCGGTTGGAGTATTATGGAATAGATCAGGAAATACGCTCCCTGAAAGATCTATCCCACCGGCAAGTAGGAGAACTGATGCTTATTGAGATAAGTCATTACTATAGTTATGCATACAAAGGATGGGACTCGTTCATGTTCATGTACGTTCCGCCCCTGCCCTATACTTGGGAACTCGAATGGCGGCTCGCAAGAAACATTTGCAAAGAGTACAACGTGACTTTCACGGATTGGGCTGAGACTTTTGCACCGGAGTTTGAAGCCGAGTTTGGCAGTTTGGAATCCACTAAAAAATTGAATCCTTTAGGAGCACACTATTAACAAAAAGGAAAAGATGTCGGATAAAGTTCACCGCATAGCGATTGTTGGTACCACCTACCCTTATCGGGGCGGGCTGGCAGCGTTCAACGAACGGCTGGCACGACAGTTCATGGCTGAAGGGCATGAGGTGCAGATCTTCACGTTCACGATGCAGTATCCGGACTTCCTGTTTCCGGGCAAGACACAATACAGCGACTCACCTGCGCCTAAAGATCTGAAGATCACACGGACGATGAACAGTATCGCTCCGTGGAGTTGGTGGAAAACCGCACGACTGCTCAAGAAGGCGAAGATTGATGTACTTGTGATCAAGTTCTGGATACCGCTGATGGCACCATGCCTCGGAACAATAGCACGGTTGGCACGAAGACAGGGAATACAAGTCGTTTCGGTACTGGACAATGTTATTCCGCACGAGCCGCACTTCTGGGACAAATGGCTGATACGATACTTTGTGCGAAGCGTTGACCGGTTTGTGGCGATGTCGGAGAGTGTACGACAAGACTGCTTGAAATTCTTGCCACGCGACAAACAAAATTGCGTAAAACTCTCACCGCATCCCTTGTACGACAACTTCGGCGAGGCGGTGGAGAAACGGGAAGCACGCACAGAGTTGGGCTTACCCGGGGACAAGACGATTCTGCTGTTCTTTGGGTTTATACGCGACTACAAGGGACTGGATGTGCTAATGAAGGCGTATGCAGAAGCCATTCAGTCGAAAGTCGAAAGTCGAAAGTCGAAAGCCGAATTACTTTTGGTGGTAGCCGGCGAGTTCTACAACAACGGCGAGCAGTACAAGCAGTTGGAGCAAGAGTTGGGGCTGGAAGGAACGATCGCGTGGCACACGGACTTCATTCCCGACGAGCGGGTGCGGCTGTACTTCTCGGCATCGGACATGATTGTGCAACCGTACAAGACAGCCACGCAAAGCGGTGTGACGCAGATTGCATACCATTTTGAGCGACCGATGTTAGTGACGAATGTAGGCGGTTTGGCGGAGATAGTGCCAGACGGGAAAGTGGGCTATGTCTGCCCTGTTGATGAGCACGCCATAGCGCAAGCATTGGTACAATTTGCCGAAATGCCTGCCGACGAGCGGGAGAAACTGTTCGGAGAGAACATTAAGAAAGAGAAACAGAAATACGCGTGGTCAGTTATGACCCGTGCTATATTGGAATAGTCGAAAGTCAAAAGTCAAAAGCAATTATGATCATTCGCAGCAAAGCACCATTACGATTAGGATTAGCCGGCGGCGGTACGGACGTATCCCCCTACTCCGACCTATACGGCGGAGCTATATTGAATGCCACGATCTCGCTCTACGCCTATACGACGATTGAGCCGTTGGATAACGGGAAGATTGTGTTCTCGTCGCCCGACGCAGGTTTGGAGGAAGTCTATGACAGCGTTGAGCAACTGGACACAGAGGGATTCTTTGTGTTGAGCAAAGGCGTATATAACCGTGTGGTAAAGGACTTCACGCATAAGCCTCTTTCGATGCGCATCACCTGCCATGTGGATTCGCCGGCTGGCAGCGGTTTAGGCACGTCGAGCACGCTAGTAGTGAGCATCTTGGGTGCGTTTGCTGAATGGCTGAAGTTGCCCCTCGGCGAATATGACTTAGCACGTCTGGCGTACGAGATAGAGCGCATCGACCTCGGCATGGCAGGCGGCAAACAGGATCAATATGCCGCCACGTTCGGCGGATTCAACTACATGCAGTTCTTGCAAGACGACAAGGTGATCGTTAATCCACTACGCATCCGGCAGCGCTACCAAGACGAACTGGCGCACAACCTGCTGCTATATTACACCGAGACGAGCCACGTGAGTGCGAAGATCATTCAGGGGCAGATCGATAATGTGAAGGCAAAGAACAACGACTCGATCGACGCCATGCACCAGTTGAAACAACAAGCGGTGTGGATGAAAGAGAGTCTGCTCCGAGGCGATATTAATGCCATCGGCGAGATACTGAACTTCGGTTGGGAGCACAAGAAACGCACAGCATCGGGCATCAGCAATCCGCTGTTGGACGATATTTACCATGCAGCCTTGTCGGCAGGCGCGACCGGCGGCAAGGTCAGTGGTGCAGGCGGCGGAGGATTTATGTTCTTTTATTGTCCGGACACGACACGTTACGCCGTTGAGAAAGCCTTGACCGAACGATTCTCGGGGCAAGTCAAACGATATGAATTTACACAGGAAGGATTGAAAACATGGACACTGTAACCCGTTCGATAGCAGGCAGTATTGCCACCAAACAGCAGATATTGGATACGCCCGAGTTGTTGGAAACAATCCGGCGTGTGGCAGAAGTGATGGTTGAGGCTTTGCAACACGGTAGACGAATACTGTGGTGCGGCAACGGCGGCAGTGCGGCTGATGCACAGCACCTGGCAGCCGAGTTGTCCGGGCGGTTCTATTACGACCGACCGCCGCTGAACTCCGAGGCACTGCACTGCAACACGTCGTACCTGACGGCTGTAGCGAACGACTATGGCTATGACCTCATCTACTCGCGAATGATCAACGGTTCGTGTCAGAAGGGAGATGTGCTGGTGGGTTTATCAACATCGGGCAATTCAAAAAATATAGTCAACGCCTTTAAGAAAGCAAAAGAGTTAGGCGTGATTACCGTAGCCTTGACCGGCGAGACGGGCGGCGAGATGAAGGCGTTGGCAGACTACCTGCTGAATGTGCCTTCGAGCGACACGCCACGAATCCAGGAGTGCCATATTATGCTGGGACATATCATCTGCGAGATGGTGGAAGCTACGATATTTCCGCGCCAATAATCGAAAATCAAAAGTCGAAAGCCTGATTAGTGAAGTGTTTAGAGAAGCTGTCATATTAGCCGGAGGGTTCGGGACACGACTGAGCCATGTATTAGGGAACATACCCAAGCCAATGGCACCGATATATGGCAAGCCTTTTTTGTGCTATCTGCTTGACCGATTGGCTGATTCCGGAGTAACACACGTGGTGCTCGCAACAGGTCACCTGCACGAACAGATCGTGTCTTACTTTCACGACGGCTACAGAGGTATCAAGGTGAGTTTCTCGAACGAAAGCACCCCACTCTTCACCGGCGGAGCGATCGTCAAGGCGGCGAGACAGATAGAGAGTGAGGATTTTCTTGTACTGAACGGCGACACATTGTTCGATATTGACATACCAGCTTTCTGTGATTTTCATCGTTCCCGCAATGCGCACCTTTCAGTTGCATTGCGCGATGTGCCTGACACCGGACGTTACGGTGCAGTTGAATGCCTTGACTGCTGTATCACTGCTTTCCGCGAGAAAGAACAGAGCAGCGGTGCTGGCTGCATTAACGGCGGTATATACGCTATCAGCCATGCATGGCTGATGCGGCAAGCGATGCCGGAAAAGTTCTCGTTTGAGAAAGAACTGATGCAACCATTGGCTGGGACGGAAGGATTCTGCGGGATGCGGTTCAACGATTACTTTATCGACATAGGTGTGCCGGAAGACTACTATCGGGCACAACGGGAGTTCGGGGCATTATTCCCAAAAGACACAACCCTGTTCCTCGACCGCGATGGTGTACTCAACAAACATCTCGTGGGCGACTATGTGAGAAATTGGGGAATGTGGGAGTGGATTCCCGGAGCACGAGAAGCCATAGCCACACTCAGCAAGCAATACCATCGCCTCATCATCGTCAGCAACCAACAAGGCGTAGGCAAAGGACTGATGTCGCAAGCCGACTTGGATGACATCAACGGGCACATGCTACGCGATATTGAGGCATCAGGCGGAAGGATTGACCATGTCTATACCTGCACCGACCTGCAAGACAGCGGCTCAACGAATCGCAAACCCGCTATAGGCATGGCATTGCAGGCACAACAAGACTTTCCGGACATTGACTTGACTCGCTCAGTGATGGTCGGCGACAGCATCAGCGATATGCTTTTCGCGCGCAATGCGCATATACGCGCGTTCTATATAACTAAGGGTAATCCCGTGCCGGAACAGGTACAGGACTATACAGATTTGGTTGCAAACGATCTGCAAGAATTGGCAAGACTATTCGCTTTGTAACAAGCGATACAATATTTCTATAGGATGGTGGGCAGTGATGCCTGTACCATCCTTTATTTGTGTGCGACAAGATATACCCGGCGCAGCAATCACCGTAACAGATTGCTGACTGCTGACGATTGATTGCTGACTGTTGAATGCTTGACGAATAGCGGGGAAAAGTACCATCTCTCCGATGGCGATGGATGTTTGATAGTTCTCGTAACCGAACGAACCGGCCATGCCGCAACAGCCGGAAGGGATCACATGTACCGTTGTGTTCTTTGGCAGATTAAGCAGGGCAGCAGTCTGCTCTACGCCTACCAAGGCTTTCTGATGACAATGTCCGTGTAGCCAAATATCCGCCTGAATGTCGCTAAACTGCTCGGCAGTGATTCGTCCGGCGCGTACTTCTCGCATTAGAAACTCGTCATATAGCAGGCTGTTCTTTGCCAAACGTTCGGCATCCTCTTTATATTTTGGCGGCACAAGTTCTGGGTACTCGTCACGGAAAGTCAGTATAGCCGACGGCTCGATACCTACCAACGGTGCATCTTCGGTGATGAGCTCGCGCAACAGACGTACATTCTTTTCGGCATATCGCTTAGCTAAACGTAAGCACCCTTTCGATACCGCCGCTCTACCACTCTCCACATGTTTCGGGATGATAACCTCGTAGTCCAAACGGTTGAGCAGAAGGATGAATGTCTCAATGAGTTGCGGCTCTTGGTAGCGAGTGAACTCGTCGAGGAAAAGGTAAAGTTTTTTTGTTGAATGTTGAATGTTGAATGTTGAAAGAAGTCTTCTAGTAGAGAGTTGACGGTTGATTATAGGTATATTGCGTTCGGGAGCAAAGCCTGCGAGAGGTTTGAGCAGGGATGATGTGTAGCGGTTGGTGGCAAAGAAGTTATAAATGTGCGGCATGCAAGCGCCAAGTCGCTGGATGCCGGCATTATGTGCCACAAGCCATGTGTGCAAAGGTGTACCTTCGCGGTCATAGATTTGCTGCAGCACTTCAGCACGCAGACGCGTCATATCCACACCTGACGGGCACTCACGTTTGCACGCTTTGCACGCCAAACAGGAAGACAGCACTTCCTTGACATCGGTAAGCGACGGTTTATCGCCATCATTGTAGGCGGACAACAGCCACTCACGAAGGATATTTGCCCGTGCGCGGGTTGTGTGAAGTTCATCACGACTTACCTTGTACGACGGGCACATTGCGCCGCCTATTAAGTTCGACTTACGGCAGTCACCCGCACCGTTGCATTTCTCCACACTGCATACCAATTCATCGCCCATGATTGAGCGGTCAGCACGCAGCGATTCGTCCATGTGAGGTGTGTCAACAATCTTGTGCGGATTTAACAGGCCATCTTCATCCCAACAATATTTGACTTGCCGCATCAGTTCGTAGGTCGGTTCGCCGTATTGTAAAGGGATAAACTCCCCACGCAACCTGCCGTCACCGTGCTCGCCGCTGATAGTACCGCGATGCTTGCGAACGAGCAGGGTCGTTTCGCGAGCAATGGTGCGGAAGAGTTGTTTGCCTTCGGGGGTCTTGAGGTTCAAGATAGGTCGCAGGTGCAGTTCGCCGGTACTAATGTGCCCGTAGAACACACAGTTTGTACCGAGTCGTGCGAGCATCTCACGGAAGTCACGCATATACGCCGGAAGTCTGTTTGCAGCTACCGCAGTATCCTCAATTACGCCGGTCGGTTTGGCATCGCCCGGCATCCCGTTCAATATACCTAAACCAGCCTTACGCAGATTCCAGACCTTGCTGACCTCAGCGCCATATACTCGCGTACACAATGTAACCAACCCACTGGAGAGCATGTCTTTCTCCAAAGCTTCGGCTTGGCGGTTCATCGCATCCAAATCATCAGCCCGAAATTCGGTGATAAGAAGCGCTTCAGGATCGCCTGTCACAAAGAACCTTTCGACTGCGGGATTGTCTTTACTCAGTTGCAGTATCTCGCCATCCATCAGTTCGACTGCCATCGGATGGTGTTTCAGTGCGATAAGGTCTGCCTCGAAGGCTGCATCGAGAGTCGTACAATGTGCACAAACAACCATCACCTGCTTCGGCGGCAACGGATCCAGTGAGACTTTTATGCGCGTAATGAACGCCAACGTCCCTTCGCTGCCTGCCAGCAGTTGGCAGAGATTGATGGTGCGATCGGCAAGCGGTTTGCTTTCGTCACACAGATCGGCTATCACCTCATCAATCGCGTAACCGCAACTGCGACGTGTGAGTTCGGGATCGGGGTAGGTTTCCGTAATCAATGTGCGCGTCGGTTCATCCAACGCAAAACGAATCAATTGGGCGTAGATTCGTCCGATGAGCGGCAAACCATGAGCAAACCAGAAGGTTTTGCCAAACCGCTCTTCAAGTTCAGCAACGGAATAGGAAGCAAAGTGTTCTGATGTACCGTCAGCAAGGATACCGTCGGCTTCAATAATATGCCGGCGTGTACTGCCATATACGAGGGAGTGTGTGCCGCAAGAGTTGTTGCCGAACATCCCGCCTATGCAACAGCGGTTGGATGTTGATGTCTCGGGACTAAAAAACAGCCCGTGTGGTTTGCAGGCAAAATTGAGTTCGTCACGCACCACACCGGGTTCGACCCACGCGTAGCGTTCGTCGGGATTGATTTCGATAATGTGATTGAGATGCCGGCTGATGTCTACAACGATACCGTTGCCAACGACTTGTCCGGCGATAGAAGTTCCACCTGCACGGGCGATAATGTTCGTGCCAAGTTTGCGCGCCTCGGCGATGAGCTGGCGTATATCCTCGTCATTTTCAGGATAACTCACGCCATAGGGGACCTCACGATACACACTTGCGTCCGTTGCGTACGCAATCTTGTGCAAACTATCTGTGAGAATCGCTGCCATACTACCCTACTGTACCTTCAAGGGAAACTTGCAAGAGTTTTTGTGCCTCCACGGCAAACTCCATCGGCAGTTTGTCCATGACCTCTTTGGCGTAACCATTGACAATCAGCCCGACGGCATCCTCAAGGCTGATACCTCGTTGTTGGCAATAGAAAAGTTGGTCTTCGCTTATCTTCGAGGTCGTTGCCTCGTGTTCGACAACGGCTGTCGGGTTGGCGAGTTGCATTACAGGGAAGGTGTGCGCACCGCACTTGTCACCTATCAATAGCGAGTCGCACTGGGAGTAGTTGCGGGCATTGTCCGCTTTGCTACTGACCTTAACCAAACCACGGTAGGAGTTCTGGCTCTGCCCGGCAGATATACCTTTGCTCACGATGCGTGAGCGGGTGTTCCGCCCGAGATGAATCATCTTTGTGCCCGTATCGGCTTGCTGGACGGCAACAGAGTAGAACTCAGCCGACGAGTTATCACCGCGCAAAATACATGAGGGGTACTTCCACGTGATCGCTGAACCTGTCTCGACTTGGGTCCAACTCAGGCGAGCATTGTTGTAGGTTATGCCGCGTTTGGTAACGAAGTTATAGATGCCGCCTTTGCCCTGCTTGTCACCCGGATACCAGTTCTGCACAGTCGAATACTTGACTTCGGCATTGTCGTGCACGATGATCTCGACGATAGCAGCATGCAGTTGGTTCTCGTCACGGCGCGGAGCTGTGCAGCCCTCCAGATATGACAGATACGCACCTTCGTCGGCTATGAGTAGCGTGCGCTCGAATTGTCCGGTGTTCTGCGCATTGATGCGGAAGTACGTAGAGAGTTCCATCGGGCAACGTACGCCTTTGGGAATATATACAAACGAACCGTCGGAGAAAACCGCCGAGTTCAAGGCTGCGTAGAAATTGTCAGAGTAAGGTACAACAGAACCGAGGTATTTCTTTACCAAGTCTTCGTGCTCACGCACGGCTTCGCTGATAGAGCAGAAGATGATCCCTTTTTCCGCCAAAGTCTCACGGAAGGTCGTCTTAACTGATACAGAATCCATCACGGCATCCACAGCCATGTTTCCGGCTAATGCTGCGCGCTCCTCAAGAGGAATACCGAGTTTGTCGAAGGTCTTGGCAATCTCCGGATCAATGTCTTGTTGGCCGTTAGCTGTTGGCTGTTGGCCATTGGCTTTCGGCGCAGCGTAGTAAGAGATATCTTGGAAGTCGATCTCGGGGATAGTAAGGTGTGCCCATGTCGGCACGGGCATTGTGAGCCACTTGCGGTACGCCTTCAGGCGGAACTCAAGCAACCACTCCGGCTCTCCTTTCTTGGCGGATATAGTGCGGATAACATCCTCGCTCAATCCTTTGCCGATGATGTCCGTCTGCACATCGGTGGTAAAACCGTACTTGTACTCACCCGATGTGATGTCTTCTATGATCTTGTCTTGTGCCATGTCAGCATTCAGCATTCAGTATTCAGAAGTCAGATTTTAAATCAAAAGAGTGCCGCATTGTTGCGGCACTCTTGGAGGTCGGTAGCAGATTCGAACTGCTGTCCCCGGTTTTGCAGACCGATCCCTAACCGCTCGGGCAACCGACCAATCGCGTTCGAAATATGCGGTTTTTACGAACGCGGATGCAAAGATACATTATTTTTTTGAATTATGCAAATATTTTAGCAAAAAAATGATAATAATCGTCCAAATCATGTCATTCTTGCTTGTCAAGGTGTCAATCTTTGCCTATTAGCACATCAATTGCACGTTTTGTGATGTCATCGTCGCGTTCGTACAAGGGGAAGAATCCCGCGTCGCCCATGATGTCCCGAACGATATAAGCATTCACAATCCGTACGAGTAATGTCCGTGATTTCGCCAGTTGCTGTTCGTTGGGTTCCACGCCCTTCTCTTGGCAGAACTTCACAAACTCAGGAACCCAGTTGGCAGCAATCAGATGTTTCTCCAGATCTTGCCAACGCGTGAACTTCGTGAGTTGCTTGCGGTGGGTGTCAGCGTAGCGATATGCGAACTGATAGGTATATGCCCTATTGCTGACGATATTGAAATACGGACTATTCTGCGAGGTATCACGACCGACAAATATATCCGGCATTATTCCTCCGCCGCCATATACGATACGACCATTCTTGGTGCGGTAAGTTGTTGTATCCGTGAAATGGATGCTGTCAGCCGAGTAGAACTCGCCGTGCTCAAAACGCTCCTCAAGATCTTGCTGGTATGCGTCTTTGTCGCCAAGAGTGTAAGGTTTCTGGATGCAACGACCGGAAGGCGTATAGTAACGGGCAACCGTCAGGCGCACAGCCGAGCCATCCTCAAACGGGAATTGTTGTTGCACCAACCCCTTGCCAAACGAACGGCGACCTATGATTTTTGCACGATCGTTGTCTTGCATCGCTCCGGCGAAGATCTCCGATGCAGAAGCAGAGAAATTATCGATCAGCACTATGAGCGGCACATCTTTGAACCGACCACCGCCATTAGCTCTTGCCTCGTAGCGCGGGTACGCTCGTCCTTCTGAATACACTATCAGGTCACCGGTTTGCAGAAACTCGTTTGCCATCTTGATAGCCTGATCCATATACCCAAGTCAACGATATACTGCGTTGCGCCTTGCGAGCGCAGTTCAGCCAGTGCAGTGATGAACTCACGGTACGTTGTTTCGCCGAACTTGTTGACGCGGATAAAGCCAATTTTGGCTTTCGCACCAGCCGGCTCAATGATGAACTGTGCATCCACAGAGTGCACAGGTATATCACCACGTACGATGGTAAAATTCAGGATCTCGGGCGTACCTGTTCGCAAAATGCCGAGCTTGACTTCCGTTCCTTTCGGACCACGCAGCGTGTGCATCACACGCTCGTTGGTTGTGCCTTTGCCGCAGAATGTCGAGTCGTTGACCAGCACAATCTTGTCACCCGCCAACACTCCCACATGCTCACTCGGACCACCGGATATGACGGCTACGATGTTCACAGTATCACTCTGGATTGTGAACTGCACACCGATGCCAGAAAACGAACCGGATAGTTCGGAGTTCACCAGATCGATGTCCTTCTTGGGAATATACGAGGAGTGCGGATCGAGTTGCTTGACGATATCATCCAGCACGATGTCGGTGATGGAGTCGATGTCAAGACTATCGACGTACGACTGCTGCATAAGTTGCAACAAGTAATCCGCCTTCGATGAAGGCGACATCATCAACTGACCGTTACGGATATAGAAATGCTGTGCATTGACCTTGTTGCTGACGGCGTTGCCTATGATGAAGCCGACAACAATGCACAAAACGGAGATACCTGGTAAAATGTACTTTTTCATCTTAATCTTTTGTCTTTTAGCAGCCAATATTGGCTGCTGCTATTCTTGGTCTGTCTGTTCATCAGGCATATAATCGACCTGTATGCCTGCTCGCTTGAGGAGTTCAACGCCGTCCATGAGGCGGTATTTCTCGCCATATACGACGCGCTTTATACCGGATTGTATAATCAACTTGGAGCACTCCATGCAGGGAGAAGCTGTCACGTAGAGTGTCGCGCCATCCGAACTATTGCTGGAGCGGGCAACCTTGGTGATGGCGTTTGCTTCGGCATGTAGTACGTAAGGTTTGCTCACGTTGTTTTCATCCTCGCACACGTTTTCAAACCCCGAAGGCGTGCCGTTATAGCCGTCTGAAATTATCATCTTGTCCTTGACCAGCAGTGCGCCAACCTTGCGGCGCACGCAGTAGCTGTTCTCTGCCCACGTGCGCGCCATGCGCATATACAGATGATCACGTTTGTCTTGTTTGTTCATATCAATGTGTTCTAATCGTTTGTGGTGTGGAGTGCAAATACCGTGCCAAAACGCACAGCAGTCCTAAACAGTTAATCAAACACCGGCTTCTTTACCTCTTCGTGAACGTATAGTCCGGGCAAGAAAGTCTTTTTTACTCCGTCGATAAGAGGGAACAAGAAATACATCGGGAAGGGTAACATTTCGTTGCGCTTGGCTTCCACTTTGTATGCGCGCGGATGGATGTCCACCTTTGAGGGATTACCTTTGGGGATAAGGTTCTTTGCTGCCGAATTGATGAAGTCGGCGTTTGCTGTAACAATCTTGAACGGTATATTGTCCTCTTTGTGGACTTTGACTTCGAGCCCGTGATACAGCATGCGGCAAACACCGGTAGAGCTGACATTGTTGCCGGAATATTTCACATCCAGCTCGTCAATCATACATCCTATCTCGATGCCAACGATAGGTCGCAAGAGCGAATTGATGAGGTGTGCATCAACATTGGCACCGTGAATCTTTGCTGTGAAGTCACTGGTTTTGTTCATCGTGAAGCCAACGTTCAGTTCCACGTTTCCTTGCTCTATCGGGCAGGTAGCATTGGCGCGCATTGTTTGTCCGCGACGGTTCGTGATGTTCGTTATGCGGGCTTTGCCATTAGTGAGGGTTAACTTACCGATGTTCGTTTCGGTTTCAGCCAACTCGACAATCATGTGTTTGAGGCGCGCATCCACATTCTTGATGTTCAACTGCACAGGCAGTTTGGCAAACAGTTCTTGAGGCATCGGGTATGAGTGTGTCGGTTTGTAGCGGTTGTCACGGAATACGTTCATCTGCTGAATAACGACGGCTATATTATCCAAAGAATAGTCTTGCGCCAACGCCTTGCGTATAGGATTGAAAGCCGATATACGCACGCTCTCGAAAGTCATATCTATCCACGATGTAGGCTCTTTCATTATGTCACCAAGTTTCAACTTGGCTACTGTATGCGCTATGCGTGTTTTGCCGATTGTCAAATCACCTGCATCGCTCTGACATATATCGTGCGTCTCAATGCGGATAAGCCCGTCAGGTGTGAGCAAACGAATATGCCCGAGTTGCACTTTGTAAAGCGTATCGCAATAACTGAATGCTGAGTCGGCATATACAAAATCGTAAGCCGCAAACGAACAACTGTCAGCTGCTACATCCAACTTCGTACGCAGGCTGTGGAACTTCATCGAAGCATTGTTAACACGCAACTCGTTCAACGCAATACGGTTGAGTGCATCTTGCAGTTTACTCATGCCGTCGTCATGCATCTCCGGAAAACTCTTCTCAGGATGTTTCTCATCCATCCATAGTTCGATAGAAGGATGCTCGGCACGAATAGCATCAACCAACAGGTTGCATGCTATCAGCGGAGTATAGAAGATGTGCCCTACACTCAGATGATCCAACGTCAAGTCAAATCCCGGACGGGTCGTGTCGCGCCTGCTTAACGGCTCGCCACGATACGAGAACTTGAGGTCATAAACATCAGCCATGCCGCTGAACAGGAACACATGAATGTTTCCGCACGATGCTGTACAGCCTGGAATTGGCAGTTCGGCAAGGCTCTTATTGACCCTGCGCTGCACCATACGCGATAAGACTACATCGGCACATGTGAATGCCAATGCGCCAATAACGAGAATACTACCGATGACCCAGATAGCGATTTTACCTTTGCGTGTCATATAGTTACTATGGATTTAGGATGAATGATTCGTTATGCTCCTATCAGTTGTTTGGCGAACGCCGGCACATCTACGCCATCGAACGTACCGCTTGACATCATCAGCAGAGCGACATCTTTCCCGCGGAGTTCATTGGCAAACAGTTCGCGCAATTGTTGTTGCAGGGCGTCACTTTCAGTGAACACCTTGATGTTCGGCGTAGCGAAAGCTTTAGCCACCTCATCAGCCGTGATAGGTGTGAGGCGTTTGTGCTCGATCACCTTCGGATTGAAATAGACGTAAGCCACATCCGCCTCAGCCATACAGCCGTTGTACTGCGGCAAGAAGTCCGCCATGAGCGAAGAGAACGTGTGGAGTTCCATGGCTGCCACCAGACGCTTGTCAGGATAACGCTCGCGTACCGCCTTAACCGTAGCACGGAGTTTGGACGGCGAGTGCGCAAAGTCCTTGTAAGCTACGCTACTCTGCGTCTCGGCGATCTTCTCCAGGCGGTTGGCTGCACCGGTGAAGGTACTGATTTCCCGATAGAAATCCTCCGACTTGACCCCGATCGTCTCGCACGCCATGCAGGCGGCTTGCAGGTTCTCCATATTATGCTGCCCGAACACCTGCATCGGCACGTCGCCTTTGTATGCGGAGTACGGCTTGCATTGTATATCATTACGCGCACCGGCGGCAATCTTCTGTAGGTTCTCGTCACCCGAATAGTAGATGAACGTACCGTTCGGCTCGAATGTATCCACAAACTGACGGAACGTATCGACGTACTTGTCGAAGGTCGGGAACACATTGATATGATCCCAAGCAATGCCTGTCAATATAGCGGTATTCGGATGATACCAGAGGAACTTCGAACGCAAGTCCAGCGGCGAAGTCAGGTACTCATCCCCCTCAAACACGGCGTACTTCGCGGTGTCTGACAGGCGCACCATCCGCTCAAAGCCCTCGATCTGCGCTCCAACCATGTAATCGGCTTCGATGCCGAGACGGTTAAGCACATACAGGATCATCGCCGTGGTGGTTGTCTTACCGTGTGAGCCACCTACCACGATGCGGAACTTGTCTTTCGTCTGCTCATAAAGGTATTCGGGGAAAGAGTATATCTTCAGTCCCAGTTCGCGAGCACGCACCAGCTCGGGGTTATCCTCGCGCGCGTGCATACCTAATATAATCGCGTCGATGTCAGGCGTGATGCGCTCAGGATGCCAGCCCATCTGCTCGGGTAATAGTCCTGCCTCAAGAAGATGCGTACGCGCAGGGTCGAAAATCTCGTCATCCGAACCGGTTACGACATAACCTGCTTTCTGTTGAACAGCCAACGCAAGGTTGTGCATGGCTGCGCCGCCTATGGCGATGAAATGAATTCTCATGTATATTTACAATTTACCTATTTACAATTTACAATTGAAATCACCAGTCGATGCTGGTGAGTTTGCCGCAGAGTACATCGGAGTACATCTCGGTGCGCGATTGTCCGCCGAACAGGTAGATGCAGTTGTCATAAACCGTTGCACTGGTCTGTGTGCGCTGCGTATAGACATCCATCAGGCGGTTGTGTACCGTATCAATCGGGAACCAGTTCAGTCCCTCATCGTCGGAGTAAAGTGCCGTTGATGATATATACTGCGCCTCGGCATCCACACCGCCGAACAAGTAGAACCGATTGCCGTAATACACAGCCGCAGCTCCGAGTATAGCCGAACGAAGCGGACGCTCGATAGCAAAGTTGGCATAGCGGTAACCTGTCGCCACGCTGTACTCAATATTCCATCGGGAGTTCAGACCGTTGCCCTCGGTGTCATAACCGCCAATAATCATCGCCCTCGGGCGTTCGCTGCTTGAGCTGAAAGACACCACAGTGAATTCTGACAGTGGCCAGTTAGCGGGTAACGGCTCTCTACAGCAAGGTGGTACGTTTGTTCCGAAGCATGTTCGGCTACAAGCCAAACACTATCGTTAAAGTGCATAAGCATCACACGCGGGATATACGTTTCGCCACTCAAGTCTTGCGATTGCCACGCTAACCCGTCCGTTGAGGTATAGACTACCCCGTCTTGGCAGTAGTATAACTTATCCGCATCGTCCGCTGCAAGGATCTCGCGAACAGAGCAGTTTTCAGGTAGCGTGGTCGGAACAGTTCCCTCATCCCACGTCTTGCCGTCAGCCGACTGATATACAGAGGTCTTAAAGCCGTCGTTAGCGAAGAGCAGATACTTGCCGCCTAGTATAACGCCCTTGGTAGAAGCAGTCCCCGAGGGCACAACAGCCTTGGTCAGACTGCGCCACTCAAACAAGTCGGGATCAACCTGGTGCACATTCACCACGATGCGGTAATACTTTGTAGCAGTGCGGTCGGATGATATAACACGCAGCAAAACCGGCTTCGTGAAGTCTATCGTGTCCTTGCCGGTAAGGGTGATTGTTGTATCGGCAGTGATGATTGTTGCCGACGAAGGGGTAGCCGTGAACAGCAGGCGCGGCACAAGTTTGTCGACCGGTGTCTTATAAGCCATCGAGTCGGCGTTGGTGATCAGGCCTGTGTCTTGCGCTGCGTACAAGCTGATAGTGAACTTCGCGTTACCAATGCTCGGAAAACTGTCTTGCTTGACGAAGTAGAAACTGGTCACCTCGGTTTCCGATGAAAGAGTGACTGTTTCGCTGCTACTATTGCTGCAAGAAAGCAAAAAAAGACTAAATATGCACAATATTGTAAAAAAGGTGCGTTTCATATTTGCAAATATCAAATATTTTTTGTATCTTTGCAGTCGATTTTGAAAAACGACTATTTTCAATCTTCAAATCTTTATTTTTAAATCTTCAAATACTACTATATCTATGCTTTTCGAAAGCCAAATACGTGATTTCAAACGGCGCTTGCCTTGGAACGTGAACAAGAAGCGTAAATCCGATCTGCGAGAGCTGATGCGTCAGAAACTTCGTATTCAGTCAGCCGACGACCTCAAACTCTGGTCGGAACAAGTCATGGAACGCATCGAGCAGTTGCACTGTTTCCGTCATGCCCGCGTGGTGATGTTCTACTATCCCGTACACCATGAGGTCGATCTTCGTCCGTTGCTGGATAAGTACAAGGACGAGAAGACGATCCTTCTGCCTGTCACCCATCACGATTACATTGAACTGCGTCAGTATATCGGCGCGGACAACCTCAAAAAAGGTCACTACGGAATTCCTACTCCACAGACCGCTACCTATCACGGCAAGCCGGACTTGGTGATTGTACCTGGTTTGGCTTTTGACAAAGATCTCGTGCGCATGGGTCGCGGCAAAGGGTATTACGACCGCTTCTTGCGCAAATTAGGTAAAGTGTCGAAGGTCGGCGTTTGCTACGATTTCCAGATTCAGGATTCTGTTCCTTGGTCGTGGCACGACGTGCGGATGGATAAGGTCATCACACCTTCCGCCAACTACGAGCGGTGATCTCTAAACACTCAACTCTAAACACTCAAATTTTATTGCAGCTCCAGTTTCATCTGACTGGCAGCTGCTTTTTCTATCTCTCTGTCCGTATCCGGCGTGATACGCTTCTCTTTCGGACGGTAGTAGAATTTCAGTCCATAGTTCTCGCAGCAGCGCATTCTGTCGTACGGCAGTTTGTTGTCGAAATGCGCCTCAACGGTATTCCAGATCTCAAGGATGATCTTGTCTGCCTCACGCCGCAAACTTTCCAAATCTTCATACACACGCTCGGTACTCATTCGGTGCATCGACTGACTGAGCTGGTTTTCGCGGAACATGTCGTAGTGCACCTTCACTTTGTTGATCGCCGGACAGTTGATAGGTATTCCTCCTTGTCCCATGCGTGCCGTTTCGCCCTCGATGATGTTCTTGCCCCACTTGAGCAAGTTCTCCTCGGTTGAGAGATCCGGCAGGTTGAAGTTATTCTCATCCAACTGATACAAGCGCTTCTGGTCTTTCTTGATCTCTCCGCGAATAACGGCGAAGTTCAGCACTTGGATGAAGTGCGAGATGTACATGCGCGTGTTTTGCACCATGCGCTTGTACTTCTTGTTAGCAGTCACCTTGTTGTCGAAGTTCATCTGATACTGCGATACGAGGTTCTCGAACTTGAGCAGGCAGTTCTCCGCCTCGGTGGAGAGACGGTAAGGCAGCACTTGCTCGGTGAAGTCGCTTTCGGCGGCACGCTGCACGGCGGTCTTCAACGCGCGCAGACGAGCTTGGTCAGTGTTGGGTAAACGTCTGTAAGGCATAATAAGTATTCAGTTTTTCAGTTATCAGTTATTGCGCTTGGCGAGGCTGAGAGCCATCTGCTCCAAGCGGGCGGATTCGTCGTTGCGGGGCAATGCTTTCAGGCAATCGAGTGCTTCTCCGGTGTGTTGCAGTATCGCTTGCTCAGCAGCTTCTCGGGCTTGAGTAGCGATATAGAGTTGTTTGACGGCATCGATCTTCTCCTGAGAGGGTGCGGTCTGCATCAGCCAACGCTCCAGCGCGGCACGTTGCTTCATATCTGCATTGTCACGGGCGGAAAGCAGCAGGTATGTCTTCTTATTGCAACTGATGTCACCGCCGATGGCTTTGCCGAAGGTATCGGAGTCACCAAAGCAGTCGAGCAGATCATCCTGGATCTGGAACGCCATCCCAAGATGAATGCCGTAGTTGTACAGCGCCTCTTGCTGCGCTTCGGTTGCGCCGCCGATGATTGCTCCGCCTTGCAGGGCAGCGGCAAGCAGCACGGAGGTCTTCAAGCGGATCATCTCAATGTAATCGCTGATCTGCACATCATCGCGCTGCTCGAAATCCACATCGTATTGCTGACCTTCGCAGATCTCCGTGGCAGTCTTCGTGAACAACCTGAACAACTGAGGCAAGTATTGCTCCGGCACACCTTCCAACAGGTGGTACGCTTCTATCAACATCTGATCGCCGCTGAGGATAGCTGTATTGTCGTTCCATTTGACATGTACGGTTGGTTTGCCGCGGCGCACATCGGCACGATCCATCACATCGTCGTGCAGCAGCGTGAAGTTATGGAACACTTCGATGGCTTCGGCAAAAGGAAGCGCGTCTTGTTCGTTGCCGCCTACAAGTCTGCAACCGGCGAGCACCAACTGCATCCTCAATCGCTTACCGCCGGACGACAAAGCGTAGGCTATCGGGGCATATAGACCCTGCGGCTCCTTGCTCCAATCCAGACCTGCTATGGCAACATTTACGTCAATCATAAATTGTCAATTTAACTCAATCGTCAATTATCTCAGT
>CAJOFU010000041.1 GCA_905233935.1 Paludibacteraceae bacterium
CACTTGCATCATGCCGAAGATGCCGCGCTGCGTACGAACGACGCGTCCGCTGCCCTTACAGGTAGGACATGTCTCGCCGCCCTTGCCGTCTGCCGAGCCTGTGCCGTCGCAATGCGTACAAGGCACGAGTTTGCGGATCTTGAGTTTCTTATCCACACCGGTGGCAATCTCCTCAAGCGTCAGGCGCACACGTACGCGCAGGTCTGTACCACGGCGTACACGTTGACCGCCGCGACGACCACCGCCTCCGCCGCCGAAGAAGTCACTCATGTCGAATCCCGCGCCCTCGAACAGGTCGCCGAACCGCATAAAGATATCCTCCATCGACATGCCTCCGCCGCTGAATCCGCTTGCTCCGCCCATTCCGGCAAAGCCGAACTGGTCATAACGCTGACGTTTCTGCGGGTCGCTAAGTACCTCGTACGCCTCAGCCGCCTCCTTGAACTTCTCCTCGGCTTCCTTATCGCCCGGGTTCTTGTCAGGGTGGTACTTGATGGCACACTTGCGGTACGCCTTCTTTATGTCTTCAGCGCTGGCGGATTTGTCAACGCCAAGCACTTCGTAGTAATCTCTCTTCTCTGCCATCTCTTTAATTGACTATTTGACAATTGACTATTGACAATTTATTGACTATTTATTATCAATTGACAATTGAGTTATTCTCCTACAACTACTTTGGCGAAGCGGATAACGCGGTCGCCATGTTTGTAACCACGCTGCGTGCAGTCGATGATCTTGCCTCGCTTGTCCTCACCGGCGGCGAAGGTAGTGATTGCCTCGTGCTCATCGGTATTGAAGTCGGCATCGGTGGTGTCGATTGCATGAACGTCTTGCTTGTCGAGCCAAGCGATGAACTTGTTGTATATGAGGTCAATACCCTCACGCAGTGAGGCTATATCCTCGGTCTTAGCCATCGCATCCCGTGCACGCTCAAAGTCATCCACGAGCGGCAGGATATCCACCAGCAACTTCTCGCCGGCTGTATCCATGAGGTCGAGTTTCTCCTTGTTCGTGCGGCGGCGGTAGTTGTCGAACTCCGCCATCTGACGCAGACGGATATCCTCGAGTTCAGCTACGCGTTTCTCAAGGGCTTCAATACGCTGTTCGGGAGTCTCGGGTTGTTCCTGTTCAGGCTCTGTTGCTTCGGCATCTTCCAGCGATTCGGCAGATTCCTGACTCTCCGGCTCGTTGTTCAACAGCTCATCAACCTCCTTCTGCAGGTCTTCGTTCTCAATGTTTTGCTTATCTTGTTTCATTATATTTAGTAATCAGTATTCAGTATTCAGTTGTCAGTATTCACTATTCACTATCCAATTATCATGCCACCCACTTTCCGTCTGCCAAAATGTCAGTAATCTGTCGGTAGGAGTTCACAATATAGGTAGCCGTCTGCCCCTCTGTCAGTGTGACGAGTTTGCCATAGTTGGGATCATCATCGCCTTCCGCCACGCGTCGGAACCACATTTGGTCGATGCCTGCGGCACGTGCACCCTCGACGTCGGAAGTATAGGAATCGCCGATCATCAGCGCCTCGTCAGCCGTTATACCGTTGATACGCAATGCTTCCTCGTAGATGCGCGGGTTAGGTTTTTGCGCACCGACCTCTTCGCTCAGTACCACGTGGGTGAAGTACGGTTCCAAGCCGCTCTTGCGGAACTTGAGGTATTGCGACTCCACAAACCCGTTGCTCACGATAGTCAGCGGATAGCGCGAGGCAAGCGTCTTGACCATCTTGTCGGCATCGGGAATGATCGAAAAGAAGTGGTTGGTCATGCGGAGGAAATCCTCGCACATGCGTCGCGCCAGCACACGCGTCTCCGAGGTCTCTTCCATGCCGCAGGCGTGCATAAGGGGATAGAGGAAACGATCGATCTTCAGCACCTCTTTCGTTACCTCGTCGCGCCCGTATTGCTCCCAGAGCAGGGTGTTGTGCTCGCTGTACTTCTGCACGAACGTGTCGTAATCGGTATATTGATACAACTGATGAATCTCGAACATCGTTGTCAGTGCGCACTTCGCCGAACGCGAGAAATCACCGATCGTATCATCCCAATCCAGGAATATGGCTTTGTAGGGCTTACTCATAATTAAGAATTAAAAATTAATTACTCACTCGTTACTCTTTCTACCGCGCGCAGAATCGGTTCGATAGACGGCGCACTGCCGACAGCCTGGATCATCCACTCTTTCGGTGTCAGGCGACCGAGGCGATAGATGCGCATATACTCCTGTGCAAAATCCTTTTGCTCCTTGTACTGCGCAAGATGTTCCTCCAACTGGTATTGCACAATGTGTCCCAGGGGATAGTTCGGCAGGTACATCGGTGCGTTGACCATGTGGCTATATACAGCCAGCAACACGCAGTCATGTTCGCCGAGCACCGGCTCGTAGTAGGCGTTCCACACATCCTTGGCGATCTGCTGCGTAGCCTGGCACAGTTGCTCAGGCGTAGCGTCAGGGTTGGCATAGATCCAACGCCACATAGCCATATCGACGAGGCTGACACCCATGATCTCGTACATTGACCAGAATTGATCGAGAATAGCTTCGCCTGTTTGAGCGGCTTCGCCTGTTTGAGCGCTGACGCTGTTTGAAGGTAGCAATTGCAGGTCACGTTGCTGCCAGAGGAAGGCTGAGGCTTCGGTGTAGGCGGTGTTGGGCACGCCGGAGAGCATATAATGGTCGATGAAGTACATATCCAGCACCTGTTCCACGCAATGACCAAACTCATGTACGGCAATGTTATAGCCCTTGTAATCCATTCCGCTGGCAGGGATGCGTGTGCGAAGACGTGAATCTTCCTTTCTGCCCAGACTCGGCCACGCGTGTCCCGAACCGCGCGCCGGTTCAACGACTATACGGTGCGCAATACGGCGTGCATCCTCGCTGTAGAATCCCATCTTCGTCAGCAACCGTGGCATATCTGCGGCAAAGGCATTGGCGTCGGGATAGAGTTTGCGGGTTAGTGCCGTCAGTTCGTCTTCGTTGAGCGAGGCGCGCGCCTTGAATCCGTCGTACCATATATCGTACGGACGCAGGTCACCACCTGTTGCACCTGATCCGAACCGACAAGTGCGCGGAAGAGGCTGTCGAGCTCGGCAGCGGTGATCTCCACACCTCCCTCGAAGTTACGCTGAATACCCGTAGGTGCAGCCGGGCAGAACTTATCTTCCTCAAACAAAGCGTGAGCAATCGCCAATATGCGTTCGTAGCGCTTGAAATTCTCCGGTGTGTCTTGGGTGCTGTAGGGTTTCCACACATAGTCTGCACCGTTTACCGCCTTGGCAGGAATGTCCTGACGGACAATACGTTGCATGACTTGGTAGATCATCTCTTGCTTCTCATTGCCCGCTTCTTTGTCGGCGTATAGTGCTTTGAGCTCGTCACGCAGATTCCAGTGGCTGAGCAGTACCTTGTCCTCCGGCCACAATATGCGTCCGTCTTCGGTGCGCAGGTTACCCATATAGATATTGTAGTCGGCTATATAGTTTTCGGCATCGGCGTTGGCTTGTGCCAAAGCGGCATTCACCGAAGCCGGTACGCGCGTGGTGAACACATCGCCCAAACGCGCCATAGCCCACTGCTGACGTGACCATTTGCGTCCCATAGTGTTCTTTTCGTCCAACGAGAAGTGCGGGAAGTTCAGTATCGTCACGAACGCCAGTTTGTTGGCAAACATATCATCGGAGAAGTGCGCCAAGGGGCTGTATGCCGACATAATCCAATCCGGCAGTTGCGGCTCACCGGCGTTGGTGAGTTGTGTAGGTTTGAGTAGATCCACCGTCAACATATCCGCTGACTGATAGCAGTTCTCAAGGATACGGCTCAGCGACTCAAACAGGGCAACCCGTTCACTGCCGTTACCGCAGTAGTTCTCGCGCACAAATGCGCAGAACTCGTCCTCACTGCCGTCGTCTGCCGTCCATAAGGCGGCAGTCTGGCTCACACCACGCTCAATGAGCATAGCATCGGCGTCAGGGAAACGTTGTTTTAACTCTTTCTGCAAACCCGCCACAACTTTCGGGCGAATAGCGTTCTCGGAACGGTTACATGAAGTGAACATACACACAGCAAGCACTGTCAGGCTTGTTAACAATAGCGAAAAATGTTTCATATCTAACTTATTTGGAGCTTTCAGGTTATGCCTTGTACCTCGCAAGCAAAGCCTCTGCGTCCGCTTCCATCTGCTTGGCAAGACTGATCGGTGCCAACACACGCAGCTCAGCGCCAAAGGTGCGCAACTGCTGGATGAAGTCGAAGGTCGGAGCAATGAAATACTCGAACAATACACAATCAGGCGTGTTGGAATATATCTTTGCTTCTTCCGGCGGCAACTCGCGCTGGGAGTGGTGAAGCGGTAGGGTGCGCAAGAACAATGCAGCCCGCTGTGTCGTCTCGATGCGAAGCAAGCATGGTTCGGCGTTACGGAACACGCCATAGTAACCCGAAAAGAACGATTGTGGCGTAAATCCTTTCGGTATAACAAAGTCATTATCCAGTACATGTACATCTACCACTCTGTCCAGCGCATAGATACGCGTCTCGTCAGGATGCGTGGAGGCATTGCCCACTACGTACCAACGCTGCTTGAACACGCGCAAGCAGTAGGGCGAAAAGAACATGTCGTAGTCGCTGTTACGGTCGAATGAGTGGTACGTGATCAGCAGTTGCTTACGCGCACGTATAGCGCGCATAATAGTAGTAAGGTATTGTGTGCCGGAAGGAATAGGCTCAAACAACATGCTGTCTTGCATGTCTTCTGCCTCGTCGAGTGTCGCTTTGAATGAGAACGCCGTAACGATATACCGGCGCATATCTCCCCAACGCTGCGTATCATCCTCGCTGTCTATGTAATAATAGTTTAGATGACGGTTGCACTTGATATTGATGCCGAACAGCGTCAGTATATCCTCTTTGTAACGATGGAACTTGCGTAAGGGAAATGACGTCTCACCGAAATCGTTGATAGCCGAGTGTGCCCAACGACGGTCAATATCCTCTTTGCTGAGGTGACCGGAGGCTACCGTATCTACGAGCCAAATGTATATTTTGAAAACTTGAGCGGGACTCATAAAAGCATTTGTTTATTTTCTCATTTACTCATTTACTCATTTAGCCATCTAAGATTTGGCAGAAAGAGCCAAGGCATAGAGTTTCATCTGGTGCAGCATTGCAGCCAGACCGTTGCTGCGGGTAGGGGAGAGGTGCTCTTGCAGACCGATCTCTTTGATGAAATACAGGTCGGCATTGGCTATGTCTTTTGCCGGTTGGTTGTTCAATACGCGCAGCAGTAATGAGACTATTCCTTTGACAAGTATAGCATCGCTGTCTGCCTGATAGACCACTCGCCCGTCTTTGAGTTCGGCAGTGAACCACACCTGCGACTGACAACCGTCAATCAGGTTCTGCTTGGTGCGTTGCTCCTCAGGAAACCCTTTCAGACCCTTACCATAGTCCACAAGCAGTTCGTAGCGATCCATCCAGTCGTCCATCATACTGAACTCCTCGATGATCTCGTCTTGTATCTCATTAATTGTATTCATAATAGTCGAAAGTCAAAAGTCGAAAGCCTAATCAGTCATTATTAGCTCGTATAGTTGTTCTGCCAACTGCTCGTCTTCCGAGCCGTCCAACGTATCCTCAACCGGCGCATCAATAATATAGTCTGCCTGTTCGTAGAACGGCGAACGTGCCTCAAGTTGGGGACGAATAACTTCCAATATCTCCGTAGCATCTTTGCCGTGCAGTAGTGGGCGCTCGTTCAGATCAGTGAGTGCCAGCCGTTCAGCCAAATGATGCGGCTGCCAACGCAGATAGAACGATGTGCCGAGTTCCTTCAGACACTCCATATTATCTTCCCAACACGGGTAACCGCCGCCGGTGGCATATACCACCTTCTCTATCGGCAGTTCGGCGAGGTCTTCGAGCACATACTTCTCTTTTCTGCGAAAAGCTTCAATGCCGTAGGTGCGGATATAGTCCGCCGGTGACAAACCGTGAATCTCATGAAATGCATCATCCAGATCCACAAAATGCCAACCGAGCCGTTCGGCAAGCAGGCGACCGACCGTCGTCTTGCCTGCACCCATATAGCCTATGAGATAAATAGGGTAGGTCATTTCGGCGATTCGTCTTCGCGGAAGTTATCGCGCCAGAGCAGTTTGCCGTTCTCGACGTAGGCTTCCGGCAGAACCATGTCGCGTGGGGTAGGTATAGCCCGCAGTAGATGCCACTGATCGTCATATACGCGTGCAAACGACGAGCATAACGGTGCACACTGGCTGCGGATAAGCAGAATAGAATCCTGTTCGCCATAATAGTACAGATCAATATACGAACTGTCAGCCAGCACAAACCGAGTCGTTTCACCGTGTTTGTCTATATTCAGGCTACCGCCCACAAGGTACAGATACTCGTCAGGCAGAATCGAACCGTTGGCTCGGATTCGCATTTCCTGTGCTTTTAGTGAATAACATAAAAGCAAGAATAGAGTCCATATTAGTAGTGACTTATAATTCATTGGAGTCTTTACTCTTTCAGCATAGCGGTCTTTACTCTTTTAGCGTAGCGGTCTCAAGTAACGCTACAGCGTACGCCGCTATACCTTCTTTTCGTCCTACAAAACCCAGATGTTCGGTCGTGGTTGCTTTGACACTCACCCGGTTATCCTCTACGCCCATCACTTCCGCCAAGCAATGCTGCATCTCGGGAATATACGGCAACAGTTTGGGCGCTTGCGCACAGATAGTGCAGTCGCAGTTTCCTAATTCATATCCCGCCTCACGCACCATTGCCATCACGCGCCTGAGCAAAATCTTCGAATCAATGCCCTCGTACTCATTGCCTTTGGTATCCGGAAAATGGTAACCTATATCCCGCATAGCCGCTGCACCGAGTATAGCGTCGCACAAGGCATGAATCAGTACGTCGGCATCGGAGTGCCCCTCCAAACCTAACTCGTAAGGAACACAAATGCCCCCTAACCACAATTTGCGGTTAGGGGCAAATGCATGCACGTCATATCCGAAGCCTATTCTCATAGAGATCAGTATTCAGGATTCAGTTTTCAGTATTCAGATTATTTGTTCTTGCGGTTGTTCACAAGATCCTTGATGCCTGCGAGGTCAAAGCCGAGCGTGAAACGCATCGTCTGATCCAACGGGTTGGTCGGAGCAGTAGCAATCGTATAGGTGAAGTCCAACATAAAGATTGACAGGTGGAAACCTGCGCCAACCTGAATCAGACGACGGTTACCTTTGATGAAATCCTCGTGGGAGTAACCTACACGACCAAAGAACTGACGGTTGTATGAATACTCCAAACCTAATCCCCAGCCAACTTCCTTGAACTCCTCGGCTGAACCGCCCGGAGCGTCGGCAAACGACTGGAAGATACCTTTCACCGATGTCAGGTCGGAGTATTCCTCAGTCGAGTACTGGTTGGTGGTCGAGTTGTACGGATCGTTCGGGTCAAATGAGGGAGCGAACTTTGATTTCTTGGAGGGAACCAACAGCTTGCGTGCCTCAAGTGTAACCTGAATACGGTTGTAGTTGTCAAACGGCAACTCGTAAGCAGCACCGATACGGAGCGTTGCAGGGATGAAGTTCTTTGTACGATCGTTGTACGAGAGCTTACCGCCCAAGTTCTGCAAGTTCAAACCGGCGCTGATGTAACTGTCACCCATCGGCAGACTGATCGGTTGTTTGTAGTAAACCGACACGTCAGCGGCAGCGGTAACGGCTGCATGGTAGATCTCGGCATTGTTGTCTGTCGAAGCTTTCATGCCGTTCGTCAGGTCGGAGTAAATCAGTCGCAGAGCTACACCCATAGATACGTACTCATGCAGTTTGCGGGAGTACGATGCATCCAGCGAGAACTCGTGAGGGTGAGCATTACCCAGCAAACGAGCCTCTTGGTCGGTCATCTGCACCTCACCCATCGTGAAGTACGTCAACGACATGGCTACTGCCTGAACGTCGTCCCATTTGTAGAAACCCGATATATAGGCCAGGTCAATGTCGCTCACACCGAGTTTGCGCAACCACGGGGTATAGGAAGCATTGATACCGCCACGCATATCCATAAACGCGTACTTGGCTGGGTTCCAATATTGCGAGTTCATGTCAGGGTTGGTAGCTACACCCGCGTCACCCATTGCTGCTCCACGAGCATCAGGGGTAATACTCAACGAGGGTTGACCCGTAATAATCGGGTTGTTGTAGTCGTCAGGAAAAGCTGCAAGTGCCGGCATAACTGCCAGCATCGTTGCTACGATAACTAAAAAAGTTTTTTTCATTTTATTGTTTGTTGTTTTTGATTTTCAGTGTTCAATTTTTCGATATATCGTTATTTCGATTTGCCGATATGTCGAAATAATACGATTTTTCTTAAAGTTGCTTCATAGGCAATAAATCATTTACCGTTTGGTCATTTACTATTTGACCGTTTATTGTTTTTATTTGTTTTCTATCACAACGAGTTTGCCGGATCTGCCGACTTGATCGCCTTCGGTAGTGGTGAGCGATACGCGGTATATATATACTCCCGGCGTTAAGTAGGCATCAGCTACGCTGAACGAGTGTTGTTCCGTGCCCTTACGCGATGCCCGATATACCAGTTTGCCTGTCGGCGAATAGACATATACGTTCATTTCCATCAGTTCGTCCGGCTGATCGTAGTCAATCACGAAATGCATCTCTTCGTTCGCACGCACCGGATTAGGATAACTCATGATCGAGTACATTGTCGGCTCCAAGCCTTTCACAACCTCGAAGTTCAAGGCTGCGGTTGAACTATTGTTCAGCAGATCCCACGCGCGGAAAGTCATAGTGTGCTTGCCTTCGGCAACCTCACTCATGGGGTAACTTACCAGACCTTGCTGATAACTGCCCGACGACTCATAGTAGTCATTGAGTACGAACATCTGGTTGGCATCGCCGTCTATGGTCAGCAGCAAGTCGTGTCCGATACCTGAACCAACGGTATTGATACCGTGTTCGTCAAATATCTCCGCAAAGAAGTGAGGCTGTTCGGTTGTCTTGTCGCCATTCACGAAACTGGGCGAATTAAGATATATCTTCAATTCCGGCCCCACAGTGTCAACAATCGCCACGGCAGCCGAACCGCCGATCACGAAGTCCTCAAAGTGTCCGATGCCTTCGCCGTTCACGCTATCGAGTGCATGATAGGTTATACGTCCGTTGCCGAAGTTGTAACGGATATCTTTCGGTGTCATAAACGAGTATTCGAAATGCCCGTTCTTGACGCGCGCCTTGCCTTGGAAAAGGGTGTTGGGGTAGTCGTTGTATGTATATTTGACTTTTTCTGACTCGTTCTTGTGGTCGTTGTCCAATGTTGTGATCTGCTGGAGTTTATCCATCAATGTGATGTTTACTACGCCGTTGAATTCACGGGCAGTGTCGCCGTCCTCTGCCTCCACCCAGCCGGTGAAGTTGTGAATCGTCAGCGCATTCAGCGTATCAGATGCCTGCTCGGTACGAACGCGGTAGTCTGTAGGGAAGTGCAGACGTAATGCCGGGTCGCCTAATAATATGTACGGCAACTTGTTCTCATCTGATCCTGTCATATTCTTCGCTATGCGGCAAGCATCGCCGAGGGTCATCTTATACGAAAATTCATTAGCGTGCCCGAACAGCGTGTCGCACAGATTCTTGTTGATCTCTCTGTTCTGGCTGGCATATACCGTGCGGCAAGACGACATTACCGCTATAGCACCGCCGTCAGGGTTGATCACAGCCTCCTCACTTGCACTCGGCTCGTAGGCATCAAAGTGTGCAAAACCGCAAGTTGCCAACATCCAGAATCCTTGGTTGGCGTTCGTCATGGTCTTACAGTCACGCAGCGACAACAGCATCTCCGACGATATATTGTTGTATCCTCCGTGTCCCGAGTAATTAAAGAACAATACACCCTCGTTCAGCAGGTTCAAGAAGTGGTTCTTGGCGAGCGGATAACTCTCACCCGAGGCACTCACCTCTTGGGTATAAGCATCCAGATAGATCTTGTTGACCACAAATGACATGTTTCTCAGTCGCACACGTTCGGCAGCCAGGTCGGTGATACGTGTGTGCAGGTTGCTGTCGCCGTCATCGGCTACGAACATCAACTGCTGATGCCACTTGCCCGGGTTTTCGTTGCGCAGATAGGTCGCAATCTTCTTTGCCACAGCTTCCGCCGCAGAAGCCGTTGATACCGGCAATCGTCCTACACCTATATCCATTCTGCCATAAATGTCCGATGTTCCTTCGTTGTCGTCCAAGAACCCGAAGTAATCGTCCGTTGCGTAGGCTTTGGTCTCTACTTCGCTGTTCACCGCTTGATACGTCAGCAGGGTGTTTGGTCCGGAAGTCGGCATGAGTTTGCGGTTATCGTAGCAGCCGTCGCCGAACAGCAGCAGCCATTTGGGCTTCTGTGAAGCGTTTTCCGCACGGTCGTACAGCATCTTCATGATCCAGCGGTACGCTGTAGCGTCCGGTGTACCGGACGAGAACTCGTTATACACCTGCTGGTCGGTAACAATAGCCGTGGTGATGGCATCGTACTCCTCATGGGCATCAGCAACAATCTTTGCTGCCGCTGTGAACTCCTCGGGACAGATTATAACGAGGTCAATATTGCTCAGTGCGTGCAGGTTCTGGTTCTTTACCTCGCCAACTACCGTCGGTTTGCGCCAACCTTGAGATGTGTTCGGATTCAGTGCAAGAAGGGTCTTACGGGGTGAACAATAGTTATAGAATGTTATGATGTCACCTTTATTCGCGGGAGGAATACGTTTGATTGATTGCAAGTCGGTTATATCCCAAATATCAATGTCTTCCGTTGCATTTTTAAGGTGGTAGCATGCAATCGTATTGGCGTCATCACTTAGATGGTCAACAAATGTCATCGGCATCTCCTGACCCGCCATCACCATATTGCAGGTTGTTGACATCTCTACGTAGTTAAGATAACCGCGGCTGCCGTTCAGCGAGTTGGCAAACGACAAAGAAAATGTCTGCTCACCCGTGCCGTTGGCAGGCAGCGTGAAACGGTCACGACCTTCGTTCGTCGTGGCTTTCGTGTAAAAGTCCGAAACAAGGATCTTGTCCGTCGTGCAACTGTACGAGTTGTCTCCTACAGCCATGGTGAACGTCGAAATCTCGCTTGATGCACTTGCCACGCGGCAACGGATATCCAGATCCGATCCGGGCACTATGTCGTGGAACGCCATCGGCACGCGCAGTGTCTTGCGTACGCTGTTCAGTTGCTCGCCGTAGAACTCACGACCACCGCCGGCCTTACCGGATATATCCACAAGATTGACAGAATCCTTGTCATGTACCATATATGCGGTGTAGGTGTAAACATGGTAGGTGCCATTATACAGTTGCTCGGCATCCTCAATCAGCCTCTGCTCACCTGCATTATCTGTCAGGAAATAGTAGCCGTAACGGCTGTAGGGATTGCGGGTATGAACGAAATGATTGTTGGTATATTCCCAACTGTCCACGCCTTGTGCATAGAACAAGATATAGTCGCCCTTACCAAAAACTCCGTCTGATCCCTTGTGCATATAGAATGCTACGGAAGGCAGATCATCTGTCTTTTTTAGAGAGAAATTCTGATTGAGCATAGCACCGCCGTAGCCGTAGATGCGCAACTCGGCGGGATTGAGCCCGGCATCTGCTATCTCATCGTAGGTCATGCAATGTACACCGGTCTCAGCCACACGGATCTTCACCCACTTGCCGCTTGACAAAACGGATTGAGATGTATAGGTATGTGCAGTGATGCTTGCCACGGCAAACATCATGGTAATCAGTATGGTCGCTATTCTTTTCATATCTATCTTCAAATCTTCAAATCACTTTATCTTGCAGTATAAGGTTTCTTTTTCTCCCTGCGAACAGCGGAGTATATCTTCGGCTTGCAGTCGCCAAGGCTCTTGCTCTCGTGCTACGTATATCAAATCTCCTTGCCGTATCGTCATCAGTTCGCTCGCGCGCGATAAGGCATTGTCAAACACTTCCTGTAAGCTGTCTGTATCCCATATCATCTGCTCTACGCTTTCCCCTTCTCGCTCCAACCGCCAACTGCTTTCCACTTTCCGCTGTTCGGCTCTCGGTGCTGTTCCGCCGAGCTCTCTCCAATCTCCTATCGCCAGCGAACCTTCAAAAGCTATCGCTTCCGTCCATGGCTTGCCTTCCCGCTTCGCCTCAGCCAGCACATCAGCGCCAAAGAAATCCGCTCCCGGAGCCACTGCATCGTAATATCGCGAAGCAAATCTCGGTGCGATACACTTGCCCAAACGCGACACTCGTAGCACCCCACAAGGCAGGCACGCTAATGCGTGTATCCTTTCCGGCACAAACAACGGCTTGCGGTTAACAAGCATAGAACTGTCGCTCTTCAGAACGACATTTTCACTGCCATCGTAATATGTGATTCCTACTATCTTCAAGGCTGGTCACAGAAAAAGCCTACAAAGATAGTAAATTTATTTCAATTTTGCAAGTCTTTCGCAAATTTTGTATATCTTTTCCAAACTTCGGCACATTTGCTTTGCAAATCTACTTGGCACGAATGAAGATTTGCACCGGTGTTCCGTTGAAGTCCCACCACTCCCTTAGTTTATTTTCCAGGAACCGTCTATACGGCTCTTTGACGTATTGCGGCAGGTTGGCAAAGAACACAAACGTCGGAATCTGCGTGTTCGGCAACTGCGTGCAGTATTTGATCTTGATATACTTGCCTTTCGTGGCTGGCGGCGGGTAGTTCTCAATCAGTGGCAAGAAGTTCTCGTTCAACTTGGCTGTCGGCACTTTCCGGTTCTTGTTCTCATATACGTGTAACGCCGTCTCCATAACCTTGAAGATGCGCTGTTTAGTCACAGCCGACGTGAAGATGATCGGGAAGTCGGTAAACGGTGCCAACCGCTCGCGGATAGCATTCTCGTAGCCCTTGATGTCTGCGTTTGTTTTGCTCTCAACCAAGTCCCATTTGTTCACGCACACCACGAGGCCTTTTTTGTTCTTTTGTATCAGCGCAAAGATGTTCAAGTCCTGAGCCTCAATGCCTCGCGTGGCATCGAGCATCAGGATGCACACATCGCTGTTCTCAATCGCACGTATCGAACGCACCACGCTGTAGTACTCCAAGTCTTCCGTCACTTTCGCTTTCTTGCGGATACCTGCCGTATCTACAAGGTAAAACTCCTTGCCGAACTTGTTATACTTGGTATAAATGCTGTCGCGTGTCGTGCCCGGTATATCCGTCACAATCGTCCGCTCTTCGCCGATAAACGCATTCAATATGCTCGACTTGCCGGCGTTAGGTCTGCCCACGATGGCAAAACGCGGCAACTCTTCCACTTCCTCGTCGCCTGTGTCGCTCTTAAAGCGCGAACAAATCTCGTCAAGCAAGTCGCCCGAACCCAAGCCGTTCTCAGCCGACAATATAAACGGTTCACCTAAGCCCAATTTGTAGAATTCCGGTGCACCGTATTGATTTTCAAACGTATCAATCTTATTTACAGCCAGCACAGTAGGCTTGCCAGCTTGACGCAACAGGTGTGCCACTTCCTGATCGAACTGTGTCACGCCTTCGTTCACATCCACCACCAGCAGCACCACATCTGCTTCCTTGATGGCGAGATCCACTTGACGGTTGATCTCACTCTCGAACGTATCGTCGGAGTTAACCACCCAACCGCCGGTATCAATAACGCTGAATTCTTTGCCGCACCACTCCGCTTTGCCGTATTGACGGTCGCGAGTAGTACCTGCTGTGTCATTCACAATGGCACGACGAGTGCCTGTTAACCTGTTGAACAGGGTCGATTTCCCGACATTGGGACGACCCACTATCGCCAAAATATTCGCCATAGTTTTATATGTTTTGATTGTTGTTTGTAAAAAGGAACCATCGTTGTGATGATTCCTTTTTTTGAGCCACTGGGCGGACTCGAACCGCCGACCCACGCATTACGAATGCGTTGCTCTACCAACTGAGCCACAGTGGCAGGCTATTTGCCATGTACCATTTGAGCATTTGCAAGTTGGTCATTTGGCAAAAGCGGGTGCAAAGGTATAACAAAAAACTGACATTTGCAAATATTTTTACAAAAAATTACTCACTTTTGCATTTTTGGAATAATTTTTGTATCTTGACTATACAAAACGAGGCTAATGCGTGTTTAGAATACTCAAATTGCATATTTTTTCGCTCTGCGTACTCTTGTGCGCTTTTGTTGTTGTGGCACATGCCGGCGAGATTCGTACGCTGCGCGTGCAATATATCGATCCCGATTCCGGCGAACCGCTCTCGATGCCTGAACGACCGATCCTGACCTTGGATGACGGCTTGGTAGAGATCTCGTTCGACGAGATGAGTCAGGACTTCAAGCAATACTCTTACACCATCCGCCATTGCGACGCTTCCGGCAAACCCGATAACCTTGCTTCGGTCGAGTACCTTGACGGCTTCACCAAGCAAGACATAACCGATTATATGCCGTCGCTCAACACGCAGCAAATCTACACCCATTACCGTTTTCTTTTCCCGAACGAGGATATGCGTCTCAAGCTCAGCGGACGCTATGAGCTCCTGATCTATGAGGACGGCAATCCGGACAATGTCATCGCCTCGGTGCCCCTATATGTTACGGAATCGCGCGTACGTATAAAGGGCGCTGTGCTCTCCACTACGGATATCGAACTCAGCGGACGTTATCAGCAACTCGAACTCGAAGTTATCACCGACGGCAGCAGTACAAATCTCCGTGACGATTACTTCATCGTCGTGCAGCAAAACGGCAGAACAGACAATCAGGTCGTTGCGCCCCAACCGACATTCATCGACAGCAAATCGCTTCGCTGGCAACATTGCAAGCCGCTGATCTTCGAGGGTGGCAACGAGTACCATCACTTTGATGCGTACTCAACGTACTTTGCCGGCACGGGCATCGACCGCATCGTCTATGAGATGGGCGACTACCACGCACTGCTGAACACCGACGAACTGCGCGCCAACCTGCCCTATACCCACGAGTTCGATGTCAACGGTCAGTACCGTGTGCATGCTGAGCGGGTTCAGGATGTTGATACCGAGGCAGAGTATATGTGGGTGCACTGGCTGCTCAAAGCCGACCAGCCGTTCTTTGACGGTGCGTTATATGTTGGCTGCGACCTCTTCGGCAACAAACTCAACCTGCGTAACAGAATGGATTATGACCGTGAGATAAAGTGCTACTACCTCACCGCGCCGGTCAAACAAGGCGGTTATGACTACCAATATTGGTTTGTGCCCAAAGGCTCATCGGTTGCCACCCTGCTTCGCACCGAAGGCTCGCACTGGCAGACACTCAACGAATATACGATCTACGTCTATTACAAACCCTTTGGAGCACGCTACCAGCGCCTCGTAGGAGTTAAGCGTCTCGCTAATTGAACAATTGAATACAATAGTCAATCAATCGTAAATTGTCAATCGTCAATAGAAAATGCTCTGGCGCACAGAAATAGCAATCCCCAAGAGTTCGTGGCAACTGTCACAGGGCAGCCGCATCCTTCTTATCGGTTCCTGTTTCACCGACGAGATAGGCGCGAAGATGCAAGCCTACGGTCTGCACGCCGACTGCAATCCTACCGGCGTACTCTACAACCCGCTCAGCATCGTGCAGTCGCTTAATGGTGATATGCGAGTGGAGATTGTCGAGCACGACGGTCTGTTTCATTCTATGTCCCACCACGGCTCGTTCTCCGGCGCGGATAGCGAACAGGTGTTACGCCGTTGTCTGGAGTCGTTGGCTGCCCTGCATCTCTCTCTCGCACAGGCAGATACGGTCTTCGTCACTTTTGGTACTGCCTACGTCTATTACCGCGATAACCAGGTCGTAGCCAACTGCCACAAACTTCCCGAGCGCGAGTTCACACGCGAACGGCTTACCGTGGAGCAGATTCTGACCGCTTGGCGACCGCTCATTCGTACGATGCCTGACAAACACTGGGTTTTCACCGTCAGCCCTATCCGTCATCAGCGCGACGGAATGCACCAGAACCAACTCAGCAAAGCGGTGCTGCTCATGGCTATTGACCGCTTGCAACAGGAGTTTCCTAAGCAGGTGACCTACTTCCCCGCCTACGAGATAGTCCTCGACGAACTCCGTGACTACCGTTTCTACGCGGATGATCTCGTTCATCCCTCGTCCGCTGCCGTCGAATATATTTGGCAGCGTCTGTGCGACACTTTTATCTCACCCCAGACCATGGCACAACTCCAACTCAATTACAAGCACTGGCTCCGCTCCCAACATCGTCCTCTGCATTCAACATAATAATAGTTTTTTATAGTCTTTAATAGTTGACTTAAATAGATCATTGTAATTGTTTTTAATTGTCTTTAATTGTTGACCTATAAATAATCATTGTATGAAACGATATTTCCTTTCTCTTTTTGTAGCCGTGCTTTTGGCTTCTTGCCAACGCACCGAGCCAATCGTCATCCTCTACGAGAACGACGTCCATTGTGCTGTGGACGGCTACGCACGTTTTGCCGGACAACGTGATCTCGAACGTCAGCAGACGCCTTACGTCACCCTCGTCAGCAGCGGCGACTTTGCCCAAGGCAATACCGTCGGTAGTCTGACCAGCGGCGAAGCCGTCGTGCGTATCATGAACGCCGTAGGCTACGACTACTTCACGGTCGGCAATCACGAGTTCGACTACTCGGTTTTGCAGATGGAGCACCTCTCGCAGCAACTTACCGGCAAAACGCTTTGCTGCAACTTCTCGCGTATCACTCCGGATGGCGAAAGTGATCTCTTCCCGGGCTATGAGGTAAAGAAATACGGCAGCACCAAAGTCGGTTTTGTTGGTGTAGCTACGCCCTCCACCTTCCGCTCATCCACACCGACCTACTTCATCGACGATGAAGGCAACCTGCTCTACGACTTCCACGCCACAGACACCTACGAGCGTGTACAGCAGGCTGTGGATGCCGCGCGTGGCGAAGGCGCCGAGATCATCATCGTCCTATCGCACCTTGGCGATGATCCCGAAGTCGCCTATTCGCGCGAACTGATCACCGCTACCCACGGCATTGACATCGTTCTTGACGGCCACGCGCATCACCTTCTGAACGAGAAACTCGCCAACGACCGTGGCGACAGCGTTATTCTCGCTTCCACTGCCACGAAGTTCGCCTACATAGGTCGTCTGACCATCGACAAAGACAATCACCTGATCAACGAACTTCTGCCTGCTTGCGACTGTAAAACTATCAACCAAACCGTGTGGGATACTATCCAGGCTGTGCAACACGAACTCGAAGCCAAAGTCAATGCGCCCGTTGGCACATCGGCTTTTGCGCTCGCCGACCGCGATAACAAAGACAATCGCCTCGTGCGCAAGCAAGAGACGAACCTCGGGGACTTCATGGCGGATGTAGCGCGTTTCGCCACAGGCGCCAATATCGGTGTGTGCAACGGTGGAGGTCTGCGTGCCGGACTCTACAACGAAACCATCACCTTTGGTGACATCGTCAGTGTGTGGCCGTTTAACAACACAATGCGCGTTGTCGAGTGCACCGGTCAGCAACTCCTTGACGCACTCGAGGTAGGTGTAACCGCTCTGCCGCTCGAGAACGGCGATTTCCTCCACGTTTCAGGACTGCGTTATACGGTCAATCCGCGCATCCCGACTTCGGTTATCTGGGATGAAAACAGAATGTTCGACAGGGTAGGTTCGTTAAGGCTGAGGTCTTCGTTCCAGCTGAAGGCGAACAAGGCAAACTGCCCTTCGATCAGCAAGGCTCATGGCAACCCGTCAATCCCGATGCTACCTATACCATCGGCGGACAAAGTTATATCATCGCTTGCTCCGGCGCGTCGGGAACGTTCGCCAAGATGCATGTTCTGCCTCTGCAAGGCGAACCCCTCAACGATGTCGAAGCCGTCTGCTCCTACATCCGCGCCATGGACGGTCAGATCAATCCCATCTACCGCCAACCCCAAAAACGCATAACCATTCTTTAATGGCATCCGCCGCAGTCACTATCGCAGTCGTTGCAATCCCCTTTGCAGCGACCGCAGTGGCCGCGCTGGTGTAACGCTTTCAACTCACCCGGCGTCACGTCGCGTACATCAACCACTTTTCCTACAAAGTGCAGCGTCTCGCCTGCCAACGGATGGTTCAGGTCGATGGTCACCTTGTCGTCGGTTATCTCCACAACTTGCGCATTGATGATCTGCCCGTCAGTGGTGGTCATCGGCACGATAGCGCCTTCATACACGCGCTCCGAGTCAAACTCCTCGTCGCCGTTGTAGAAGAGCTTCTTGTCCAGCTCGCGTACACCTTCCTCATCATAATCGCCGTAAGCCTGATCGGGTGTGATAACGAAGTCAAACGTCTCGTCCACATCCTTGCCGACCATCGCCTGTTCAAACGCCGGCAGCATCATTCCCTCACCGTGGCAATAGATCAGCGGCTGCTCCATCGTCGCACGCTCTGCAACCTCTTCCTTTCCGTTCTCATCCACAAGAAACATCTCATAGACAAGCGTTGCTACTTTCTGATTCTCAATCCTCATATAATCAATATTATTCGTTAAATTCGCTTAATTCGTGAACAAATAAAGTTCATCGTAATTCTGTTAAATCTGTTTAATCTGTGAACAAACGCGCTGCAAAATTACACATTTTTTTTGACATTTGCAAATTTTCCCACCAATTATTTGCATTTTTCAATATTTTTTTGTATCTTTGCAGGCGAAAAGAAAAATTTAACCGAAAGGAGGCAATTATGGATGCTTTACAACTGAATGCTGAACTATATAGGAATCTTGGCATCATAGCAGAAGATGAAGGGATGCTTGACAAGGTTGTCAAGTACGTGCGTAATTTGGCAAAAAAGATGCAGGCTGATCCTACGTTGATGTCGAAGGAGGAGTTCTTTGCACGCGTAGACGAGGCAGAGCGCGAGATTGCCGAAGGAAAAGGAACTCGTTTTACGGACAAGGCTGAAATGAATGCCTGGCTTAATTCTCTTTGAGTATGTTTGCTATCGTTTATTCGACACGCGCGGAAGAAGACTTGCGTAAGTTAAAGAGAAGCGAGCCGGCTGCATTTCAGAAAGCACTTAAGTTGTTGAACGAACTGGCAGATCATCCCAAAACCGGAACAGGTCATCCTGAACCTTTGAAGGGAAAACCTGAAGGTCGCTGGAGTCGTCAGATAACAAAGAAGCACCGTTTAGTTTATCGTATATATGAGCAAGAAGTATATGTTGATGTTTTGACCGCTTATGGTCATTACGACGATAAATGATACATCTCCGCTTGCGGAGCACCAAGCAAGCCACTGCCCTCAACAGTGTATAAAAAATGAGGAAATTTGACATATAATTATTCGCGTTTGCGATTTATTTGGCTCTAAGAAATGTAGGAAGTTTCGATGTACAGCCAAAAATATGTCATAAAACGCTTGCGTATGCGTGAGCGAGACTTATTTGCTGTACAGGTAATCCTACAACCTCTTAGAGAGATAAGCATCGCTCGCGCTTTTGTTGAAAAAAATATAGTTGTATATGAAAACAAAACTTTTCTCTCTTCTAACGGTTATCGTGCTCAGCACGGGTATTATCTGTGCTGATAAAGTTCAAATAGGTGATTTGTATTACAACCTCAACGAAACCAACTTTACTGCGGAAGTTACGTCGCAAAACAACAGTAGTCCTTATTGGTCGACCACTATAACGACAGCAGATATTCCTTCCTCAGTAACCTACAATGACGTGACGTACAGCGTCACAAGTATAGGAGAGAACGCGTTTTTCCAATGCAGTGGTCTGACAATTGTGGCTATCCCGAGCAGCGTTATTAGCGTTGGAGGTTCTGCTTTCTGGAGTTGCAGTAGTTTGATTTCTATTGATATCCCGAGTAGCGTCACAAGCATCGAAGGTAGTGCTTTCATGTATTGCAGCAGTATAACCTATATGTCTGTTGCTGTAGAAAACACGATATATGACAGCCGTGATAATTGTAATGCTATTATCGAAACTGCCACTGGCAAACTTATAGCAGGTTGCCAAAATACGGTTATACCAAGTAGCGTCACATGCATTGGGAATTACGCTTTTGATGGTTGCAGCGGTTTGACCTATATTGACATACCCAATAGCGTTACAAGTATTGAAGGAAAGGCTTTCGCTTATTGCAGCAGTTTGACCTCTATTAATATTCTTAATAGTATTACCAGCATTGGAGATTACGCTTTCGCTGGTTGCAGCAGTTTGAACTCTATAGATATTCCGAGCAGTGTCACAAACATTGGAAATAACGCATTCTCATATTGCGGCGGTTTGACCTATATCACTTGCAGGGCTGAGAATACACCGAATATGGGACTTAATGTGTTTAGTGTCGTTAATAAATCAATCCCTCTCTATGTCCCTTCAGAAAGTGTTGATGTTTATAAGGCTGCCGATCAATGGAGCGAGTTTACGAATATTCGTGCCATTGGCGGCGGTAGCGGCGGGAACAATCCAACCTTCCCTGATGATCCGGGAACACTGACGTATAGTCTGGAGCTAAGTGCAGCCATTGTAGATGGCGGTGAACTGCCCGACTATGCGCCGAGCGGTGCGGGCGGTTATCCGGCAGGGACAGAGGTGACAATTACGGCACAAGATATACCCGGCTATGCGTTTGTGCGCTGGAGCGATGAAGTGACGGATAAATCGCGCATCATCGTATTGAATGAATCACTATCGCTTACTGCTCTGTACAGCCACTCGATGATTGAGATTGCTGTAGCAGCTAACCAGTGGACTTTCATCTGTCTGCCGCCTTTAGGCAATAGGCAATACACCGAAGATATGTTCACCTACGATGGCTTGACAGGAGTTAAGTGGGGCACATATAACGGCAGCAAACGTGCAGCAGGGCAGTCAGGTTGGGAAACACCCGAGACCTTCAACGCCCTGCAAGGCTACATCATCTACAGCAATACGGCAGGTACGCTGCGCATCAATGCCTATGAGGACGACATCCGTCAAGGCGAATCGAGCAGCACAATCTACGCCGGTATGAGTGACTATAGTTCCAACCACCCCGAGAATGCAAGTTGGAACCTTCTCGGCAACCCCTACAGCCAAGGCTACAACATAGCCGGCTTTGCAGCAGCAGGTATTGAGTCACCGATTACCGTTTGGAACGGAACTGCTTATAGCACCTACACTCCGGGCATTGATTCCTACATCCTCAATCCCTTCGAAGCCTTCTTTATCCAGAAAGCCGAAGGCGGCGCAGAAACGTTACCCTTCAATCAGGAGTATGTTGATGAAACCTATGTTGCCGGTACATTACCTCAATATTTCTCAGTTAGTGCAACGACAAAAGTGCGCTTTTCAAAAGGTAATCTGCAATATCAAGCCTCAACTGATACATGGCGCTTCGCTGAAAACCAATATGATACAGTCGGTGCGCTTAATGCCAATATATCATCAACTTACGATGGTTGGATAGACTTATTCTGCTGGGGAACAGGTAATAATCCTACGAGCACAAGTGGAAGTGGCACATTTGTTGATTGGGGCGTAAATTCTATTAGCAACGGCGGTAATGAAGCCAATCTATGGCGCACATTAACCGGTGGCGAATATGCATATCTGATTGAAACACGTGAGAATGCCTCGGCATTGTTTGGCAATGCTATAGTAAATGGCGTAACCGGTTTGATTATATTGCCGGATGATTGGCAGGGTATATCAGGAATATCCTTTACACCTGGCACGGGTGAATTCTCGCTGAATGCATATACTACCAACCAATGGAGAAAATTTGAATCTGCCGGTGCAGTCTTTTTGCCTTGTGACGGATACCGTTATAATGGTAAGAACGTGGGGCTTGTAGGTACTGCTGGTGGCTATTGGTCGTCTACGTCTGGCAGTTCGCAGAGCAATGCAAGAGACCTCGATTTCCGGTTGAATAGTATAACTCCGCAATACGATGGTTTTCGCAGCAATGGTCAATCCGTCCGCCTCGTGCGGTAATATAGGACGAATCGTGCCTTAAGTGTTAAAGCGCCCCGATTTCAGGGAACGATTGCAGTGTGTTTATGTCCATTTATGTGGACTATGGTGAAAATAATTAACAAAAAACTATGAATTATATGAAAAGAAAACTTTTTACTCTTTTGCTTATCATTGCAACGGGTTTTGGAACGTTGTTCGCAGAAAGCGGTACATGCGGCGAGGACATTACTTGGGATTTGACGGACGGTGTGCTTACCATCAGTGGCACGGGGGCTATGACAGACTTCGTATATGACTTTAACACTAGTGCGACAACCGCACCGTGGTATCCGCAATTAAGCAGTGTCCACACCATCAATATCTCCGAAGGTGTCACACATATCGGCGAGGAAGCCTTTGACGGTGGCGAGAACGTGCAGTCTATATCTATTCCGCAAAGCGTAACCAGTATTGGCGCATGGGCATTTCAAGCATGCAAGAGTCTTACGACATTCAGTATCTCCGACAATGTCACCACTATTGGTGATGGTATTTTCTATGACTGCACGGGATTAACAACGCCAATCTATAATTCACATACATTTATATGCCTTCCAACCTCTTATTCAGGAAGTTATGAAATCCCGAGCGGCATCACAACAATAGCCGGTTTTGCTTTCAATGAATGTAGCGCTCTCACATCGGTAAACATTCCTGACGATGTAACAACTATAGGTCAGGATGCATTCTACGGTTGTAGTAGTCTGACCTCTGTGACTATTCCTGAAAACGTTACAAGCATAGGACAAGGTGGAACATTCCAAAACTGTACTGCGCTTACATCCGTGCAATGGAACGCTATAAATTGTCAGGTAGAGCCGTATAATGATATTGATAATTACTATCCGCCTTTTTGGAATCTAAGCAATATATCAAATTTTGTGTTCGGAGAAAAAGTCGAGACTATTCCTGCTGGTGTATGTTATGGATTGAGTGGCTTGACTTCTGTTGTTATCCCCAACAGTGTCACAAACATAGAGTATGCAGCTTTTGAAGGTTGCAGTAGTCTGACATCTATTGCTGTTCCGGAAAACGTTGTAAGTGTCGGAAAAGGACGTACATTCCTAAATTGTAATGCACTTACATCCGTGCAATGGAACGCTATAAATTGTCAGATAGAGCCGTATAATGAAAAAGGTAATTACTATCCGCCATTTTGGAATCTAACCAATATAGCAAATTTTATATTCGGGGAAAAAGTCGAAAGTATTCCTGTCTTTTTATGTTATGGATTGAGTGGCTTGACTTCTATAAATATTCCAAACAGTGTCACAAGCATAGGGTATGAGGCATTTGCTGGTTGCAGTAGTCTTACTTCTGTTGTTGTTCCTGAAAATGTTGTAAGTATAGGTAAAGGGTATACTTTTCAAAACTGCACCGCACTTACATCCGTGCAATGGAACGCTATAAATTGTCAATTAGAGCCGATTGATGAAACTCTGACTAATTACTTTTCTCCATTCTATAATCTAAGCAATATATCCGATTTTATATTTGGAGAAAAAGTTGAGAGCATTCCAGCTTCTTTATGTTGCGGATTGAGCGGCTTGACTTCTATTGATATACCCAGCACTGTCACAACCATAGGGTTTGAGGCATTTGTTGGTTGCAGTAGTCTGACATCTGTTGTTGTTCCTGAAAACGTTGTAAGTATCGGGAAAGGATGTACGTTCCAGAATTGTAGTGCACTTACATCCGTGCAATGGAACGCAATAAAATGCCACATCGATTCGATTGATGAGATCGGTAATTACTATCCTCCATTCATGAACCTGAGTGGTATTACAAGTTTTGATTTTGGAGAAAAAGTCGAGAGAATTCCTGCGAGTTTATGCTATGGATTGAGTGGCTTGACTTCTATTAATATACCTGACAGTGTCACGAAAATAGGGTTTATGGCTTTTGATGGTTGCAGTAGTCTTACTTCTGTTTCTATTCCGGAAAGTGTTGTAAGTCTCGGTAAAGGAGGTACATTCCAAAACTGTGATGCTCTTACATCCGTGCAATGGAACGCAATAAAATGCCACATAGATTCGATGGATGCGGTTGGTAATTACTCTCCTCCATTCTTTAACCTGAGTGGTATCACGAGTTTTAAATTCGGAGAAAAAGTCGAGAGAATTCCTGCATGTTTGTGTCACGGATTGAGTGGATTGTCGTCTGTCAATATGCCTGTCACTGTAACGAGAGTTGGAAATGAGGCATTCTATGGTTGCAGCGGCTTGACGAATTTGTTGTGTGAAGCTGTAAATGCTCCAATTCTGGGCAATAGCGTATTTGTTGGTGTGGATCATTCTATTCCGCTTTACGTGCCGGAAGAGAGTATAGAATTGTACCAGCAGGCTGAAGGTTGGAGAGATTTCTGGAACATTCTCGCTATTCCGGGTACCGGCGTTGGCGAAGTAATCATGGGTGGCTATCATAGTTCCAAGGTGCAGCAGGTTATCCGAAACGGTCAAATCTTTATTCTCAGCGGAGATAAGACCTACACCGTCCAAGGGCAAGAGGTAAGGTAAGGAACCTTTTGTAGATACCGTATTATAGCACCCGAGCGGCTCATTGAGTCGCTCGGGGTTAATTGCTTGGAAGTTAGATGTTCTTATTCCATTGAAAAGAATAGCGGTAGTTGGGCGATGGCATATAACGGAATAATATCCACATGGCGGGTTGCTCCTTCTGCCTCGTTGTCAATGTAGTCAAATTGTCCGAAGTTCTCAAGCGAACTGCGCAAGGCGTAAACAAGGTTCTTGCTGCGCATTAAGTTCCATAGACTTTTCATGCCACCTTTACGCTCCGCTTTGATTTCTATAGGAAGGATGCCTGCATTGTACGGCTCAACATAATCAACCTCCGATTGACTGCTTTTCTCCTCGCGCACCCAATAGAATAGTTCATGGCGTAATGAGCACGGCATATTCTTGAGGATTTCCAAACCGGCAATCATCTCGGAAATCTTGCCTTTGTTGACCAAATCAGCTTCCGTTGCAGTAAAAATCTGTAATACAAATATTTAACAAAATATTTACAAAAATACAAACATATAAATTGCATGTTTTTGCAAAAATACAAACAATTATACAGGGGAAAGAGGTGAGGTAACGGGCAGCGGATTCAATCCGCCTGAAATGCGAAGAAAATACAAGAAAATGGAGTGAATGAAATTCACTCAAAACGGACGGAGGAAAGATACATGCGAACGAGAAATGGTATCAGCGGCGAGAGTCGCTGATACTTTTTTGATCGACCATACATGGTCGATTCCGCTAGCGTAGGGGATAATATGGCAGAGACTATGCGGCAATCGGGAGACGGATGAGGGGACGGGAGCGGGCGGAAACAATACGACCGGCTGATCCCGTGCGCAATGATGCGCACGAAATGCACAATGTTGGATTGTTACGATGACGTGAGCAGATGATAGAGTGATAATAAGACGAAGAAATAAAGAAGAACCAAATAACAACTAAATAACAACTAAAGAAGAACTAAAGAAAATATGCTGAAAAGCATATAAATAGACCATGATGCGACGCAATAATATTATACACAAATAAAGGCGATGCGTCGGTGACACATCGCCTAAATAGGGGAATAATTTAAATAAACAGGGAATAATTTAAATAAACTGGGGAATAATCGAAACGGATTACTCAATCTTCGAGAATACTCAGCCTTCGAGATTACTCAGTCTTGGGAGCTTCAGCCTTCGGGGCTTCGGGAGCGGGAGCAGCAGCGGGTGCAGGGGCAGCAGGCTCTTCGCCGAGGATCTCGCCGGAAGAGAGCTGTTTGTAGATCGATGCATCAATACCGCAGGCAACGGGAACAACGCAGAGAGCTATTGCAACAATGATGATGTCACCGATAGCCTCAAGCCAATGAACATCGCCGATGCCGAAGATAACGTTGATGATAGCTATAATGACAATCACTGCGAGCCCAAAGAGGAACGTAATGCCGAATATGCGCCATTTGTTACCGTACGTCAAGCGGTTCGACTCGCGCAATGCTTCAAGAGCCGACAACCCTTTGTCAACAAACAGAACGACAGCTAAATCCCATGCAATGGCGATTACTATGCCCGGAATAATACCGAATGCAAAACCTGCACTGATACCACCGCTCATGAGAGCAGAGAGGATAAAGAACTCGCCCATATTCTTGCGGTACTTGGCATCGAAGATGAACAGCGGGTTGATCACTTTGCCTCTGGCAAGCTCAGCCGCAAGAGACGAAAAGGCAATCGTTGTACCTACGTTCAGATACGGAATCCAAATCGTGAGAAAGTACAGAATCGTGGTCAGAAGCAGACTCAGGAAGTTAATCATTCCGATTGCAATACCATCCTTGATGGTAGCGATGATGTTGAGTTTTTTCATAAAGTTGAAATTTTAGAGTTACTATATTTAGGGTTAACTTTTCGTCAAAACCACATTATTCGGGTACAAAGATAGTAAAAAAAAATGACATTTGCAAATGTTTACACATTTTTTTGAAATATTCCCTCAAAAATTTGCAAATTTGAATTATTTTTTGTATCTTTGCAAGCGCAAAGGGTATGCCCCTTTCCCCGTGGCGATTTTCCCCGCTTCACCGGGGACAACCTAGTGTGCATATGG
>CAJOFU010000042.1 GCA_905233935.1 Paludibacteraceae bacterium
GGCTACAGGATTGCGGCATTACGGAGTTAGCCATTCACGGTCGCACCCGTTCGCAGATGTACCGTGGCGAGGCAGACTGGACGCTGATAGGCGAAGTCAAACGCAATCCGCGAATACATATACCCGTCATCGGCAACGGCGACATCACCACGCCCGAGCGGGCAAAAGAGTGCTTTGAGCAGTACGGTGTGGATGCCGTGATGATAGGCAGGGCTACGTTCGGTTGTCCGTGGATATTTGAGGATATACGTCGCCACTTGGACGGTCAACCGCCGATAGAACGCACGATGGCGTGGTGCATGGATGTACTCAAGGAACATGTAGAGCGCAGCATCGAGTGGGTTGGCGACGAGCGCAAAGGGATCGTACACAGCCGCAGACACTTCGCCGCAAGCCCTATACTGAAAGGTTTGCCGGACTTCCGCCAGACACGGATAGCGCTATTGCGTGCCGATACAAAAGAAGAGGTCTTTCATATAATGGACGAGATCGTCGAACAATACGGCTCGATAAACAACACCGATCGTGAACATTAAGCAGTTCATAGACAAATATGCGCTCATCCTGTCGATGGTGATCGGCGCAGCGGGTTATCCGCTGTTCAGACACCTGACGCCTGTGCTGCCGCCGATGATCGGTGTGATGTTGTTCTTTACGTTCTGCAAGGTCAATCCGCTGGATCTGAGGTTGCACCGTTGGCACTGGCTGGTTCTCGGCACGCAGTTGGCACTTACCGCCGGTGTGTATTACGGCTCGGTAGCGTTGTGCCGACGTCTGGGCGTAACAGCCGACAACACGGCTATAATCAGCGAGGGATTGATGATGTGTTTCATTATGCCTACCGCCACAGCCGCGCCGATCATAGCCGGCAAACTCGGAGGAAGCATTCAGAACTTGACGACCTTCACCCTGCTGAGCAATGCAGCTACGGCAGTGATTGTACCGGCGTTCTTTCCGCTGGTTCATCCCGAAGGCGGACTGACGTTTGTGGCAGAGATGTTGCTTATACTGCGGCGCGTAGCACCATTGCTACTATTGCCATTCGTAGCAGCTTGGTTATTGCGCCTCGGCTATGACGGCGTGCAACGGCACAAAGGGTCGGACAAACGCTTCGAGCTCGCGCGCACATGGGCGCAAATACCGTTCTATATCTGGACGGGAACACTGGCGATACTGATGGGCGACATAACCTACAATCTGATTAACGCAGAGTACAGCTGGTGGGCACTTGTAGTGCTGTTTGTGGGTTCGCTCATAGCCTGCCTCTTGCAATACAAACTCGGGCAACGGATAGGCTTCGCCTACCCTGCCCCAAGCAAAGGCAAGGAGTACAAAGACGTAGTGATCAACCCGGCAGCCGTACCCACCACGATGTCCGGTGTAAGTCGCATAACAGCCGGGCAGGCTTTCGGGCAAAAGAACACTACGTTGGGTGTGTGGATGTGCCAGGCGTTCCTCAACCCGCTGAGTGCTATAGGTCCTGCCGCCTATATAATATGGCAGAATGCATTTAATTCCGCGCAGCTTTACAACGCGGCGAAAGTAAAAAGTTGAAACAGATTCGAATCATATCACCTGCGGGAGCGTTGGATGCAGATTTCACGTTCCGAGCCGCTGAGCGGTTGAACGCTCAAGGGTTTGACGTGCACATTGCTCCGCACGCCATCGGTCGCTACGGACGTTTTGCCGCCACTGCGGAAGAGCGCACGGCTGATGCCGTGGATGCGCTGACTGATCCTGAGGTTGGATTAGTGCTCTGCACACGCGGCGGCTACGGGATGCAGCAGATCATCGACAAGATAGAGATCGGCGTACGCTCGCGCGGCTACAACGGCGCAGCAGTGTGCGGGTTCTCGGACATCACCGAGCTGCACCAACTCATAGCCCGTCTGGGCGGCAAGTCGATTCACGGCATTATGTGCAAACCGATAGCCAACCTGACCGATGATGCCGAGCCGTGGTTGGCTTTGCAGAGGATGTTACGCGACGAGGCGTGCGACTATACGGTTGCTCCATCGCCGCTGAATAGAGAAGGCACAACCACCGGCATACTGCGCGGCGGGAACATGGCAGTGCTGTGCGGCTTGAGCGGTACGCCTTACGATATACGCCTGAGCATTGAGCAAGACCGGCAGGAAGGCAAACGCACGATCCTGTTCATCGAGGATGTAGGCGAACACCACTACAAGATCGACCGAATGATGCACCAGTTGCGCCTGAACGGTGTTCTGGATGCAGTGAGTGGCGTGGTGGTCGGACAATTCGCCGACTGCGATGATGATCCGGAGATGGGTTGCACGCTGCAAGAGAGCATAGCAGCGGTGCTTGGAGAGCAAACGTATCCCGTGCTGTTCGGTTTTCCGGCAGGTCATGTAGCACACAATATGCCATTGCCCTTCGGAGTTGAGACCGAACTGACGGTGACAAAAAAAGCAGGTCATGTGACCTGCGCTGCGCTCCCTCTAGGACTTGAACCTAGGACCCCCTGATTAACAGTCAGATGCTCTAACCGACTGAGCTAAGGAAGCATTGCTTTTTAACCAAAGCGGCTGCAAAGGTACAACAAATTTTTGAAATATGCAAATTTTTTGCTAAAAAAAAGCACAAATACGCAAAAACTATAGCAATTTGTAATATATGAAACGCATTTTAGGTTTAGGAAACGCCCTTACGGACATGTTAATGCAGGTGTCTGAAGACGATCTGCGCGAGCTTGGTCTGCCCAAGGGAAGTATGAATCTTATTACGATGGAGCAGGCTCAGATGATCCAGATGCGGTTTGCTTCGGTACGCAAACACATGGTGGCCGGCGGTTCGGCAGCGAACACCATCTCCACCATTGCGGCTCTGGGCGGCAAAGCTGCCTTCATCGGCAAGATCGGCGCAGACGAAGTGGGCGAGTTCTATCGCAACGACCTCGTAAAGAACGGTGTCAAACCCCTGTTGCTGACCGATCCGTGCTTGCTGTCAGGATGCTCTATCGTGCTGATCACGCCTGACGGCGAGCGCACCTTTGCCACCTATCTCGGTGCATCGGCAGAGATGAAAGCCGAGGACATCAACAAAGAGGCATTTATCGGCTACGACATATTCCACATTGAGGGTTATCTGGTGCAGAACCACGACCTGATAGAGAAAGCCATTCGCCTGGCGAAAGAGTCAGGCTGTATGGTCAGTCTTGATCTAGCGTCGTACAACGTGATCAACGAAAACCATTACTTCCTCAAGGAACTGATCCGCAAGTACGTGGATATCGTATTCGCCAACGAGGACGAGAGTTTCGCATACACCCACCTCAACCCCGAGGAGTCGGTTGATAAGATGGCTAACGAAGTAGATATAGCTGTCGTTAAGGTCGGCAAACGCGGCTCGTACGTACAACAGGGCGAGAACCGCTACCATATAGGCGCAATCACGACCTCATGTACCGACTCAACAGGCGCAGGTGACCTGTACGCCGGAGGATTCCTGCACGCACTGGCTGACGGGTTCGACATCCACAAGTGCGGCGAGATAGGCACGATTGCCGCCGGACGTGTCGTCGAGGTGATCGGCACGAAGCTGAGCGAAGAGAACTGGGACGAGATCCGCCGCATCTGCGCCCTGTATCGCGGATTCATGATGAAATACACCATATAGATCAGCCATATATGGCTGATAACCAATCAGTAGCATGAAAATACTATACATAATCTACCAATATCTGATAGCCTTACCGATCTTTGCGGTAATAACGATGTTTACGGCTATCACAACTATCATCTTCCAACACTGGCGTAACAGTTGGTGGTTGCACGGGATACAGGCGTTCTGGTCACGCTCGTTCTATTACCTGCTTTTTTTACCCGTGCGCGTGACAGGATTAGAGAACATCGACAGGCACACCTCGTACGTGTTTGTAGCAAACCATCAGTCGATGGCGGATGTATTCCTCATCTACGGCTGGCTACCTGTTATCTTCAAGTGGCTGATGAAAGCCGAACTACGCAAAGTGCCGTTCATCGGTTCTGGCTGCAAGGCAGCAGGACACATCTTCGTCAAGCGCGGCAACACAGCCGCAGCCGTTCAGTCGCTCAAGGAAGCCGAACGTGTACTGCATGACGGTGTTTGTACGGTGATCTTCCCCGAGGGAACACGCACCGAGAACGGCGAGGTCGGACGCTTCAAACGAGGCGCATTGCAGATCGCTCTTGACCTCAAGTTGCCTATTGTACCGATCTCGTTGTCAGGCTGCTACGAGGTAATGAACCGTCATGAGTTCCACGCCAACTACCACCCCGTACATATGCACGTAGGCAAACCGATAGACATATCGACGCTTGCCGAGGAAGACGTGCCGACGGCTATCGAACAACTGCGTGAGGCAGTTATTGCCGGGATCGATTAAACATCCATTCAACGTATTCAAAACAAAAAATCATGTCTATCAAAACGATATGCACTGCACTGCTCACCACTCTTTCGCTGACGACATTTGCTCGTCCGCAGGTGCGCGAAGTAGTGATTGACACCGTCTGCCAAGCCCCGTTGGAGCAGATGCTACAGGTTGTAGATCGGTTCTATTATCAGTTTCAAGCCAATCCGGACTCGCTCTTCGAATGGGCGTATTTAGGTCTGGAGGAACAAGAGGAAGATAAGGGCAAGGAGAAAACCAAAGAGAGCCGCGATGTGATCCAGCTCCGCTACAAGGACCGCACCTACGATCCTGTACACAAAATCGGCGACGTGGCTATTGATATCTATGTGTTAGGTAGCCGCTGGTGGAAAGACCAACATCTCGTAACCCAGAACATCCACTCGGATCACACCTATTCAAACATCAAGACCGCCCACATGACTGCCACGTACTCCGGTGCGATATTGGATGGCGGCGACGTGATTATGCGCTTGGAGCCGGTGTCGGAAAACTTGACAAAAGTGCATTATGAGTTCATCCTGAAGTTCGGGCGTATATTATCCTTATTCATCTCCGACAAGATGTGGCATAACTCCATCGAATGGCGGTTTGCTGTGATATTGGAGAACCTGATTGAGTGCGCCGAGACGGGCACCGTGCAACCTAAGGTTCGCGGACCAAAGCAATAAATCTGAGGACAACTGACACATGACACTATCCGAACTATTCACCATAGCCACAGGCAAGTCCGCAGGCGAACAAGTCACCCTCACGGCATCAGGCAGCAACCGTCGCTATTACCGCATCTACAGCGATGACCGATCCGTCTCGCTCATCGGTGTGGAGGGTACGTCGCACGATGAGAACCACGCCTTCCTGACCATGGCTGCCCATTTCGCCAAGCAAGGACTGAATGTGCCGCGCGTACTTGCCGTGAGCGACGACGAGATGGCGTACGTGCAGGAGGATCTGGGCGACACATTGCTGTTCAACTACATTGCCGAAGGACGCAAAACAGGCGTGTTCTGCGAGAGCGAGAAAACAATGCTCCGCAAGACGATGCGCGCCTTGGCTCAATTCCAGGTCAAAGCCGCCGATGACTTCGACTTCAACGTCTGCTACCCGCAGCCGGAGTTCAACCTGCGGAGTATCCGTTGGGATCTCAACTATTTCAAATACTGCTTTCTCAAGGCGACAGGACTCGATTTCCAGGAAGACAAACTCGAGAACGAGTTCGAACGCCTCGCCTATATTCTGCTCCAGCAGAAAGACAAGAACGCCTTTATGTACCGCGACTTCCAGAGCCGGAACGTCATGGTAGTCAGTAATCAGAAATCAGAATTCAGAAATCAGAATTCAGAAATCAACGAGCAGGAGTTGCTGCCGTACTTTATTGACTTCCAAGGCGGCAGACGCGGTCCGATCTATTACGACGTTGCCTCGTTCCTGTGGCAGGCAAAGGCGAACTTCCACGACGAGCTGCGCCACGAACTCATCGAAGAGTACCTTGACGAACTCGCCAAGTATATGCCCGTTGACAAACAGGAGTTCTACGCCACACTGCGGCATTTCGTACTCTTCCGCACGATGCAGGTGCTCGGAGCCTACGGCTTCCGCGGGTACTTCGAAAAGAAACCGCATTTCCTGCAATCGATCCCGTTTGCCATCGAGAATCTGCGCAGACTGCTCAAAGACGCCGCAGACGACTACCCCTACCTGATCGAGGTACTGCACGAGATGACCGAGATGAAACAGTTCAAGGAGGTGAGTGTGCGCAAACCGCTGGTTGTGAAGGTGTATTCGTTCTCGTTTAAGAAGGGTATTCCGGCTGACGACAGCGGCAATGGCGGAGGATTTGTGTTCGACTGCCGCGCCGTGAACAACCCCGGCAAGTACGAACGTTACAACCACGTGACAGGTAGAGATGAGCCGGTCATCAAGTTCCTCGAGGACGACGGCGAGATCTTCCCCTTCCTCGATGCAGCGTATCGCCTTGTGGACGCCAGCGTCAAACGCTACAAAGACCGCGGATTCACGAGCCTAATGGTCAGCTTCGGTTGTACAGGCGGACAACACCGCTCGGTATATGCGGCAGAGAAGATGGCGGAACATATCAACGAGAAGTTCGGCGTCGAGGTACGTCTGATACATAGAGAGCAAAACGTTGAACGCACTCTGCCGGAAAGATAAATGCGAAAATGAGGAAATGAAAGCGATGATTTTTGCGGCGGGATTAGGCCCACGCCTCAAGCCGCTCACCGATACGATGCCCAAAGCCTTGCTGCCCTTGGCAGGCAAGACGCTGCTGCAATGGCAGATTGAGCGATTGAAGGCGGCAGGGATAGAGGATATAGTGGTGAACATCCACCATTTCGGGCAGCAGATCATCGACTACTTGAAGGTCAAGGAGGGCTTTGGTTGCAACATTCAGGTCAGCGACGAACGCGAAGCCTTGCTCGAGACAGGCGGAGGCTTGCTCAAAGCCGCAGCATTGCTCGGCTACGATGACAACGGAAAGTACGAAAACAACGCACAGCCTGTCTTGGTTTGCAACGTCGATATTCTCTCCAGCATCGACCTGCCCCGGCTCATCGCTGCCCACCGAAGCGACGATCTCGCCACAGTCGTTGTATCCGACCGAGAGACGCAACGCTACCTGCTCTTCTCCGGCGACGGCACACTGCACGGCTGGACGAACATCAAGACCGGCGAGTACCGCCCTACTACACTAACCGCTAATCCACTCGGGGTCCCCGCAAGTAACACGCAGCGGGGTGACTTAACCACTAACCCACTAATCCGATTAGCCTTCTCCGGCATGCAGATCGTCTCGCCCGCGTTCTTTGCCGAACTCAGGCACACGCAAGCAGAGAAAGGCGACAAGTTCTCGCTCATTGACGCTTACCTCTCGGTTGTGGAACGTCAAGCCGGTACTATCCGCGCCTTCGTGCCGCAAAACTATCGAATGATGGATGTGGGGAAGATCGACCAACTCGACGAAGCCGAACAATTCGCCGAATCTCTAAACACTAAACTCTAAACACTAAACGAATGTTAGGAGTAATAATCAATCCCAAATCAGGCAAGAGTGCCTACCGTAGGCAGCGAATGTACCTGTGGAACCTGCTGCGCGAACGGCGTATCCCCTACGAGTTCCGCGTAACCAAATACGCTGCACATGCCACCGAACTTGCCCGCGAACTGGTAGAAGACTACCGTTGCGACGAGATCCTTGTGCTCGGCGGCGACGGTACGCTCTCCGAGGCACTCAACGGCATTATGCGTGCCAAGCTCTCTGCCGAACAACGCCGGAACATCAAACTCGGACTCATGCCGCGCGGCACGGGCAACGACTGGGCACGGTTCTGGAACCTGACAAAGAACTACCGCGAAGCCATCGAACGCTTCCTCTCCGGCGAAGGGCACCCGCTGGATGTCGGCTGCGTCACCTATTGGCGTAACCACATCGAGCACCATCGGTATTTCATCAACTCCGTAGGGTTTGGTGTTGATCCGCTCTGCTGCCAGAAAGCCGAGAAACTCAAGTATTACCTCGGCTCTCATCACTTCAACTACGTTATTGGTCTGTTCGGCGCACTCGCACAGCAAAAACCTATACCGATGCAACTTGTCGTCGATGGCGAGGTGCTCGTGGATGACGCACTGTTCACCATGAACGTCGGCAACGGACCGTTCTCCGGTGGCGGTATCAAGCAGAATCCCGAAGCCGACCCGCAGGATGGCATCTTCAACGCGATGTTCGTTTGCAAACCCACATTGATGCAGGTGATCAAAGCGTTGCCGAACCTGTTCAACGGCAAACTGACCGACCTGCCGTTCATTCACGCCTACAAAGGCAAGGATATCCGCATGGAAACCGAGGAACACCTGATGTTCGAAGCCGACGGCATCCTGCAAAACGTCATGGGACCCACCGAGATCCACTGCATCCACCACGCCCTGCAGTTCAAAGTCAAAATGTAAAAAAAAGATATCAGAAGTCAGAATTCAGAAATCAGAAACCATAAATTTGAAATTTGAAATCATAAATTTGAAATAAAAAAATGGATTGGTCATTTTTGATAGAAGGCAAAGATGCTATCTGCGTTTCAACAGACAGCCGTAATCTGCCGGAAGGCTGCACCTTCGTGGCACTGAAAGGCGAGACGTTCGACGGCAACAAGTTCGCCCTGCAAACCCTGCAACAAGGTGCGGCGATGGCGATTGTTGATGATGAACAGGTCTATCAGACCATTCAGCAAGCCGGAGAATATTCCGCCTTGCTCGTGGAAAACAGCCTGATCGCCTTGCAGGATCTTGCCCGTGCTTGGCGGCGTCATTGGGGCAAACGCATCATCGGCATAACCGGCACAAACGGCAAGACGACAACGAAAGAACTGCTGGCAGCCGTGCTCAGCACGAAGTATAACATCCACTACACCCAAGGCAACCTGAACAACTCCATCGGCGTGCCGCTCACGCTGCTGCAACTCACTGCCGCTCACGAGCTCGCCATCGTCGAGATGGGAGCCAGCCACCCGGGTGACATCAAGGAACTCGTTGAAGTTGCCGAACCCGACTGTGGCTTGATCACCAACGTCGGCAAAGCGCACCTGCAAGGCTTCGGTTCGTTTGAGGGCGTGATGCGCACCAAAGCCGAGCTCTACGACTACCTGCGCGAACATGGCGGATTCTGTTTCCGCAATACAGACAATCCCTATCTGGAGAAGATGGCAGGTGACCTCCAAGCCATTGCCTACACTTCCAGCACAATGCCCGAAGGCACACACCTCGTGGGTGCATATAACAGCGAGAACATCCAAGCCGCGCTCTGCGTAGGCGAGTATTTCGGCGTGGATCGCGAGGCAGGTTTGGCGGCTATACGCGCTTACGTTCCGACGAACAACCGCTCACAACGAACCGTCACCGAGCACAACACCCTCATCGTCGATGCCTACAACGCCAACCCCACATCGATGCAAGCAGCTATTGAGGCCTTCGACCGTCAGAATTCAGAAATCAGAGATCAGAAGTCAGATTGCTATATTTTGGGCGCAATGAGAGAGTTGGGCGACTACAGCCACACCGAGCACCAGAACATCGTCAACATGTTGCTTGAACGCAAAGCGGACACCGTGCTGCTCGTTGGCGATGAGTACCGCGAGACAACGGCTCCCTACCCCATTTTCAGCAATGTCGATGAACTCTGCGAGCACATCAAGCAACAACCCATTATCGGCTGCACGATCCTCATCAAAGGCTCACGCAGCAACAAACTCGAAAAAGTAATACCCTTATTATAAGTTGTCGACCAATATTGGGCGACACAACAACACTATGAACAAAAAGATTATAATCCCTATCCTAATCATTCTGCTCGCCGCAGTAGGCGTGCTGACCTATCTTTTCCTTGCACAAAAGCAGGAGATGGTCGAAATGGTCGAACAGATGGAGTTTGAGAAATCCGAACTCGAAGACGAGTACGAAGACCTCGCCATGCAGTTCGACGGTTACCAGACACCTAACGTGAGCAACGATTCGCTCACCCAACTCCTGAGCCAGGAGCAACAGCGCGTACGCGACCTGTTGGAAGAGCTGCGTATCACCAAGGCAACCAACGCACGCCGTATAGCCGAACTCAAGAAGGAACTTGCGACCGTTCGCCAAGTCATGGTGTCCTATGTGCATCAGATCGACTCGCTCAACCAGACTAACCAGCGCCTCACAGCCGAGAACCGTCAAGTACGCGAGCAATATGCCGTTGTGCAGCAGCAAGCCGAAGAGCTCCAGCAGCAGAACACCCACTTGACCGAGAAAGTCACCCGCGCATCGATGCTCGAGATAACAGCCTTCAAAGCCACACCGCTCAACAAGAACGACCGCAAGACCTCGAACCTCAATCAGATGCAGAAGATCCAGTTCGACTATACCATCGGCAAGAACATCACCTGCGAGCGCGGGCTGAAACAAGTCTATCTGCGTATCGTGCGTCCGGACGGCGAACTCATCACCCTGCCGAATCCCGCGCAACGGATGTTCGAGTTTGAGAACAGCGAGATCGAGTATTCGCTCACCAAGGAGTTTGAGTACGGCGGCGAAGCCCTCGACGATGTGCTCTACTGGAACGTAGGCGAGATCCTGTACAAAGGTTTGTACAACGCTGACTTCTTTATCGACGGCGCACTCGTCGCATCCTTCCCCTTCGAACTCAAGAAATAAACAACAACTCAATAAATAAAAATATTGCTCGCGCACGCACGCGAGCAATAATATACTATACGCAAACTACGCAATCAACGCGCAGCCTTTTACACGAGAGCCTTCACAAGGCTCTCTGTGTTTCCCGGCAGCAAGTCAATCGGTGCCAATTCGATCATCGTCTTCGCACCGAACTCGCCGCGCTCTTTCAGTCGCATAGCGGCACGCGCACAACTGACCATCATCTGCCCCGTCAGCGCAGGGTTGTTGATTGCCATATTGAACTCAAACCGTTGGTTGTGCGTCTCGCCGCTCACGCCGTTACGTACGAGATTAACGCCGTGCGCTACGTTGTTCAGTGCATCCACGCTCTCCACGGCTATCACATGCGTCTCGTCGTGGGCAAAGTAGTCGTCCGCAAGGATGGCTGACTCCACGGTCTTGAAATCTGCACCGTCCTCCAACTCGATATACACCATCCGGCGGTGGATGCCCGTGCCCAGCGGAATCGTCATGCTCAGCGCGTTCTTTACGCCCTTGATCGCTTTAGCGGCTACCGTGTGCCCCATGCTGCGTCCCGGACCGAAGTTCGTGTACGTCAGTCCCTTCGGCGCAAGCGCAAGCAGGATGGCACGCACCATGCTGTCGCTGCCTGGATCCCAACCGGCGGAAATAACGCTCACGGCTTGGTTAGCCTTGCACACGGCATCCATCGCGCTGCGCAGGTTCCATATCTGCCCGTGGATGTCGAAACTATCCACAGTACATATCCCGCGAGCGGCAAGCACCGTGGCGAACTTCTGCACCTCGCGCGTCGGGGTGCAAACGAGTGCCACATCCGCTGCCATGCAGTCCAGACAGTCATTGTGGTGGAACACTCCCGCCAACTCCATGTCCGGCGCAGCTTTAACAGCCTCTTCCGCTGCACGACCTATATTGCCGTAACCTAAGATTGCTACTCTGAACATAGTCTTCCTGAATATCCCTTATGCCAATTGGCTTTGTACAACTTGTGCCACCATCTTGCCGTCGGCGTTAGGCAGAGCCGCCTTGATGGCTTTCACGAACAGTCCCATGTTCCGTTTTTCCGTTTCCCAGCCGTTCGCCTCTTTGGCTTGGTTGAACGCGCGAACGATGTCGTCCTCCGACGCTGCTTGGGGCAGGAACGTCTCCAACACGTCTATCTGCGCCTGCTCGGCATCGGCTAACTCCTTGCGTCCGGCAGCGAGGTATTGCTCAACCGACTCCTGACGTTGTTTAACCATCTTTTTGAAGATCTGGATCTCGTCAGCCTCGGTCAGTTCTTTGCCGGCATTCTCCTTGCTCGTCTGCCAATTGAGGAACGCACTCTTGATGGCGCGCAGCGTCTCTGTACGTACGGAATCATGGTTTTTCATCGCCTCCATGATCAAGGCATTCAGTTCATTTTTCATATCGCTTGTATCGTTTAATATAATTCGTTTATTGTTTGCAACCGAATTTTGCATTGCAAAATTACAAAAAAATTCCCATATTTGCAAATATTGCGCAACTTTTTTGACTTTTACCGTGTGTTTTCCGCTACTTGTGCAGATTTTACTTAAAAAAACGGTAACAATTGCAACTAAATTTGTAATAAAAAGTGTTATGGACACGGGATATTCAGGCTACGTAAGACCGCGACCTTGCCGAACTCACCGGGGGCTCTGTTTTAATTGGCGGGAATTAGGATGAAACATGTCAAATCCGCCGAATAAGCAATCTTTATTTGGCGGATTTAGGGCAAAAAAGAGTAAAATCCGCCAATTTAATGCATTTTATTTGCATATTTGAAAAAAAAATGTTAACTTTGCAGCGTTATTCTTAAAGTTATGTCTATGAAGATTTATGGCAGAGAAAACGACATTGCTTTGTTAGAGCAATTGTACGCAAGCAAGCGACCTGAGTTTGTGGCAGTGTATGGGCGTCGCCGTGTAGGTAAGACCTATCTTGTGAGCGAACTTTTCAAATCGCGCTTTACGTTTTACCACACAGGTTTGTCGCCGCATCTATTCACCAAAAAGAATGCGATGCAGGAACAGTTACATGCTTTCTATATAACATTGCGCAACAGTGGTTTGGATGTTGATATCCCTCAGCCCACTAATTGGCTGGATGCGTTCGAACTTCTCAAATCCGTGCTTCTTAGCAAACCAAACGGTCAACGACAGGTGGTATTCTTGGATGAGATGCCGTGGTTAGACACGCCACGCTCGAACTTTCTTGCTGCCTTTGAGCATTTTTGGAACAGTTGGGGAGCAAGACAGGAAAACTTGATGCTTATTGTATGCGGTTCGGCTACATCATGGATGAAGCAGTCAATTATCAATAATAAAGGCGGATTATACAATCGCATTACCCGTGAGATAAAAGTGCTGCCATTCAGTCTGCATGAAACGGAACAACTGCTGCAAGACAGAGGTGTTAAGTGGAGCAGATACGACATCGCGCAGTTCTACATGATAGCCGGAGGAATACCTCACTATATCAGTTTTGTACAACCCAAACAAAGTCTTCCGCAAGCTGTTGATAGCATTTTCTTTGCCGACCAGGCTCCTCTAAAGCAAGAATATGAGCGTTTGTTTGGCTCGTTGTTCACGAATGCGGATAAATATATGAAGACTGTTCGGATAGCCGCTAAGACACATGTAGGTTTGACTCGACAGCAGTTGTTAGAGGCAATGTCCAAAACCGATGGCGGAAACTTCTCTGTTGTGCTTAAGAATCTCGTGATGAGCGATTTCCTGCTGCCTTATACATCTTATACAGAAGGCAAGCGACAAGAACGCTATAAACTTATTGATCCGTTTTGTCGATTCTATCTTACGTTTATGGACGGTAAGGAGCGTCCAGCCGACTTCTGGCAACAAAATGCTCTGTCCGGGCAGATAAATGCCTGGCGAGGCTTTGCATTTGAGGAGTTGTGCTTTAATCACATCCCGCAAATCAAGCACGCCTTAGGCATACCACAAGTCAGCACAACTATTTCCAAATGGGCATTGCAAGGGACTGAAAACACAAAAGGCTCACAGATAGATATGATTATTGATAGGGCAGATAATATAGTTGACGTATGCGAAATGAAATTCACCAACGGTCTATTTGCAATAAATAAAAACTACGATTTGACACTTCGTGAACGCTTACAATTGCTTTCAGATCATCTGCCGAAGCGTAAAATGGCACATTTGGTATTTATAACCTCTTTCGGCATCAAGCAAAATGAATATGCCGGAATTGTGCAAGAATCCTTAACACTTGATGCGCTATTTTAATTGGCGGGAATTAGGATGAAACATATCAAATCCGCCTAATAAGCAATCTTTATTTGGCGGATTTAGAGTAAAAAAGAGTAAAATCCGCCGAATAAACTCATGTCGTTGAAATAATCACAGCCGCCATTTCATCATAGGTAGGGCACAACTTGTAAAAAAAAGCGCTCTTTTGTTGCAAATGTCAGATTTTTTTTGTACCTTTGCATGTGCAAAGCATATGCACACAAATTAACAACTCTTACCTGTTGGCGGAATTAAAAAAAAGTGTTCTTTGACTTAAAATAGTTGCAAAAAAAGTTGCACAATTCGTTGATTTTTAGTAACTTTGTATTGCCAA
>CAJOFU010000043.1:0-16929 GCA_905233935.1 Paludibacteraceae bacterium
TGGAGAACGGTCAGTACAGCGCTTCGTCATTTATTGAATCAACTGGAGTATTGAACCACCGTGTGTCGGAGGAGTTTACTGCTGGTGATCTTTGTCAGGCCGCAGCAGAACACTTAATTGCTGACCTTGGATGGGACAAGCAGGAGATTGACATTCTGATTTTTGTGTCACAACACGCAGACTACATCCTGCCTGCAACCCGTCAGCACCACACTCATCAATGCTATGTATAATAGTTTCTTCATGAATAAATGTCTAAATATCCAAATAAATGACTAAATGGTAAATGATTAAATGGTAAATCTAACAATCCCTTTCCCGTTGATGCCTGGCATCGGGTAGTTCAGTATCACTTCGTACTGCTGGTTGAACATATTGTTGATCTCCACGGCAAAGTACCAGTGCTTCATCGAGTAACTGATGCTCATATCATGCGTGTACCACGGTTGCTCGTGGTTGGCGGGGATATTCGCGGAGTTGTGGTAGCGTTCGCCTACGTAGATGAATGCATAGTTCACGCTCAGCCCGTGCCATGTGAGGTTAGCCATCGCCGAACAGGAGTGCCAGGGTATATAAGCTATCTGTCCGCCATAGGTTATCTCGCCCGGGTCGGTAAAGTCCTGCGCACGCTGGTAAGTGTATGTCGCGCCGATATTGAGCAGTACATCGTTGGTAAGATCGAACGTGGTGGAGGCATTCACGTCTATGCCGCGGATCTCCACATACCCGAGGTTCATCATCTGCCAGCGGTACTGGCCGTTGCCCTTGGGTATAGCTATTATCTTGTTCCTGACCTGATTGAAGTACCCGTCAGCTTTTACGCTCACCGCGCGGCACGCACCTTCCTGCCAACGTTTGTCGTACTGCACACCACCGTCGTACTGGGTTGTGTATTCGGGCAGAAGAGAGATGTTCCCCACGTCGGTGTAGTACAGATCGTTAAACGTTGGCATTCGGAAGATGCGTTTATAGTATGCGCGCAGGAAGAGCTCCTCGCGAAGGATTGGCTGATAACTCACGAACACCGCCGGCGTGAACTGCGGACGCTGCTTGTATGCCGTCGGCGTCGCTATCGTCGGTTGGCGGATCTTGTCGAAGATGAACGTGCCGAGTACGCTCGCCTGCATCTTCAGGTACTTCCAGTACAGTTGTGTTGCTGCGGCTGCGAGTACCGTGCTGCGTTCGGGATAAACGAAGTTAGCGAGGTTCGCCTGCAGGTAGTTCCACTGGTAGTCCGCACTCAGGCTCACGTCCCAGTTCACATCCTTGTGTGGCACCAATCCCTTCACCCCGACCACTGCCAGACGGTGCGCCATGCTCAGATATACCTCTTGCTGCGTAAAGCAGTTGTCGATATACATCAGCGTCGTGTCGGGGTTCAGGTAACGCATATAGTCGTTCGTGTATTTCGCATTCACCTGCACGTCATAACCTTTCGTCACGCGCTGGGTGTAGTTGCCTTGCACAAACGCGTTCCTGTCCCACTGCCGCTGGCTGTTCTTCCATACGTTGTTCACTATCGCGCCCGGAATACCTTTCTCGCTCTGGTAGTAGTAGCCCTTGATGTGCCACTTGCCTTCCGGCAGATACCCGAACAGTCCTACCTCCGCGCGTAGCGCCTGCACATCTCCGTTCTGACGCACTGCCGTCGTGTCCCACGCCACATCGCCGTTGGGTAGCACCCGACGGTAGCGGAAGTGGTAGCGTCCGTGCGCGTACATATATTCCGCACTGGCGGAGAGGTGGATGTTCTCCGCGATCTTCTGCTCATATAATACGGAAGGATTAGCCAGACCGAACGTGCCGGCTTTCATCGTTACGCTAAGGTTGTAGTTCTTGCCGTCCGTGAACTTCGGACGACGGGTCTTTATATATAAGGTGCCTGCGCTGCCGTAGTCTTTCGCAGGCTGGAAGATCTCCGACTTCTGACCGTTGTACAGCGCCAGCTCTTCGATATTGTCCATCGAGAACTTGCCTAAATCGACTGTCCCGTTCTGCGCGTTACCTATCTCTATGCCGTCGTAGAACACACCCACATGGTGCGTACCCATCGATCGCACATCAATCGTCTTCATGCCGCCCACGCCGCCGTAGTCCTTCAGCTGCACGCCCGAGAAGTACCGCGCCGCATCCGCCACGCTCTGCGCACTCAACCCCTCCAGCCGCGCACCGTCTAACTTCTGCACGGGTATAACCGGCTCTTCCCGCCGCCGTGCCGTCACCTCCACCTCGTCAATACTGAACTCCCGAAGAATGCTGTCTAACTGCTGCTCGTTATACACAGAATCAGCACCCGCATTCATACAGGTGCACAACAATAGCAATATGTATAACAGCAAACGTTTCATCTGACCAATCCCAAACCTCGAGGACGAATAGTCATCTTATCGTACGCCAGGTCTTCCGGCTTATCTCCCTTGCTCCGGCCTTCCCATCTTGCGACAGTGACCATTTCGGACGTGGAGTTCGGTTCTTGAGAATTACGGCTGCGGGACAGCGGCTGACTTGCACAGCCTTCCCTTGATCGTACGTGCCGACAAAGATACAAAATTTATTTGACATTTGCAAATTTTTTTCGCACAAACCGCAACTCAACCACATTTTTTATCAAAAACGCAGGCTCCGGATTACCGAAACCTGCGTCTTCGAATTTGTCTTAACCACCGATTATATTGTCTCCAGGTTCGGGGTCAACGCCGAAACTGACTGCAATCATCTGCATCGGGGTAATCAGTTGAAAGGTCGTCTTGGGAGACTGATACATATTTCTTGCTTTCATATTACTTTACGATTTTTTGTCCGTTGATAATATATACGCCGTGAATGTCGGTATTACGGAGATCAACAGGTCGTCCGAGCATATCATAAGCCGTATTCTCTGCGCCGATAACCACATTATCTGCACCGGTAGCTACCTGTGGTGCTTGTGCGCTGCCTATCACTGCCTGGCGTCGTCCGGGAGTCGGTTGCGGCGCATTCGGTGCACCTATTACAGGCACATCGTTCATCTTGATATAGGCTCTGTATTCCGGCAGTTGGCAATATGCACCGCACTTCTTGAACATATTGTTGTAGATAACATAGTTACCCTCCAACTTGTTATACGGATCACCTGCAGCACCATCGGTGATATATACAAACGTACCTTGCAGACCGTTGACAGCATTTACCGGACTGGGCACTTGCGTGGACTTGGCGTACCATACGCGCAGTTCATCGGCTTCCGGAATAAAGATATACGGCACGCCGGGCTCGAGTTGCGGCACTTCTTCCAGATAGATCTTCATCGGGTCGCCGAAGTCATCCAACTTCTTGTAGAGCATCTTATAGAACGTAGCCCCGAATGTGCGGAACGAAGCGTAAGGCAGACAGATTGTACCTATCTGTCCCGGTGTGAGGTTTTCGCGCAGATACTCGCCGTAGGTCTCATTCGTGTTGCTGTAATACTTGCTTCCGTCGGGCAGTTCGATTTCATATACCGTCTTACCTCCGAGCACCGGCAGCGGATCAACGCCTATATCCTGACCGAAAGCCTCGCCGAGTTTGTATGCCACCTCACCGCCGCTCCATGCTTCTGGGTTGGTAATAATAGTTGTATTGAGCTCGTTGAAAAGGAAATCCTCGTTGGCATAGGCGTTGGTGACGTTCTCTGTTTCGGTAGTCGTGTTCGTTGTCGGACGTATTGCACCGTGGCAGGAGTAGCCGCTTCCGTTGGTTCGCGTAGCGTGTACACGTCCGGTGTTATAGACGTTCGTGACATATGCATTGACCGAAGTAGCATAGATACCGCCGACGTTGTTGTTGGCGACAATCGCACCTTGGTTGTAACAGTTGTGAATGGTATCGTTGGTGGCATTCAGATAGGCTATACCTGCTGCGTCCGTACCCTTGGTGTTCGTATCGTGCGAGAGGGTGATATTGCCGTAGTTGGCACAACGATCGATGATGACGTACGTTCCGGCGTAACCGCAGATACCTGCCGCATACTTAGCATGTCCTGTCACGTTGACGTAGTTAGTGACACCGGTAATGGTAACAGGTTTGGTTTTCGAACCGGAAGCCGTACCTACCACACCGCCCGCTTTGAGGGTTGTGCCTGTGCTGGAAGATGTTACCGAACCTTTGACAGCAAGGTTATTAATTTCTGCTCCTTGCGTCAGATAGCCGAACAAACCAATACATCCTCCGGTAGAGGACAGATAGAGGTTGTCAATCGTGAAGCCCCGACCGTCAAACGAACCTGCGTATTGTTTGCCGGAAGCATTGCCGATAGGCGTCCAATTGAAACCACACAGGTCGATGTCGTTATCCAATACGGCTTTGTATGATTTGCCTGTACCGGCGTTTACCTGCGCTGCGAACCACGCTAACTCTGCACCGCTCTTAATGTGATAAATACCACCTGTTGCGGTTACGGCAGTTTGCGTCGTTCCGTCCCAACCTTCTGCAGGTACTGGTTCCAGATTAACCGTAATAGTCATCTCTGCCGGACAACCTTCGGGGATTGTTACGGAAATTGGCGTACGCTTGTAGCCTGATCGTTCAGCAATAATCAGATTGTCGCCTTCAGTCAATAGATACTTGCCTTCCTCCGCAGTCACTTCATCGCCCAAACTGTTGGTAACGGAAGTAATCATTGCATCCTCAGGATTCAATACAAGCGTAGCCAATGTCTTGCTCAATTGTTTCACAGGAATAATCGCATCCGGCAGCGCACCGAAATACGTTTGGTGGGAGATAGCGGTGAAGTTAGGCGAACGACCGCCAACCTTATCCACATTGCGGTGGTTACCGATAGGATCGCCAAAGCCCGTCACCTGAATAACGCCTTCCGTCAGATCATAGGATGTTGCCGTCCAGTCTTTGGGAATAGTGAACGCAACAGCCTGTGCAGCCGGTTTGGAGCAGAACCAGTATTGGTTTGGACCCAAAATCAGTGCCGTACCTGTCGGCGTGCCGTTGTACGTGATATACGCAGACATATTGTATATACCCGACAACTTGTTCGCCGGATGGTACAGACCGGTGTATTGCACACGTACGGCATCCCCCGGACGGAACACATCGCCGCCGGTCGTCTCGTTGGTGATGGTGCGTGTAGCATGCTTAGCGGTCAGCACTTGGTAGATATACTTACCTGTACCGTCACCCAAACGCACAATCTGACGACCGTGTTTGAGCGGCAAGGTATATTCATTGTTCGCGTCTTTCTGGATGGCGTGCCATCCGGTGTTATACACGGCATCATTGGTGCGGATGGTCGGATAAGATATCTCCACGCTTGTCACACCCGTCGGTTTGAAGGTGTAGTAGAATGCCTCCTCGTCGTTGATATAATAGAACACATCGTGCTCGGCATCTACATAGATACCGGCATTTTTTTTGTCGTGTTGGTCAAACGATTCGTTGATGCGCATGTTGGCATCCATTTCGTACTCCGGCTCCGGTGCATCAACCGACACCACGAACACTGCCGTATTCTCCGGCCACAAGGCTCCGAAGTATTGTCCCCCGTAGTAGGTGCTCATCTTACCTTGATTACTATACTGCAAAGCCGATGCCGCATCGTAGGTGACAGTCACAATCGCCGTACCCGGAGCTTTGGCATGTATGATCGACCACTCCGAACCGATATTTCCGTCCGGCACGATCTCCACAACCGAGTTATCCGGCTCGCCGTCCAGATTATACACAGCATAGTGGTAATCGGGTTCCAAGAAGTAGTTCTCTGTCTGGTTCGGGATAATCTGCCACACACGCTCTGCCATCAAGTCATACGACTTACCTGATTTCATCTTGAGCCAACCTTTCTCGTTGATATTGATCATAATATTGGCATCATTCATGCCATCCAGACTCCGTGTGTCATGATCAACCCACTTGGGGTCATGGGCGGCAAAATCCGCTTCGCTAAAGTTTATCACCGGGCACTTGGTTGCATCCGTATTGTAGTAGAAGGTCAGCAGTTGCGTCAGACTTCCCTCACGCCACGCACGCATATTATACTTACAGGTGGATCCCAAACGCCACGTATAGGTCTTCGTATCGCCTTCTGTCACAACCGATGCAGGTTCAATCACACGAAAAGGCACGAAGTGAATAGTACCCGTACCGGCATCACCGCCGGGTTTCTGCATCACGGCTATCTCTGCATTAGCAGGGCAGGTGGAAGTAAACTCACCACCCTCAGGAATCTTCGTCTGAATAGTGGTGTTACCTGTCACCGTTCGTCCGTCCCATGCGAAGATATAACCTTCTGCCTGATGTTCCGCCGATGGTACCATGCGCAGCACCACACTGCCACCATCGTAGGTCAGTACGGACGGATAGCCTTTGTTTATTCCTACTGTAACAGGGAACGTCGCTCCCTCGCGGCTGTGTACCTCGCAGTCCTCAATGGTATAATCTGTGCCATACACCCAGTAATTGTTATCCGCATCTTTGTTCGATGTGCTGATCTTGGTGATAGTCCAGATCTGCAGCGCTATCTCGCTGTCGTTCTCGCCTACGATGAAAGTGAACGTACCGTTCATGTCATCATCGGAGTTGTAGCCGTACAGGGTGTACTCGCCTGCCTGTAGGTTGCCAAAGAAATATTGGTTACCACTGTGCGAACTTTCAGCGATAGTGACACCGTTCTTGTCTTGCAGGGTCATGATCTTCGTGACGCTGTTCATCGTGATCGTCACCGATGCCGCCTGCACCCGATGCCATGCTCCGACAAGGAGCAACAGGCACGCTATAAACAGAGAATGTTTCTGCATGTTTTTTTACTGTTTGATTTGTTTTTTCGTTTCGTTACCGTTCGTAACGATATACACCTGCCCACGTTGCATATCTTCCGGCTGCAGCGGCTGTCCTTGCAGGGTATATACCGTTTGCCGGTTGTCGGTTGTCGTTTCCTCTACATCCGTCGGTGTGAAGTACGTCTTGACTTGTATGGATGCACGTTCGCTGGCATTGTCCGAGGTGTCGAGTGTTTCCACCTCAATCAGATACGTCGTTCCCGGGTCAAGTCCGGTAATCGTGACCGTGGTGTACTTCGGTCGGGAGTAGCGTTTGCCGTTGACATACACAACATACTTGCTCACCGCCACATTGTCCGTGCCGGCATCCCACGTGAGTACGATCTTGTACATCCCGACTTCCACTTTCCTTAGGTTCGTCGGTGGCGTGGGCGGAGTCAGGTCTTTGGTGCGCGCACGCACATAGCCCCAGTCCGAACTCTCGCCGTAGGCGGATACAGCCTGCGCAAAGAACCGGTACTCCGTGTAGGTCTCCAGACCGGCGAACGTATAAGACGTAGCGTCCGTCGAATCCACAAGCATCGAATCGACATACACGCGGTAGTAGGCGGCATCGTCCACACGTTTCCATTTGACTTTCACGTTGTGCTCGTCTATCGGCTCGGCTTCCAAACCCGACGGGCGGGCTATCTCATCCACATGCTCGAGCATCTCCATCCCGCCGAGGCAGAAGTACGCAGCGGTATTCATGCCCAACACACCCGACGCATCGCTGCTCTCCATCGTGAAATAGATCGCATTCACCTGCCCGAGCGAACTCAGATCGATCCATTGCCAGTCAGCGGATATATCCAGTTCGTTGTCATGAAACCAGGCTAACTTGTGCACAATAGGCATTCCGGCATCTTTCTCCTCGTCGTCCAAACCGTGAATGATCAGCCGGAACTCTGCACCGTTGTCGGCAAACGAGTGCGCAAACGCATCGTCGTGCTGAATGCCGTAGTACGGCCACGGATGATTGCACACCCATATACCTAACGGACGGTGCGTCTCGCCGTCCGGAAAATCCACACGCAGACTGCGTACACCTTCCTCCTCGTAGTTGTAGCCCCAGTACCCTACCAAGTACGGTAATCCTTTGACCACATTGCCTTCGGCATCCAGTCCGCCGCCTGCCATGCAGCCCCACTGATGCGTTACCCAGTCCGTTGACGAACCGGCATAACCGTAGTCGCTGTCATCGCCGTTGGTGCAGACGGTAAATCCGTCCCAATACTGCATCCCGTGCTCATCCGAACCTTGCGCCTGCATGGCGTTGGTCAGGTGAGAGAACTGGAACTGCTCGAAGTCCAGCGACAGGATGCCGTAATCGAACGTACCGACCCACTTGCCGTCAGCATCCTGCGGGTAGTCATCCATATACGCCTGCATGTTCAGGCGGATGGTGTCCGTAGCATGGATGCTGACAGTAAGGGGCAGAATCGTCCAGAGTATAAACAAGAACCGCTTCATATTAATCGGCTGTCCAATCGGAGCCGGGAGTCTCATTCGTAAATTGCAAACCAATCGGAGATGCACAGAGCACTTGCTTAACGCTCATCGCATCTATTCCCGTAATGGGAGTTATATAATTCTTTTTCATGATGAATGTCTGTTTAATAGGTAATACATCTTACTTCACGCAGCTGCCGGTCATGTCGTAGATCGAACCGTCACGCTGGATATACAACTTGCCGTCAATCATCACCTTGCGTACTTTTGCTTGGGTGTCAGCCGTGTTGCTGACTGCCGTCGGCATATTCTGAATAGGCATATTCAGGCGGCGACGACCGGGAACAGGAGCAGCGGCAGCAGGTGTGATGCCGGTCAGATAGGCGCGGTTCGCACCTACGGTCTGCGTGCCGGTTGAGCACCACAGTTTGTTGTCTTTCAAGAACCATTTGCCCGACGGGATCGTTGTAGTCTCAAACGCTCCTTGCAGCACATTAGCGGTCGTAGCGGTTGCCGGAGTGTTCACCTTCTCGCCCGAATAGGTGCAACTGATTTCGCTGGCGATAGCCTCGAAGATATACGCCTCACCGGCAACAAGTGATGTCACCTCTTCAAGAACCACATTGGTCGCATTGCGCTCTGCCACCTTGTAGAACGTTGCACCGCTATAGTCGCCTTCGTTCACGTTGTATGCCAAACAGATCGTACCGAAGTTGCCGGCTGTCAGACCAGTGCGGCTGTAACTCGTCGGTTCGGGTTCTGGATCGGGATCAGCAGACGGGAAACGAACAGCCATGTCGTCCCATGCAATGTATGCTGGTTGGCTCAGGCCGTAACCATTTTCGGAACCTTCTCCTTCACCGTACATACTGAACTCTAATTTCTCAATCTCGCCAAGGCTACTCAAATCCCACTTCGTCCAATCGAGCGTAGCGGTTCCTTGACCGTCAAAGAGACGGAATGTGAGTGTTTCTGTTGGTTCCTCATCGCTTGCGCTCGCAAATCCACGTGCTTCAAGCCAGATGATACCATCCTCACCCAGAGCAGCAGTCAATTCATTACCACCCGTTATGCAGTAGTACGTGTATGTGGTAGGGTTGATCCAAACGTGGTCAATCACGCGGGCTACGCCGTCATTAAATTTGATGGAAGAAACCGTAGCAAGTCCCCAGCCCGAATTGTCAGCATATCCGAAGTGCACGCAGAAATGGTTAGAACCGTTGTGTCCGCCGCCTGCGGTCTCAATGCTGTTGCTACCCGGACGATAAGCGGTCAGTTGCTGTTCATATGTACCGTAAGATTCATAATTCTCTGTCCAGTAGTGGCTGATAGCCTCACCTCCGCTCCAATAGGCGTATGAACCATAACCCTCGTTTAACTCGGAATACAACTCTGTGTTTCCACCGTCGTACCACGTGTAGAATTGTTCAGACTCACCCATTCCACTTTCGCCGTACAAAATTGGATCACCGTACTGCTCTGCAGGAATCATTTCCGACCAAGATGAAACATAATTGTCCACTCCGGCCATAGCCTCAAAACCGCTTGCTTCCGAGCCGTCCTCAAACGTCAGCACACGCAGCGTGTAGCCCGCCATACACATTGTGCTTGCCATCAGCAATGCACACAAAGATGTAAAAATCTTTTTCATACTAATTTGTTTTTTGTGTTAATTGTTTGTTATTGGATTGCATATCTGCAATAGTTTAATTCTGACCTCTGATATCTGATTTCTGACCTCAGACCTCTCCCACAAAGACAATCAGGAGCAACTTGCCTCGCGGCAAGCCACCCCTGCATAGCACTCAGCATATGTTGGCAGAAGAAAAACAGAGTGTATGTTGTCTTATCACGCATCAGCACTTTCGTTTAGCGTCAACAAGACAACCACAAACAGAATAAGCCCTAATAGGGAAACCTACGCAGAATCAATATTCCTGCAAGCACCGCACCGCAAGGCTGACGCCTTACGCTACGCTTCCGTTCGTCTCCAGTCCGCGGGAGCTCGTTGAACGCTCGACGTACGGCAGGTCTTCTGACTTATCTCCGTTTTACCGTCTTCCCACCTTTCGGCAGTGACATCATTGGTAAAACAATCTGAATTCTGATATCTGAATTCTGAATACTGAATCCTGACTTCTGAATTCGCGAGACTCACAGCTGCGGGACAGCGGTTGATTTCCACAACCTTCCCTCTTAGCTTTTCGCGAATTATATCCGTTCGATCTGTTAGATCTGTGGGACATTATCACCCGCGAAAAGAACCGTAGTCGGTATTATTTTCAAAAATCGGGTGCAAAGGTACGAAAAAAAAATGATATATGCAAATAATTCTGCAAAAAAAATCGCACATGCCTTATCCGGATGTGCGATTGTTATGTAGTAACGCCAGTTGTGATACGCTGTTTTACCGATTCAGCATATTGACGATAGTGTTGGCGTCGGAGCGGGAGAATCCGTTGGCGACGATGGTAACACCGCCGTTGGTTTCGATGGTGATGTCGCAGAACATAAGTCCGGCACTGCGCGAAACGGAGCCTATCGACGAAAATCGGATAGTCGTCTCGTCGTAGCCTATCAGTTTCTTTTTGCGGTAGGTAACCTTTTGGGTATCATCGTCAATCACCAATTGATCCGGGAAAACAACGTTCCCGCCTGTTACTCTGCTTGCTGAAAAAGTGTATTTCATATCAGTCTATGTTTAATTCGCCTGCAAAAGTACGAAAAAAATCGACATTTGCAAATAATTGTGCAAAAAATCACCTTGCCTACGAAAAATGTACCTTTATTTGTTGCAAATTTAAAATATTTTTTGTACTTTTGTAGCCGAAATCAAAAAAAGTATAGTTATGCCAGAGATAAGTTCATTTTATGGGATAGCCATTTACATGTACATGAGCGAACATAACCCTCCCCATTTTCATGTGAAGTACCAAGGCTATGAAGCGATTATTACGATAAAGGAAGGTATAATTACCGGTTCTTTACCTCGTCGTGCATTGCGTATGGTGTATGAATGGCTTGACCAGCATCAAGATGAGTTGTTAGCAAACTGGGAGCGCTTGGGTAGATCCGAAGAACCTATTAGAATTGATCCTTTACAATAGAAAGGAGGTAACTATGAATCCTATTTTAAAAGTAACGAATGCTGATTATGTCCGCGATTACGTATTGTGCCTGTCCTTTAATGATGGCACGAAAAAGATGGTGGACTTTTGGCCGTTAGCGCAAAAGGGTATTTGCGTCAAGTTGCAAGATAAAGATTATTTTCGCAACTTCACATTGGATCCTTTTTCTGTTGATTGGTCTAACGAGATTGGCTTTGCCCCCGAGTATCTCTATGAGATAGGCACAACAGAATAACATCCCTACTTGCGATTACAAAGTATGTACGCTCACGTATTAGCGTGAGTTTTCGGGGGTTGAGTGAGAAAGGCAGTTGAAGACCTCAAGCCGGTGCTTGTGTCTTTACTAGCCATTTCAAAATGACATGAGACAGTGAGACTCTTGAGACACTTCCAGTTCTGCGCTGTATGTCAGTCTGTTAGGCTGATTTTGTACAACTAAAACTGTCTCAACTGTCTCAAGAATCTCATGTAATTTTTTTACATGACCAACTTGACTAAGTTGGCAAAGTTCCGCTATAGTTGGTCAAGTTGGTCAACTTTGCCATGCATTTTTCTTTTAATGGAATTTTTAAGACACCAACATTAAAAGTATATAATACAGACGAATAAAACGTTAGTGATTCGTTGTATATTGGTTAGATGTTTGTTGATTATTATTGAGGGCGCAATGCATTGATCACTCTTCCTCCAGGTTGTCGTAGCGCTGGAAGAGGAAGTCGTTGTACGGATAACGCTGGATGTGGATGGCTTTGACGCGCTCGTAGATGATCTCGCGCAGCTCGTCGATGTTCGTCTTGTTGCGGGCACTGATGAAGACGACGTTAGATGTGTGACCGCTACCGCTGTGAGAAGTGAGATCGCTATCGCTGTTTGAACTGTTAAGTTTAGCCATCCATGTGCGCTGGAGTTCCTCGAGGGAGATGTTCTCGCGGGTAGGCGGGAGCAGGTCATCCTCGGCTTGCGGCGTGTAGGTGAACGCGTCGATCTTGTTGAAGACGACGATCTCCTCCGGACGGTTGACAACCGTCTTTTTCTGGTCTTTGGCGCGGTACTTGGCTCTGCCGGAGGCGTTGCTGTTCTCGCTCCACGGGTCGGACTCCTCGATGCGGTGGTCTTTTTCAAGCAGTTCGTTGATCGTCTGCTCCACGACCTCGTATTGCTCCTCGAAGTTCGGGTGCGAGATATCCACCACGTGGATGAGCAGATCGGCTTCGCGTACCTCGTCCAGCGTCGATTTGAACGACTCCACGAGGTTGTGCGGGAGTTTGCGGATAAAGCCGACGGTATCCGACAGCAAGAACGGCAGGTTGTCGATCGTCACCTTGCGCACCGTCGTATCGAGGGTGGCGAAGAGTTTGTTTTCGGCAAACACGTCGGATTTGCTCATCAGGTTCATCAGCGTGGATTTGCCGACGTTCGTATAGCCGACGAGCGCCACGCGCACCATCTTCCCGCGGTTCTGGCGCTGGGTAGCCATCTGTTTGTCGATGCGCTTGAGGTCTTCGCGCAGCAGGGCTATGCGGTTGTTGATGATTCGGCGGTCTGCTTCGATCTGCGTCTCGCCTGTACCACGGTTCGTACCACCGCCGCCACGCTGACGGTCGAGGTGACTCCACATTCGTGTCAGTCGCGGGAGCATGTACTGCAGGTGCGCCATCTCAACCTGCGTTTTGGCGTACGAGGTCTGCGCGCGCTGTAGGAAGATCTCAAGGATCAGGATCGTGCGATCCATAACGCGTACTTGCAAGATCTTCTCGATGTTACGGAGCTGACGCGGGGAAAGCTCGTCGTCGAAGATGACAAGCTCGACGGGCTCTGTCTCGCCAAGCTTGGCGGACTCATTGTAGTTGGTGATGTAGTCGCGTATCTCCTGGAGTTTGCCTTCGCCCACGTAGGTGGTGGAGTTGGGGTACTCGAGGCGTTGAACGAACCGTTTGACGGGCTCGATATGGTTGGTGTCAGCAAGGAACGCGAGTTCATCCAAGTACTCGCGTGTACGGTCTTCGGGTTGCTGCGGTGTGATGATGCCGACTAATACGGCGGGAGTATTTGTCATTTATGATTTGTGATTTGTGATTTCAAATTTCAAGTTTCAAATTTAATGTGCTTCCAGCCAGTTGTCGCCAATGCCGCACTCGGCGATGAGGGGCACGGACAGATGAACGGCGTTCTGCATGTTTTCGACTACGATCCGGCGGACTTGCTCGACCTCATCAACGGGCACGTTGAAGTTCAACTCGTCGTGTACCTGCATGATCATCTGCGCTTTCAGACCACGTTGCTTGAGTTCGCGGTGGATGGCAACCATGGCGATCTTGATGATGTCGGCGGCAGTCCCCTGCACCGGTGCGTTAACGGCGTTGCGCTCGGCAAACGCGCGGACGGTAGCGTTATGCGAAACGATATCCGGCAGGTAACGCTTGCGTCCGAACAGCGTCTCTACATACAGATGTTCGCGCGCAAACTGTTTCTGCGCCTCGATGAACGACTGAATCTTCGGGAACGCCGCAAAATAGTCGTCGATCAGCTGCTTGGCTTCGGTGCGCGAGCAGTCGAGTTGCTGCGACAAACCGAACGCCGAGATACCGTACAGGATACCGAAGTTTGCCGTCTTGGCTTTGCGGCGCTGGTCTTTCGTCACGGCTTCAATGGGCACCCGGAAGATCTTCGCCGCCGTGGCAGCGTGGATATCTTGTCCGCTGCGGAAAGCGGCAAGCAGATGTTCGTCTTGCGAGAAATGCGCCATAGCTCGATCTGCGAGTAGTCGGCACTCAGGATCTTGCAGCCCTCGTCGGCAATCACCGCACGACGGATCAGTTGTCCGCGCTCCGAACGGATAGGCAGGTTCTGCATGTTCGGGTTCGACGACGAGAGTCGCCCTGTGGCTGTGACGGTCTGGTTGTAGGTGGTGTGGATCTTGCCCGTCTCGGGGTTGATGTACGAGGGCAGGGTTGTGATGTAGGTCGAGATGAGTTTCTTGAGTTCGCGGTAGTCGAGTATATCGCCGCAGACGGGTGCAATAGGTTTGAGTGCACGCAGCACTTCCTCGGAGGTCGAGTAGTTGCCGTTGCGCCCTTTCTTCGCTTTCTTGTCAAGCTGCAGTTGCCCGAAGAGAAGATCGCCAATCTGCTTGGGGGAGTTGATGTTGATAGATGCAACCTGTGGCAGACCGCGGTCGGTGAGCATATCGCCAAGCTTGGCGATAATCTTCTGTTCCAGTTCTACGAGTTCGGCGGAGAGTTGCTGTTCGGCTTGCTTGAGGATGCTCACATCAAAACGCACACCGGCGCGTTCCATGTCACGGAGAACTTCCACTAACGGCAACTCGACCTCGTTGTAGAGGTTCCACAACGCCGAGTCGGCTTTGAGTTCATCCCACTTGGGCGGGATATTCGGGTTGTACGCCTGTTCGGGGTTGAGCAGGTAGGCGCATAGGCGGGCTTCGATGTTGTCGGGTTGATCCGCCAAACTTGGCGGATTCTGAGCAGCGGGTTCAGCAGGCTCTTGCAGGTCGGCGAACAGGTCGAGTTGGGCGGTAACGGGACGACTTTTCTCAGCTGCGGTTGGCTGAGGGCGCGGTGTTGGCTCTTGGCTCTTGGCTCTTGACTCTTGGCTTCCTTCCGGCGGCAACATAGGCTCGCCTATCTTTCGGAGTAATGAGTTGAACTCCAGAGTGCGGTAGAGTTCGGCGAGTTGCTGTTTGTCGGGCTGACGGACAATGAGTTGCTGCGGCTCAAACGCCACCGGCGCATCGGTGCGGATGGTGACGAGGTAACGCGAGAACTCAATCTGCTCGCGCTGGGTCTCGACCTTCGTGCGCAACGCACCTTTGATCTGGTCGGTGTGCTCTAACATATTGTCAATCGAGCCGAAGTCTTGCAAGAGCTTAACGGCAGTTTTCTCGCCTACGCCCGTGCAGCCCGGGATATTGTCGGAAGCGTCGCCCATGAGTGCCAGCAGGTCGATCACCTGCTTCTGATGGCTCAGACCGTACTTCTCGCAGACCTCTTTCGGTCCCATGTGCTCAAAGCCTCCGGTGTGCTTGGGGCGGAACATGGCGATGTTATCCGTCACGAGTTGCCCGTAATCCTTGTCGGGCGTAGCCATAAGTACCTCAAAGCCCTGCTGCTCGGCTTGGGTGGCTACGGTTCCTATCACATCATCCGCCTCAAACCCCGGGCACTCCAAGCGCGTGATGTGCATGGCGTCCAACAGTTGCTTGATGACCGGCACCGCACGACGGATATCTTCGGGCGTCTCTTCGCGTTGCGCCTTGTACTGCGGGTACGCCTCATGCCGGAACGTAGGTCCGTGAGGGTCGAAGGCAACCGCGATGTGTGTGGGGTTGGTCTTCTTGAGCAAATCATCCAGCGTGACGGCAAACCCGAAGATTGCCGACGTGTTCTCTCCCTTGGAGTTGATACGCGGCGCGCGGATGAAGGCATAGTAGGCGCGATAGATCATCGCATAGGCATCAACAAGCAGCAGTTTCATATTGGATTCAAAGATTCAAATATTCAAAAATTCAAATATTAGCAAATTTTGCACACAAAGTTACTAAAAATTTTGCATATTTGCAAAAAAAATTGTATCTTTGTGGCAAATTTTACAAATATGAAGCGATTTTTGAGTTTTTTAGTAAGTATTTGTGTCTGTTTGACCCTCTCTGCCGAGGTTAAATATGTGTTTTACTTTATCGGTGACGGAATGGGTACCAACGAGGTTCTTGCCGCCGAGATGTATCGTGCCGAACTGGCAGGTCAGATAGGCAGGAGCCGGTTGAATATGACCGGTCTGCCTTACGTGGGTTTGGTTTCCACGCACAGTGCGTCCAACGGGATCACCGATTCGTCGGCTGCGGGAACGGCTTTGGCTACCGGCAGCAAGACGAACAACGGTACGTTAGGGCTCAGTGCCGATGGCGACACGCTGACCACTATCGCCGAGAGGCTGAAAGCACAAGGCTGGGGCGTCGGATTGATGACCACCGTGGCTATCGACCATGCTACGCCGGCAGCGTTCTACGCCAACGTCAAGAAACGCGACAACTACTACGAGGTTGCCCGCCAACTGGCACTCACCGACTTCGACCTGTTCTGCGGCGCAGGTTTCCACCGTCCGGCACCTCCCGAGGGCACCACAGGAGCGTATATGTACGACTTTGCCGAGGAACACGGCTATGTTCTCGCACGCGGTTTGGCGGATGCCCAGGCTAAACAGGCTGAGGCAAAAAAGATGATACTTGTGCAGCAACGTGACGCTGCCGACCGCCGCAAGAAGAGCACCGGCAACTTCCCTTACGTGATTGACGACCGTCCGGAAGACCTGTATCTGAAGAACCTCCTGCCGTTTGCTATCGAGTTCTTGCAGCAGCGCAGCGAACGGTTCTTTATGATGATCGAGGGCGGTATGATCGACTATGCCGGTCACTCACGCGACGGCGCGGCGAACATCCTTGAGACGATCGACTTCGACGACGCTATAGGCGTAGCTCTCGAGTTCTACAAGCAACATCCTGACGAGACGCTGATCGTCGTTACGGCAGATCACGAGACGGGCGGAAT
>CAJOFU010000043.1:16938-28923 GCA_905233935.1 Paludibacteraceae bacterium
CCCTCAACCTGCAACTGCTCCAGCACCAGCATTGCTCGGCGTCGGTATTGTCCGACGAGATTCAGGCGCTGTTCAAGAAAGGGCAGAAGAAACCCAAGTGGCAAACCGTACGCACCATCCTTGAGAGCCGTCTGGATTTCTATAATGGAGTAGAAATAACCGCAGATGATGAGACCCGTTTGAAAAATGCCTTCAACAAGGCTCTCAAGAGCAAAAAACAGCGCTCCTTCAAGACGATGTACAAGGATCTGAACGTGCTGTGCAATGCGGCTATCGGTACACTCAACTACAAAGCTAAGGTTGGCTGGACAAGTTATGGTCACACGGCAGCGTCGGTGCCCGTGTTTGCTATCGGTCAAGGCGCAGAGCAGTTCACAGGCTGGATGGACAACACCGACCTCGTGCCGAAGATCATGAAAGTGGTCAGTGATTAGTAGTCAGGATTCAGAAGTCAGATATCAGAAATCAGAAGTCAGAATTCAGATTCAGAGAATAGAAAAAGAGGCTGTTAAGCCTCTTTTTCTGTGGTGCCACCGAGAATCGAACTAGGGACACAAGGATTTTCAGTCCTTTGCTCTACCAACTGAGCTATGGCACCAAAGCGAATGCAAAAGTACTACAATTTTGTCAAATATGCAAATTCTACAGCCTTACACGTGCAAATTGTAGGCATAATTTCGGCATTTTGACATATTCAGCCTACAAAATCCAAACTTCAAATCCTCAAATCTTCAAATTTATTTAGCAGCGGCTTCTGCAGCCTGCGATGCAGCGAAGTCATCACTGATATCCACTTTCTCAAACTGCTTGGGGTAGGCATCGGCATAGTTATGCAGTTGGCGGTCGATGAGCTGCGTGAGTTCCTCTTGGAAGGCGAGCAGTTGTTCGGCAGAGCGGATCATTCCATCTACCGAATTCATCTTCGTCTCGCGCAAGAAGAACGCATACTTCTGCGCCGTGAGGTCATTGATGCGTTGTTTGAATTGCTGCAGCAGGGTGTTCGCCTCTTCGATGCGCTGCTGTGCTTCGATGTTCGCCGTGATACGTGCCGACAGTTCGCCGTCAGTGATCTGCTCAGCAGTGGTCAGACTGTCTGCTGCCTGTATGGTTGTTCCGGCAACCATCTGCTCCAAGCGTAGTAACATGGCAACGGGTGACTGATAGTCGTAGCGCTCCAAGCGATAGGGCAGACGCGGCTGGGCTTCTATCTCGACCGGTTGTCCTTCTCGGAAACGTTGCATGCCGTGGCGGAGTTGCGTGTATTCCTGCGCCATGTCGCGCATTAGTACGAGGTAGGTGTTCTTCTGAACATCGAGGAACGCGCTTACCCAACCCTCGTAGTCCCAGAGCGGTATATCGTTGGCGAGGAAGTCCGAAGGCGTGACACCATCCAGACGGTACGTAGCTATGCTGACCTGACGGAACTCAGGCGTGTAGTACGGTACGGGCGAAACCTGCAGAGCTTGTTCGAACAGGGCTTTCTGTTGCTCAAACTCCCGCGTGATGCGACGGAGCCGGAGCAGTTGGTCGCGGTCGTTGTCGGTCAGACACAGGTGCGCAAGTTTCTCTGAGGGATAACGTTGCATGAACTGCAGGAACAGCTGCCGGCATGACTCGTAACTGTCCACCATCCGGTAGAAGCGGTTGTGCAGGGTATCTGTTTCGGCACGCCAGCGGTTGAGTGTGTCCAGGTGCGCACGCAGGTAAGCGTCGATGTCGGAGTACTCGAGTTTCTTGTCCGCCGGAGTGATGGTCGGGAACGTCTCGCCGCGAGGCATCTTCCCGCCAAGGAAATGCAGACAGTTGCCGTAGAACAACCGCGCACGATAGATCAGTTCGTTACGCTCCTCGTAGTTGTGCAGCGCATCTTTGCTCGGCAGCAACGCATACACGGCATCGCCCAGACGGTAGTAGATCGGCGCATTGTCCGGATGACTGCGCTGGAAGTCCAACATGTAATACATCGCCTCGTAGGCGGGCAACGTCTCTGTTCGCTGAATAAGATCGCTGTATTTCTCCGTACTCTGTGCAACTGCCACACTGCTACAGATAGCGCACGCTATCACGCACACATATACGCGTATATTTTTATATTGTATCTGTTTCTTAGCCACAAGGGCACGATTAACTGCGTTTTTCATAACTTTCACCATTAACCATTCACCATTATTAAAACTGTGTTACCTTGAATTCCACACGCCGGTTGATGGCGCGGTTGGCGTCGCTGGTGTTCGGCACGAGCGGACGGTGCTTGCCATAACCGTGGCTGGTCAGACGATCGCGGCTGATGCCTTTCTTGACGAGGTACTCCAAAGCAGCTTCCCCGCGCTTGGCGGACAACTGGTTGTTGTAATCGTCAGTACCGATATCGTCGGTGTGCGCAAGAATCTCGATCTGCAGTTCGGGGTTCGCCTCCAGGAGCTTGAACACTTTGTCGAGCTCGGCGTGCGACGAACGCATCAGGATATACGAGTCGCTCTCGAACTGGATGTTTTTGAGTTGTACAACCATGTCTTTCTGAATCGGCTTGAGCGAGAGGTTGCACAGTTGCTCGTCGTAGCCTATGGGAATACTTACGATGGAGTCGAAGAAGAAGTGTCCCGGACTCTGAATAACCAAGTCATATTCATCCTCCTGCCGGATCATGATTGTTGTGGTCGGCGGGGTATAAGGCATCTCGATAACCTCATGTTTGTTGCGGTTGCGAAGACGAATCGTACCTTCGGTAATGGCGCTATCCCTCGTGTCACCCAACTGCAGAATGAACGGCACTTTCACAGCCTGAATCGGAACATCCAGTTCAGCCGACGAGAACAGCACATCGCGGCGGGTGTTGATGATCAGTGTGGTATCCACATATCCGCGGCTGTACAATGTCAGAGCGTACGTCTCGCCGATAGGCAGTTCATATACGCGCCCTTGTTCCTCGCGGCGGGTACGCACGCGGATCGTCTTGTCGGTGTTCACGTTACGTATCACCTCGCGTTCGGGCGGCTCGGGCGTAAACAGCTCGGCATCATAAGGGTTGATGCGGATGCTCAGGTTCCGCGCCAGTTTGACCTGTACGTGACGGTCGTATAGCGAATCCTGTTTAAAGCAGTCGATAGCCAGATACTGGTGACTACTGCTACTCTGCGCCGTGATGTCGATCGTATATTTGTGTCCGGGCTGCAAAGCTACACGGAATCTGCCGTTGATGGCATTGCTCTTTGCCTCGTCGAGTTGGATGGCGGTGATGGCATCATATACGCGTATGTCCGCCTCCACGGGTTTGTTGGTGAACTCGTCGGTCACAACGCCCGTCAGCACTGCGTACGGCGCACTGCGCATACCGCGAGGCAATGCCACCTGACGGATCATGTACAGCGTGTCTAACTCTCTGCGATCGCGTTCCACCTCCTGTGCTTCGGCCACTTGCAGTACGGTGTCTTTGATCTGCTTCAGATACGGTCCGTATAGCGAACGACGCTCCGTTGAATCCAACCGAACGGGTAATGTCCAGTCCCCGTAACCGATATAACGGGTGTAGTACAGCGCGTAGTACGGACGGCGCTTCTCTACATCCTGACGTGCAAAGATAATCGTCTGGTTGTCAGGCAATACCAGCGGCGACAAGTCATGATCGCTTGCTACAATCGACTGCTCGGCAACCTGCCAACTGCCATGGCGGTTCTCGCTCACATACAGACGGTCATATATGCCCTGCGAACCGTGCGACGACTTGACGAGTTTCTCGTCCTGCGTGTGGCGGATGAAATACAAACGACGCTCGTCGGATGCTATCGACGGCCACAACTCGTCCGCCTCCGTGTTGACGGCATCGCCTAACGATTCGGGGTTCTCCCACACACCCGAACGGCTTTTGGTTGTGTACAGGTCGTAACTCTCTTTACCCGGGGCAATAGCCGACAGGTAAATAGTCAGACTGTCAAAACTGTAGTGCGCATGCTGAATCTTCCAGCCTTGCTGACTGAACTTTCGGAGTTCCGGAAATGACTGCATGTCTTTCTGACCGAATGCATTTCCCGATAATAACACCAGCAACACGCCGGCAAGAATATACTGTATCCGTTTCATAGCTTTTGGCATTTCACCTTGCAAAATTACAACTTTATTTTTAAAAAAGCAAATATCTGAGCAAAAAAAATGTCAAATATTTGTTTTTTTCAATAAATTTATGTAATTTTGTACGACTTTTACGGGTCTATATAAATTATTAACATGCTCTCGCACACCGCGAGTGCTTAAAAATGGGACATATACGGTGTCCCGAAATGACATAAACTGATGAATATTGTTACCAAAGAGATTACTCTGCCCGACGGCCGAGTAATCACCCTTGAGACAGGTAAGCTGGCCAAGCAGGCTGACGGCGCCGTAATGGCAACGCTCGACAACACCATGGTTCTGGCTACCGTTTGCTCAGCCAAAGACGCTATGCCCGGCACGGACTTCATGCCGTTGACAGTCGAGTACAAAGAGAAGTTCGCTTCTGCCGGACGATTCCCCGGAGGTTTCACACGCCGCGAAGGCAAAGCCTCGGATTACGAGATCCTGATTGCACGACTCATCGACCGTGCGCTCCGTCCTCTCTTCCCCGCTAACTATCATGCTGACACGTTCGTTAACGTCACCCTCTATTCGGCTGACGGCATTGACATGCCCGAGTCGATTGCAGGTCTGGCTGCTTCGGCTGCTCTCGCTTGCTCGGATATACCCTTCGAGGGTCCGATCTCCGAGGTGCGCGTTGCACGTGTGGATGGTGAGTTTGTTATCAACCCGACTTTCGAGCAGTGCGAACGTGCTGACCTCGAACTGATGGTTGCCGCTACGCTCGACAACATTATGATGGTTGAGGGCGAGATGAAAGAAGTGCCGGAGTCGGTTATGCTCGACGCAATCCGTGCCGCTCACGAGGCAATCAAGCCGCAATGCCAGGCTCAGATCGAGATGATGAAGGCGTATGGCAAGGAAGTAAAACGCGAGTACTGCCATGAGGTCAACGACGACGAGCTCAAGCAAGCCGTTCACGACTTCAGTTACGCCCGTGCTTATGCCCAGGCTACCAGCGCTGACACCGACAAACACCACCGCGAGGCAATGTTCTCGCAGATCTGCGAAGATTTTAAGACCGAGAAAGCCGAATATATGGCTCAACGCGCTGAGGCGCTCGGCATCGAGGTGGATGAGGTTGCCGCTATGGTTGACCGTTACTATCATGATGTTGAGAAGGAAGCCATGCGTCGTGCCGTGCTCGACGAAGGCAAGCGTCTTGACGGTCGTACCACGACGGAGATCCGTCCTATCTGGTGCGAAGTTAGTCCGCTGCCGGGACCTCACGGATCATCGATCTTCACCCGCGGCGAGACACAGTCGCTCTCGACCGTTACCCTCGGTACGAAGCGCGACGAGAAGATCATCGACGAGGCTCTCATCCAAGGCACAGAGCGTTTCTTGCTCCACTATAACTTCCCGCCGTTTGCTACCGGTGAAGCCAAACCCCAGCGTGGCGTAGGCCGTCGCGAGATAGGTCACGGTAACCTCGCTTGCCGTGCACTCAAGAACATGATCCCCGAGGACTTCCCGTACAGCGTACGCGTCGTTTCGGATATCCTTGAGTCCAACGGCTCCAGTTCAATGGCTACCGTTTGCGCAGGCACACTTGCACTCATGGACGCCGGTGTACCTATCAAGAAACCCGTCAGCGGTATAGCTATGGGACTTATCTCTGAGAACAAAGGTACGAACTACGCAATATTGAGCGACATCCTTGGTGACGAAGATCACCTGGGCGATATGGACTTCAAGACCACCGGTACACGCGACGGTCTCACCGCTTGCCAGATGGATATCAAGGTGGATGGTCTGAGCTACGAGATCCTTGAGAACGCACTCGCACAGGCTCACCAAGCCCGTATGTTCATCCTCGACAAGATCCTCGAGACGATGCCAGAACCGCGTGCCGACATCAAGCCGCACGCTCCGCGTATCACCAGCTTCTATATTCCTAAAGACCTCATCGGCGCCGTTATTGGCCCGGGCGGTAAAATCATCCAAGGCATCCAAGCCGAGACAGGTGCTGTCATCAGCATCGACGAGGACGAGAAGGGTGGCAAGGTTGAAGTGGCTTCGAACAACAAGGAGTCGATGGACGCCGCTATCGCCAAAATCAAGGCTATCGTTGCTCTGCCCGAGGTGGGCGAGGTATATGAGGCTACCGTCAAGAGCCTTATGCCGTACGGATGCTTCGTAGAGTTCATGCCGGGTAAGGAAGGTCTGCTGCACATCAGCGAAATCGATTGGAAACGTTACGAGACGATGGAGGAAACCGGCATCCAGGAGGGTGACAAGATCACCATCAAGCTCCTCGAGATCGACCCCAAGACCGGTAAGTTCCGCCTCAGTGCCCGTGCTCTGAAGGAGAAACCAGCCGACTATGTTGAGCCTGAGCGTCCCGCACGTGCTCCGCGTGGCGACCGTCCTGAAAGAGGCGACCGTGGTCCCCGTCCCGAAAGACGTGGTCCTCGTCCTGAACGTGCCGACCGCCCAGAGCGCGAGCCCGCCAGCCGCTTCAGCAACAGCGAAGGTGCACGCCTCGACCGCAGACACTAATCTTGATTACTATGGCGACGCACTATGCGCCGCCATAGTATTTTTCGCTTGTTCCGATGAATGATACTATAACATACTATGGAAATTATTTTTTACATATTAGCACTTGCAATCGCATTGTTCTTATTTTTTGCGCCCGCCATAATTAGATACAAGATGTCAAGCAAGGATTCAGGCAAGAAACAAGAACAGTCTCAATCCGAGAGCGAACCGGAAACTGTGTAATGTGTACGTAACGCGATTAACCTTAATATCTTTGATTATATGAAAACCAAACTAACTATTGCAGCTCTACTTTTATCTGTCGTTTTATTTGCTGAAAACATGACAATAATGGTCATGGATACGAACATGCCTTATGACAGCCAGTATATGTTCTACTCCGGCGGTCATGAGGTTCAGAAGGATGAGATAATGAAACATTGGGAAGCCGGTCGTCGTATAACATCCGTAGCATATACGGATTACGGTTGGCTGTTTGTTACTTCGACGAACTCAGGTATAAGCATGCAGACATATACAGTATCGCCTACGTGGCCGGATAAGTGGATTGGTCAATGTTGGAACGATGGCTATCGCATCACATCGTGTGCGTGCAGCGGGCAGGAGTGGGTAGTGGTTATGTCGCAGAACTCCGACTATGGCATGCAGACATGGGCGAGGAATACATGGGATAATGTGAAAGGCTGGATAGGCGAGCGATGGAACGAAAGATACCGGATAACAGATGTAGCATTTGATGGCGAGCAATGGGTAGTGGTGATGAGCACGACGGATAAGATTGGCGGTCAAGGATACTTTTTTGAAGGCAATGATGTGGTTAACCGGATCAACCGCGAAGTGTACAATAATGGTAATTATGTTCAGATGATGAACCACGGTGGTGGACAGTTCTTAGTAGTATTTTGCACCTACACCGCGGGAGGTCGAGGGCAACAATATGTAATTAAGCCTGCAAACGTGTTAGAATACGTAGGTGAGCGATGGCAGCAATCGATGTGTGTGTCGTATGTAGGCGGCGGTGACCCCTACAGAGCCGTCTATACCGCTGCTCCCACGCAACTCGCTCAACCACAACAGCGACCTGCGACGAACACACCCGGATACAACCATGGATATACAGTCATCCGCATAGGAGGTGTGGATTATTCGCCGGGGTACTCGGCTTACCTTGAAAGTAACTCAAGTGGCAGAAGCGCGTCAGCAAGTCAGAGTAACGGACACGTCACACAGGCTGAATTGAATGCGCAGGCGGACAGAGAGGCACGGGCGTACCAAGAATATAAGAAAAACCCCTCAGCGTGGAGCAGCCTGTACTGGCAATCGTCGAAAAAGGTATTAGATACCTACCAGCAGAATGTGAAACATTAGTGTTGGTAAGAATTCTAAAAAATGTCACGATAATTTGCAAATATCAAATATTTTTTGTACCTTTGCAGTCGCATTGTTAATACAAACCTTATAACGTATAACACTCTAATCACTATGGAAAAAGAACTATTCACCTGCCAAATGACGGCGGAAGAAGTAAAGAAGCGCGAAAGAAGCATGTCATTGATGCTGAAAGTTTGTTTCGTGGCACTGTGCATCCTTTACCCTGTTATCCTGTATCTTATGGATATTTTCAGAATGCCTATTGCCGGCGTGATGTTAGGACTAATCATCTTCATTTGTGCCATGATGGTGGGCATGTTGTGGCTCGTGTTCTGCATCATCAAATACAATATCCCCAAGAAATACGCCCAAATGGCTGACAAGCAGTTCGGCTATGACATTCAAACAGAGAAATTCTTTTACAAAGACAATGCCCGTGAACTGACCTTCACAGCCGACCAGATAGAGAAGTGGTATTCAATGACCGGCAGATACGGCGAAACAACCGACATTTTCCTCTTGCCTGACAAAGACCCTATCGTGCTTGAAAGCGAATTCAATTCCCAGGTTCATAATTTTCTGCAATTCCACAAAGAAATGTATCACTTACCCAAACCCCGCTCTATGTGGTTCAGGTTACGGTATTACGACCGTTAAGAAATTTGGAGCGCACAGACGTCTTATATTGTTCTTAAAATTCAATGATTATGGAAAACAAACAATTATCATCCGGATTGCTGATGCTCACAGGATTCAGCATCTGCGTATTAACTTTTGGTTCGCTATTCAAATTTTTGCATCTGCCAGGTGGCGGAAAGATCCTGTTTGCCGGATTAATCGCAATGATTATTTGCTGCATTTGGTGGCTGTTCAACGTAAAGAAATTTCCTTTGCATGACAAGTATGTCAGCACGAAAGGGAAAAAAGAAGGGAGATATTGGCATATGCTGTACATGTCAGTAATAATTATGCCTGTCGCCATAGCTATTACATGCGTGGGAGTAGCAATGATATTGATGCAATTCCCCGGAGCATTCGAAATGCTCATGCTTGGTGCGTTCACTGTTGCCATCGATGCGTTATATGCTCCCGTTCTTTATCACATGGCTCTCAAGGACGACAAGAGGAATCAACTATCGTGAAATCCGCCGTGAAGCGTGGCTGTTGACCAAAGACAATTCACACTTGTTCATCATGAGCGTCATTATGTGCGTTATAGGCGCAGTTCTATACTATTCCTATCTCATTCAGATTGCCGGATCCCAGTAAGTCGTAGAACTCCAACAACACCTTGCAGCCCGGCAGCAAGCCGCAAAAATATCTGATATATGCAAATACAAATTCATTAAACTATGAAAAAATCCTCCGAATACCGTTCTGCGGGCTGTCAACTTTGGCGGGAGCATGTCAAGGAATCCTCGCTGATTATGCTGGTGCAGATTATCGGTTATTTTATTGCTATTGCAGTCAATTACATCATCACGTTGAATTTCCCTTCCGAAGAGATGCGCGATCAGTTATGGCTTCTTGGCGCAACGTTGTTTAACCTCTGTACTACTGGTCTGCTCGCATATTATGTGCCCGTCTGGTTCCTGATGCTGCGGCGCAATCAGCCGCTTTTGCACACCGATGTCCAGACCGGTTACGGCAGGGCGTTGATTACCAGTGCTGCTGTTACGCTTCCGAGCCTTGTATTGCAAGTATGGAACGTGTTGAAAGCCGGAGGAGCGGAAGAAGTATTGGGAAAACACTTGCTTTTTGTATTGTTGCTGTTAACCACAATGGTGATAGTATGGCCTTTTGCCGTAGGCATAACCTTGCCTTTCCGCGCATTTGACCATCCGCAATCATCGGTCAGTTATCTCGTGAAGACCAACCTGGAAATGATGAAAGGCTACAAGATGAAACTCTTCTGGGTCAGCTTCAAAGTATGGGTATGGCCTTTTGTTATCATTCTATTTACTGCATTCATCGCATTCTGCGTATGGGTATATGGGGTGACTGATATTGCGAATAGTATGGGACTAAAGCGGGGTTGGATCAATGAAGATTTTTATAGAGAGCAGGTCTTCAGTCGCGCCTTCAGACAGCACGGGTTCACATATATCGTGTCTGCTTTCGCGGTACTGGCAGAATGTTTTGCCTGCCTGCTCATCATAAGTCCTATTAATTATTTCGCCCATATCTCATTCTTTGAGGATTGGCTTGACGAACGCGGAGGCGACATCCTTGACAGCGAGGTTTTACCACCCGTCGAGGTTTTATCCCCCGTCAATAGCGATGATGCACCATCAACCGCTCCCGCATCGATCGTCTCTTGATATTGTGTCATGCATGAACCGGGTGATTACCGCGTGATTACCGCGTGATAACCGCGTGGTAAGTGGGACATTAGGCTAATGTTCAAGGATGAGGCAGGAAATTATCTCTGTGCACCGCAATTTGTTTACTACGGTTCCGCAGCCAATGCACCAGATGTAGAAGTTCCTGCATGCAAGAAACTGAGGTGGGAAGGAGATTACTCGTTCATCGTCGGTGATATCACTATTATCGCTCACTTTGATGATCTGCCGTCACCCTACACAGCAACGATAACCTCTGCCGATGAAGAGAAAGGTACGGTATCTATTGACCAAGATCCTACATGTGCCGATCCTACGGTTAAGTTTAGCGCTAATGCCAAGACAGGTTACGAGTTCAAGCAATGGTCGGACGGAAATACCGACAACCCGCGTGAGATCACGCTGACGGAGAATATAGAACTCCAAGCTCTGTGGAAAGAAGCAACAAAGACTTGGACAATCGTATGGAAGAATGGTGACGTGGTTCTGGAAACCGACAATAATGTGCCCAATGGCACAACGCCTACGTACGACGGCGCTGAGCCTACAAAGGCTGCTGATGCAGAGTTCACCTACACTTGGAGCGGTTGGGATCCCGTGGTTGTTCCTGCTACGGCTAATGCAACCTACACGGCTACATTCAAGGCTACAAAGAACAAGTACACCGTTACCTTCATGAACGGCGACAAGAAGGTGGGAGAGGATAATGTTGAGTACGGCTCGTCGGCTACTCCGCCGGAGATAGAGGTTCCTGACTGCAAGCTGCTGTCGTGGAAACCTGACTACTCGAACATTACCGGCAACCTGACCGTAAATGCACAATGGTCGGACAAACCGCTTGAGTACACATGGTCAGCAACATCTGCTGACGAAAAGATGGGTAAGGTTGATATAAACAAGACACCTACATGTAGCGATCCGGAGCTTATTGCTCTTGCTACAGCCAATGACGGCTACGAGTTCGTGAAGTGGTCGGATGGCGCAACAAAGAACCCGTACACGCTCACCGTGGACAAAAACATTGAGCTGACTGCCATCTTTGAGGAGATAGAAGTCGAGCCGGTTGACGTAACAGGTGATACGGATATCAAGGACATCGTTACCGATGCATCAACCGAGATTGAGGTGAAGATGCAATTCCCGACACCTATAGGCCCGCTGGATGAGCAGTGGTTCGCTATAGCTGTTCCGTTCGCCGTAAGCATGGCTACGGGTATCCGCTACGAGGGTTCGGACAAACCTGCAATCCCGGGCACCGACTTCATTGTTGAGGAATACGACGGCGCAATGCGTGCAACCACCCAACGCGGCTGGAAGAGTGTGAAAGCCGATGCAACCCTCTATCCGGGACACATGTATATGATCTCGATGGCGAGTCACGCCACATGGTATCTCAAGGCGGCTGATCCGAAGACGCTCAGCGAACCGACAAGCGTCGGTATATCGGCTTACGCCTCGAAGATCGGTGCGCACCACTCTGGCTGGAACGGTATAGCCAACACCCTGTTCACCTGTGCTTCGGGTGATGCTGCAGGTATATCGTACGCTTCCACCTTCAACAACAAGAAAGGCGTTTATGAGGCGCAGGCTCGGCGCAAACGCATTCATGCAATGCCAGAGTCTGCGTACCCTCGAGTTGCCAACTACGCTGACCTCT
>CAJOFU010000043.1:28955-37049 GCA_905233935.1 Paludibacteraceae bacterium
TGGAGCGTATTGACTGCAACGCCACTACTCCGCCGACCTTAGCCGCCGCAACGTTCACTGGCGATTGCTACAAGACCGTACATGTTCCCTGCCCCGCATTGGAGGATTATCAGACCGCACTGGTCTGGAAGGACTTGGATCAGATCTCCCCGCAGACCGTTGTCGTTATCTCCTATTCGGTTACATCCGCTGATCCCGTCAAGGGTTCAGCCGGCGCATCCGGCGTAACGGACTATTGCGACCGCGTTGAACTGACTGCCACGGCTACGCCGAATCCCGGCTATGAGTTCGTCAAGTGGTCGGACGAGAATACCGAGAACCCCCGCGCTATGGTTCTCTACTCGGATCTTGTCCTGACGGCTATCTTCCAAGTGGAGGTTGATGCCGGCAATCTGAACGTATGTATCTCCGGCAATTCGGTGATTGTGAACAACAGCCCGTACGCTGCCGACATCGTTATCCACGACAAGACCAATGCGCATACGACCTCGGTTCACCGCACCAGCTCGCCGCAAACGATTGATATCCCCGAGGAGTGGCCGGCAGGCGACTATATCTTCGAGTTCGATAGCGGCAACCGCGCATTCATCGTAACCAAGGAGTAGTTATAAAAAACACTCCCGTTGTAAGGTGTTTTTGATAAAATTGGGACATTTTTGACGAAAAAGTTAAAAATGTTCCTTTTTTATTTGCATATATCAAATGTTTTTTGTATTTTTGCGGCTGTTTTTGTAATTCAATCGGATTAAATTGATAAAATTGCATCAAAAGTATGGCAAATGTTCGTTTTGAAGCGTTGAAATTGGCTGTTGCGCATAAAATGGCGCAAGTGGAAGCGCCTGAAGGCAAAGTAAAGGATTATTTCGCCCGCGATGTTTTCACGCGCGAAAAGATGAAAGAGTATATCTCACAAGAGGTGCTTGAGCAGCTCTTCGATGATGTGGATAACGGTCGCACGATCCATCGCGACATAGCCGGCGTAGTGGCTATCGGTATCCGTAAGTGGGCTATCGAGCGCGGTGCAACGCACTTCACGCACTGGTTCCAACCGCTCACAGGCGGCACTGCCGAGAAGCATGACGCGTTCTTTACCCTCAAAGACGGCTTGCTGCTTGAGGAGTTCAGCGGTGACTCGTTGTATCAGCAAGAGCCTGATGCATCCTCGTTTCCGAGCGGAGGTATCCGCAACACCTTCGAGGCGCGCGGTTACTCGGCGTGGGATCCCTCGTCGCCTGTGTTCCTGATCGGTGATACGCTGTGTATCCCGACGGTGTTCGTTGCTTATACGGGGGAGGCTCTGGATTACAAGACCCCGCTCATCCGTTCGACGGCGGCACTCTGTCACGCCGCACGCGAGGTATGCGCGTACTTCGACAAACAGGTCAAGCACGTTCACGCCAACCTTGGCTGGGAACAGGAATACTTCCTCGTGGATGAATCGCTCTATAACGCTCGCCCCGATTTGATGCTCACAGGCCGCACACTCATGGGACACAACAGCGCGAAGAGCCAGCAGCTTGAAGACCATTACTTCGGCGCAATCCCTGCCCGTGTGTTGGCGTTCATGCGCGAACTCGAATACGAAGCTCTGAAAGCCGGAATCCCCGTGCGTACGCGCCATAATGAGGTGGCACCTAACCAGTTTGAGATGGCACCGATCTTCGAAGACGTAAACCTTGCTAACGATCATAACCTGCTTATCATGTCGATCATGGAGCGCGTAGCCGAACGCCATCACTTCCGCGTACTGCTCCACGAGAAGCCCTACGCGGGCGTCAACGGCAGCGGCAAGCACTGCAACTGGTCATTGCAGACGAACACCGGCATCAATCTTCTTGCCCCGGGTAAGAACCCGTACCAGAACCTGCAGTTCATTACGTTCCTTGTGAATGTACTGATGGCTGTGCAGCGGCATAACGGTCTGCTCAAGGCATCTATCGTCAGCGCGACGAACGAGCACCGTCTGGGTGCCAACGAAGCACCTCCGGCGATCATCTCGGTGTTCCTCGGCAAGCAGATCACCGCTGTGCTCGACAAGCTGGAGCACGCCAAAGCCGAAGAGGCGATCATCATCAACGCCAAGAAAGAGATGAAACTCGGCGTAGCGAATATCCCCGAGATCCTCTTGGACAATACCGACCGCAACCGCACCTCGCCGTTTGCGTTCACGGGTAACCGATTTGAGTTCCGCGCAGTGGGTTCGTCTGCAAACTGCGGTGCAGCGATGCTTGCACTCAACGCTGCCGTAGCCGAGCAACTCATCCTCTTCAAGCAGGAGGTGGACAGCCGCATCGAGAAAGGCGAACCGAAAGAGCGGGTGCTGTTTGATGTGATCAAGAAGTATATCGTTGCCTGCAAAGCCATCCGTTTTGACGGCAACGGCTATAGCGAGGAGTGGAAAGCCGAAGCACAGAAGCGCGGCTTGGACTGCGAGACAAGTGTGCCGCTGGTTATCGACCGCTACCTTGCGCCGGATTCGGTGAAGATGTTCGGTTTGACGGGCGTGCTCAGCGAAGCCGAGCTCCACAGCCGCAGTGAGGTCAAATGGGAAACCTACGTCAAGAAACTCCAGATTGAGAGCCGCGTCATGGGCGATCTCGTAGTCAACCACGTACTGCCTGCCGCCAAACGCTATCAGACCATGCTCTTGCAGAACGTGCTTGCCGTCAAGCAGGTGTTCAATGCCGATGAGGTTGCCTCGCTCAACGAGATGGACTACAGCATCATCAAGCAGATTGAGCACCACTCTGGAGAGATCTTCGCCGGTGTGGAGCGAATGACCGAGGCGCGACACAAAGCCAACCGCCAGCCGGACGAACGCAGCAAAGCCATAGCCTACCACGACACCGTCCTGCCCCTCATGGCAGAGATCCGCGACCACGCTGATGCCCTCGAACTCATCGTCGATGACGAGATGTGGACTCTCCCCAAATACAGAGAATTGCTCTTCATTCACTAACTTTTTAACGTTCACGAAGTGAACCATCTTAACTGTTTAACGTCGCGTAAGCGACCATATTAACGACAAAACATGAAAGTCCTGACTTTCATAAAGATGCACGGCTTGGGCAACGACTACGTCTTCATCGATTGCTTCCCGCAAGCCACAACTCAGATCATCCATAAGACCGATCTGCCAGCCTTGGCGCGCCGCGTCAGCGACCGCCACACGGGTGTCGGATCGGACGGTTTGGTGCTAATCTTGCCGTCAGAGAACGCCGATGCGAGGATGCGTATCTTCAATGCCGACGGCTCGGAAGCTCAGATGTGCGGCAACGCTATCCGCTGCGTGGGAAAGTACCTGTACGAGAGTGGCAAATGTCATCAGCCGAAGATGTATATCGAGACTCTCGCCGGTATCCGCTCCCTCGCCTTGCAGGTCAAGGATGAGGTTGTTGAGCAGGTAACGGTGAATATGGGATTGCCGCAGGTGATGCCCGACGTACTGACGTTGGCAGGCACGCCGTACACGTTCATGTCGGTGAATATGGGCAACCCGCACGCCGTGTTCTTCTGCGACTATATACCCACTGACGAAGACCTGCATATCCGCGGTCCGAGGATTGCCACCCACCCGCATTTTGCCGAGGGCACGAATGTGGAGTGCGTGCGCGTGCGCAATCCTCATGAACTGGATGTACGCGTGTGGGAACGCGGTTCAGGTGCAACGCTTGCATGCGGTACAGGCGCGTGTGCAGCAGTCGTGGCGGCTATTCAAGACGGCTGGACGGAACGCAGTGTGACCGTTCATCTGCCGGGCGGCGATCTGCAGATACAATGGAAAAACGACCATCAATCCGTCTATATGACCGGCTCTGCGGAAGAGTCCTTTCGCGGAGAGATTACCCTTCCCGCTAACCCGCTAACCCACTAACCCGCTAACCCGCTAACCCGCTAACCCGAAAATGCTCAAAAACCCTAATTATACCAACCTCAAGGAGCAGTATCTGTTCAAAGAGATTACTGACCGGACAGCGGCGTATCAGGCGGCACACCCTGATCAGACTATCCTGCGTCTGGGCGTTGGCGATGTGACGCGCCCCTTGCCGCCAGTCATCGTGCAGGCTATGCAACAGGCTGCCGCCGAACTCGGGCAGCCGGACACGTTCCGTGGCTACGGTCCCGAGGAAGGCTACGAGTGGCTGCGACGGACGGTTGTCGAACAGGATTATGCGCCGCTGGGTGTACGGCTGGAGGCGGATGAGGTGTTCATCGGTGATGGCGCTGGCAGCGACCTTGGTAACCTGAGCGAACTGTTTGCACAGGACAATAGCGTAGCGATCATCGACCCGACGTACCCTGCTTACGCCGATACAAGTGTCATGGCGGGGAGGGAAATTATGTTCCTGCCTTGTCTTGCAGAGAACGGTTTTGTGCCCGAATTGCCTAAACAAAAAACAGATATAATCTATCTCTGCAACCCGAACAACCCTACTGGCACCGTCCTCACCCGTTCGCAACTCAAACTGTGGGTTGACTACGCGCGCGCAAACCATAGTATTATTATCTACGATGCCGCCTACGAGTCGTTCATCACGCAACCCGATGTGCCGCATAGTATCTACGAGATCGACGGTGCACAGGAGGTGGCTATTGAGGTGAAGAGTTACAGCAAGTCTGCCGGCTTCACAGCCGTACGTTGCGGCTATACGGTTGTACCCAAAGCCACCGGTCTGCAAGCAATGTGGTTGCGCCGGCAATGCACGAAATACAACGGCACGTCGTACATCGCGCAGCGTGCGGCAATGGCAACCTATACGCCAGAAGGGCGCGAAGGTATACGTGCGAACCTCGAGGTCTATCGCACTACAGCGCACAGCCTGAAATCCGGACTGCAGGACATAGGCTACGAGGTATATGGCGGCATTGATTCGCCATATATATGGTGTCGCGCACCTCACGGCTGGGACTCATGGACATTCTTCGACCATCTGTTGCAGCAGTGTCAAGTCATCTGCACACCCGGCGTAGGTTTCGGCGCGTCAGGCGAGGGATATGTCCGCTTCTCGGCGTTCTCCAAGCCGGATGTTTGTGCAGAGGCTCTGCAACGTCTGAAACAATTGTAAATTGAAAAATAACAAATCACAAATAACAAATAGTATGTGTGGTATAGTTGGTTACATAGGAAAGCGGAAGGCTTATCCCATATTGATTAAAGGTCTGCATCGCTTAGAGTACCGCGGCTACGATAGTGCCGGAGTAGCGCTCATCAACCCCGCCGGACAACTCAACATCTACAAAGCCAAAGGCAAAGTTTCTGAACTCGAGGCCTACGCCGCGGACAAAGACACCGACGGTTGCATCGGCATTGCGCATACCCGTTGGGCGACGCACGGCGAACCGAACACCGTCAATGCCCACCCGCATTACTCCGAGAGCGAGCGCCTGGCAATCATCCACAACGGCATTATCGAGAACTATGCCGTGCTCAAAGCCGGTCTGCAAAAGGAAGGTTATACGTTCCGCTCCGACACCGACACCGAGGTGCTGGTGCAGCTCATCGAATACACCCAACTCAATCGCCACGTCGATCTGAAGACCGCCGTGCAACTCGCGCTGCAACAGGTCATCGGCGCGTACGCTATCGCTGTGTTGGACAAGGACAACCCCGACACCCTCGTTGCCGCCCGTAAGGGTTCGCCGCTCGTGGTAGGCATAGGCGACGACGAGTATTTCCTTGCCTCCGACGCTACGCCGATTGTCGAATATACCGACAAAGTCATCTATATCGAAGATGAGGAAGTAGTTTCACTGCGTTTGGGTGAGGATGTGGATATTACCACCATCGGCAATGTGCAGAAAACGCCGGAGATCAAGCGCCTCGAACTCTCGCTTTCGCAACTCGAGAAAGGCGGCTACCCGCACTTTATGCTCAAGGAGATCTTTGAGCAGCCACGCACCCTCACTGACTCTATGCGCGGACGGGTGAACGTGCGACAGGACAACATCGCCCTCTCCGGCTTTATCGACAACAAGGAGCGTTTCCTCAACGCCAAGCGCATCATCATCACCGCTTGTGGCACATCATGGCACGCCGGATTGATAACCATGTACGCCATCGAGGAGTTTGCGCAGATACCTGTTGAGGTCGAGTACTCCAGCGAGTTCCGCTATCGCAAACCCGTCATCAACAAAGATGACGTAGTCATCGCTATCTCGCAGTCCGGCGAAACGGCGGACACCTTGGCAGCTATCCAGTTGGCGAAAGAGAAAGGTGCGTTCATCTTCTCGATCTGCAACGTCGTCGGCGCATCTATCCCGCGCGTGAGTGACAGTGGTTGCTACACCCACGTCGGCCCGGAGATCGGTGTCGCAAGTACCAAAGCCTTCACCGCACAAGTCGTAGCCCTCACGATGCTCGCACTCTGCATCGGCAAGGAGAAAGGCACGATGAGCAAGGAGCAGTATCTTCGCATCGTGCGTGAACTCGGACAGATCCCCGACAAGATAGAGCGGGTACTCGGTCAAAACAAACGCATCGCGGACTTCGCCAAGACCTTCACCTACGCCCAGAACTTCATCTATCTCGGACGAGGCTATAACTTCCCCGTTGCGATGGAAGGTGCGCTCAAACTCAAAGAGATTAGTTACATTCACGCCGAGGGTTATCCCGCCGCCGAGATGAAACACGGACCGATAGCTCTGATCTCGCAAGAAATGCCTGTAGTGGTCGTAGCACCGTATTGCGGTACGTACGAGAAGGTCGTAAGTAACATCCAGGAGATCAAAGCCCGCAAAGGTAGGGTCATTGCCGTAGTCACCGAGGGCGATCAGCTCGTCAGCCGTATTGCCGACTACACCATCGAGATCCCCGCCACCGAGGAGTGTTTGACGCCGCTGCTGACGGTTATACCGCTTCAACTGCTCGCGTACCATATTGCCGTAGTCAAAGGCTGCGATGTCGATCAGCCGCGTAACCTCGCCAAGTCCGTCACCGTGGAGTAGCAGGTTGGGCAAGGGTGGAGGAACTAATCAATCACTTACACATACCGGACAAAAAAAGTGCCCCGAGGAGCGAGGGCACTGAAAAACCCTCGTGAGAGTCCTTTTTAGAAAAAAAATTGCACATATGTGGTAAAAAACTTGCATATGTGCGATTTTTTTTGTATCTTTGTAGTGTAATTTAGAAACCGTTATGCTGAGCCAACAACAAACCATCCAATTGACTGCATATGCAGATTGATACGACAAAGTAGTGCCACAAAAGCATTTGCTTCGTCAGATAAATGATTTAATAGATTTTAGTTTCGTTTATCAAGAACTCGTATCCAAATATTGCCCTGACAATGGTCGTTGAGCAGAAAGTCCGATACGCTTGTTTAAGTATCTTTTGCTGAAGGTGATTTACGACTCGTCAGATGTAGATGTTGTAGAGCGTTCGATGTACGATATGTCGTTCAAGTATTTTTTAGGGATGAGTCCAGAAGAAGATGTGATCAACCCGAGTACATTGACCAAGTTTCGCAAGTTACGTCTCAAAGATGTCGAGTTGTTAGATATGCTAATAGGTAAGACTGTAGAGATAGCCATAGCCAAAGGCATTATCAAGACAAACACAATCATTGTAGATGCTACTCACTCCGGCTCTCGTTCTAATCCATACTCACCCGTGCAGGCTCTCAAACTCCGTTCGAAGAAACTAAGCAAATGTCTTTACGAGCACGATGAGTCTATCAAGGAGACTCTTCCGGCAAAGAATACGGACGATGATTTGGTGCACGAATTAGCTTATACGCAATCGTTAGTGGACAAAGTGTCAAAGTGTCGGAAGATGAGATCCTGATTAATATCCCGAAAATCAAGGAGCGTTTGAACATGCTTAAAGAGACATTGAACGACATTCAAGACCACTACACTACCTATAAATACAAAGATGCGCGCGTAGGACATAAGACTCGCGATGACCATTTCCCCGGCTACAAGTATCATATAGCAATGAGTCCGGAAAATATTATTACAGCAGCAACTGTTACATCCGGAGAGAAAGGCGACGGTCGTCAATTACCACAACTGATAGAGAAAACCCGTAAGAATGGTATAGAAGTAAAAACAGTTATCGGCGACACAGCATACTCAGGTGATAGTAATCTCAAA
>CAJOFU010000043.1:37065-40271 GCA_905233935.1 Paludibacteraceae bacterium
CAAAAGTAAGCCCGTCTATTAGTCAGGGATTTAGATCAGAAAAGGAACAATGGGAGTATAACAAAGACGCAGGGATGTATGTTTGTCCGGCAGGACATAGGGCTATACGTAAAGCCCGACAAGGAAAGAAAGGGGATAAAAATCAAACACTAACATATTATTCTGACATTGAGAAATGTAAAACATGCGCACTTAGAAATGGGTACCACAAAGCAGGTGCGAAGAGTAAAACATATAGTACAACTATCAAGACAGGCACACAAGCAGAGCAGGTTGCATTTCAAGAAACGACCGAATTTAAGGAACTCTATCGAACGGAGCGCTACAAGATAGATGCGAAAAATGCAGAACTAAAGAATGTCTTAGGCTACGATAGAGCGGAATCTTACGGAATGGACACCATGCAAATGCAGGGCGCTATTACTATGTTTGCTGCGAATATAAAACGTATCATCAAGCTGCTTGAAGAGACCAAATAAAGTCTAAATCGCCAAATTTTGCCTTGTAATGGGCTGTTTGGGGATGTATAAAATGCATTATACCGACGTATAGAGAAAATCTCTACTACTAATCAAAAAAAAAGATTGCAACGTTTAGAAACGTTGCAATCCTTTCTCTTGTTATGAGTGCACTATAAATATGCAACCTTTTTCAGTGCCCTCCAAATAACTGTCCTTTTTTCGCGAGCATAATGATTTTTTTCGGTTTAGGCACAAAAAAAGCAGCCCGTATGGGCTGCATTCAGCATTCAGAAATCAGAATCACTTTAGCCAAAGAGCATGCGACATACTATGCCGCACGCTCTTTATAAGTAAACAAACCTTGCCTGTTAGGATGCGGCAATCTGGATAGCATAGCCCAGCACAAACTTACATAGGGACTACATCGGATCGACGTCGGGTTGGATGACGGTGCCCTTGCAGTTCGGAAGGGTCTGGACGTAACGGATGTGCTGCATCAGGATCAACTTAGCCTGCGTGAACGAGGCGGTCGATTCGATGCGCAAGCGGATGGTGCGGATATGCTGGTTCTGCACACGGGCAACAGGCGGGATGATTACATCGGAGCAGCGGTTGCCGAAGACCTTACGCAGGCGCTCGCTCAGCTCGCGGGCTGCGGTATCGAGGCGGGTGTAGTCGCGGTGCTTGAGCGTGAGGACAATCAGACGATAGAACGGCGGGAAACGGAAAGTCTTACGCTCGCGGAGTTGTTCGGCATAGAACGAGGCGTAATCATGCCGCTGCAAGTAGCCGTAAAGCGGGTTGTCCGGCTGGAAGGTCTGGATAATCACCTCGCCCTGGCTGCCCGTACGTCCGGCACGACCTGCAACCTGCTCCAGCATCTGAAACGCACGCTCCGAACTGCGGAAGTCCGGCGACTGCATCATGCTGTCGGCATTGAGGACAGCAACGAGCGAAACGTCGTTGAAGTGCAGACCTTTGGTGACCATCTGCGTACCGATAAGTATATCCACTTCGTGTCGCGCAAAGGCGTTGATGATGCGCTGATGGCTGTTCTTGTTGCGCGTGGTGTCGAGATCCATACGTGCCACACGTGCGGCGGGGAAAAGTCCGATGACTTCGTGTTCAATCTTCTCGGTGCCAACGCCGAAATCGCGCCAATCACCTCCACAATTCGGGCAGCTCTGCGGTGCACTGACAGTATAGCTGCAATAGTGGCAGACCAATGTATTCGTACGCTTATGGTAGGTCAGACTCACATCGCAGTTGCAGCACTTAGGCACATAGCCGCACTTCTTGCAACCTATATACGGCGCGTATCCGCGGCGGTTCTGGAAGATAATGATCTGTTTGCCTTCGGCGAGTTGGCGGTTGATGCGCTCGACGAGCGGGTCGGCGAAGTGCTCGTACATCTCCTTGCGGTGGTACTGACGCTTGAGATCCACCAAACCGATACGCGGCAGGCTGAGTCCGGCATAACGCTCGTTCATCTGAACCAAGCGGTACTTACCCGTTTGGGCGTTGTAATACGACTCGATAGCCGGTGTAGCTGTACCTAAGAGCACATGGGCGTTAGCCGCACGAGCCATCACTACCGCTACGGAACGCGCATGGTAACGCGGTGCGGGATCTTGCTGCTTGAACGAACTGTCGTGCTCCTCATCCACGATCACCAAGCCAAGATTGCGGAACGGCAGGAACACACCCGAACGGGCACTGAGTATGACTTTCGGTTCGGTGGATGTGAGCAGGTCGCGGTAGATCTCCACACGTTCCATATCGCTGAATCGCGAGTGATAGACGCCGAGTTGCCCGGCGAACACCTTGCGCAGGCGGTCGGTGAGTTGGGTGGTCAGGGCAATCTCCGGCACAAGATACAGCACCTGTTTGCCCTGCGAGAGCATCTCGCGGATGAGATGGATATAGACCTCGGTCTTGCCGCTGGATGTGACGCCGTGGAGCAGACAGACCTTGCCATCGGCAAAACCCGCCCGGATCTCTTCTATAGCACGCTGTTGCTGGTTGGTGAGCGGATGAGCAGGTTCGATATCCGCGTCGTAGGAAGGGATGCGGCTGACGACCTCGTGGCTGGCTACGAGGATATGCTTCTCGACGAGGGTACGCAGCACAGCGGTCGATTCGCCCGAGTGCTCGATGAGTTGGCGTTGCTCAACCAGATGCGGTGCGCCATCGAAGGCATCGGATAATTCGAGGAAATATTCGAGCAGTCTGAGCTGCTTGGGAGCACGCTTGAGGCTATCGAACACGGGCTGTAACATCTCGACATCGGTGAATTGCGGATGCAGGGATATATACACCTCGGTGCGCGCCGTATAATCGTTGTCAATCAGCCGTGCGGGCAACGCGGCAGCCATCACCTCGCCGATGGTGCAGAGATAATAATCCGCCATCCACCGCCAGAGTGCGAGTTGCGAGGGCAGTACGACAGGCTGCTCGTCGAGCACCTCAATGATGTCGCGCAGACGGATGTCGGGGCTGACGGTGTCATCGGGATTTTCGGGATGCAGACGATAGACTATACCCGTGATTGTCTTCTTGCCGAGCGGCACTAAAACACGCGTGCCTATTTCGAGGCACGCTATGCTGTCGGGAACGCTATAGGTATAGGTATCCGCGATGGCGAGAGGTAGTATGATATCCGCTGTTTTCAAGACCGCTGCGCTCAAAGACAAAAGACCGGCTACGCCTCAAAGACAAAAGACTATTCAGTGGCGGCAATGGCTT
>CAJOFU010000044.1 GCA_905233935.1 Paludibacteraceae bacterium
GTCAATCGCGCGGCATACTCGTTCCATTTACGGGAGTTGCAGGAGCTCTGCCCCGAACTCACCGATGCCGAGCGCGCGCTGGCTGTGCTGCGCATGCCGGATGTAATCAAAGCCGAAGAGCCGCAACCCGTCAGCGATGAGCAGTGGCAGATCGTCGAGCAGACGATTCAGCAAGCCGTGCAGCAGTTCATCGCCTTCCGCGTGCAAGAGGGAGCAGCCCTCGAAGCGATGTTCACCGAGAAACTCGACGCCATCAGCGCCCTGCTCGCCGAGGTTGAACCCTTCGAAAAATCCCGCGTGGAACGCATCCGCCAGCATCTGCTCTCGGGGCTCGACAAACTTGCCGAGGAAACGCGCACGCAGATCGACAGCAACCGCCTGGAGCAGGAACTCATCTATTACCTCGAGAAACTCGACATCACCGAGGAGAAAGTGCGTCTCCGCAACCACATCAAGTACTTCCGCGAAACCATGGCTAATCCCACTTCACACAGCGAAGCGGTCACACAGCAGAGCGTTCCCACTTCCGGCATTGGCAAGAAACTCGGCTTCATAGCGCAGGAGATGGGGCGCGAGATCAACACCCTCGGCAGCAAATCCAACCAGAGCGAGATGCAGATCATCGTCGTCAAGATGAAAGACCTGCTCGAGCAAATCAAAGAGCAAGTCCTCAACGTCCTCTAACACCGCCCGCCAAACGGCGGTGTTTGTTTTTTCCACCCAACGCCGTTTTAAGCCACTTAATGTCGCCTAAATGCTACATTAACTATCAAAATTGCAGATAATGTCGGCTAAAAACGACATTATTGACGAGATTTTTTGTATATGTGAAAATAAATGCGCACCTTTGTGACGTTTTATGATTGTTATAACAGTCATTAACGCCAAAAACAACGGTTAATGACTGAAAAAAGCGACATTATGATTGACTATTTTATGACAAACGACGCATTGTTGCAATATCTCGGCAAGCAGATGCGACAAATGCGAATGAATGCGCAACTGACCCAACAGCAGTTGGCTGATCGTGCCGGAGTAGCCCGCTCCACTGTCGTACAGATAGAGAGTGGCAAAAGCATGAGGATGGAATCCGTAGTTGCACTCCTGCGAGCGTTGAACAAGTTGGAAATCCTGAACAACTTTGAAACGCAAGCCTTAGTCAGCCCATTGCTGATTGCTCAAAACCAAGGAAAAGAAACCAAAAGAATACGTACTCGTCATGATTAATTTTGCCAAAATATACCTCTGGGATTTGCACATGGCTTCATTATCGGAAGACGCTTCCGGCAGAATAACCATGTAATATACGCCGGAATTTGTGCGTAGCGGATATAATCCCTCGCCGTTGTTTGTCACGCCGGAAATAGGAAAAATCTACGATTTCTCGCACTTACCGCGCGAGACGTACAAAGGTTTGCCGGGGTTTGTGGCAGATTGTCTGCCTGACAGGTTTGGTACTGCCATCATCAACCATTGGCTCGAGAAATCCGGTCACCCTCGCGACAGTTACACCACAATCGAGCGTTTGCTTCATCAGGGTTCGCGAGCGATGGGAGCCTTACGGTTTGAGCCGCAGGAACGCAAAGAATTGAACAAACAAGTCGCCATTGACTTGGACAGCTTGGTGGCTGCCACGGCTCAGGTTCTTGAGAACAGAATGAATTTCGACACCAACCTCAAAACAGACGACGAAGCCTTGCTTACCATCTTACGCGTCGGCACTTCCGCAGGCGGTGCCCGCCCCAAGGCCGTTGTTGCATACAACAAGCAGACAGGCGACTTGCGTTCAGGGCAAGTAGATGCGCCTGACGGCTATGAACATTGGCTGCTCAAACTCGACGGCGTAGATGAGAATCATCCGGGTTCGTATAGCGAGACGAAGAACTACGGTTGCCTCGAATACGTTTACTATCGCATGGTTTTGGACTGTGGTATAGAGATGATGGAATCGCGCCTGTTGGAAGATGGTGCGCGGCATCACTTTATGACCAAACGCTTTGACCGCATAGGCGGCAGTCATCGCGTTCACATGGTTTCCCTATGCGGCTTGGCGCACTATGATTACAACCAACCCGATTCTTGGTCGTATGAGCAACTTTTCCGCGTGATGCGAGGCTTGCGACTGACGCAAACGGAGATGGAGCAAGCATACAGACGTATGGTTTTCAACGTCATCGGCTGCAACCAAGACGACCACACAAAGAACATTGAGTTCTTGATGGATACCGATGGCGTATGGCATCTGTCACCGGCATACGACATGTCGTACGCTGTGGGTGAAGGTTTTACGCGTAGGCATCAGATGTCGGTGAACGGCAAGCGGCTGCACATCTCACGTGCAGACTTATTAGCCGTTGCCGCAGAAGCAGGCATCAAATCCAAAACCGCAAACGAAATAATCGAGCAGACTATATATGTTATCAGTCACTTCAATGACTACGTAGAGGATTCTATTCCCGAGTGGATGAAGCGCCCGATACAAAAACAATTGGATAATGTTCGTAACGAGTTATAACCCATTTATACAATAATGAAAAATAAAGAAAGTCTCTCGCTCGCCCGTCAGATGTGCCTCAAGCTCAATATCTCCCCCGCCATCGCTTTGGGCGTATGAATTTCTCTAATTCCAAACTTCAAGCATAGCATAGCGGCATCCTTGCTGCTATGTTGTTATATGGCATATCTGTAATTGTTGACTCAAAAATCCCCATCGCATTCGTTTAATTCGCTTAATTCGTGAACATATCTATCTGCGACCTCAACCTTGCAAACCTTACCCCTTTATTTGCCACCTGCTTATAGCAGGGTGTACGTTTTTTATGAATGCGTTGCACTGCCTTATGTTTTAGAGCATATTTTTGCTCCAAAATTTGCATATATTAAATATTATTCTTAACTTTGTGCGCTTTTTTGGGGCAAATGATTTCCAAATCTTGCGAACAATCTTAAAAATCGTACACTTTTAGATGAGCGAAAAGCTTGCGACATATAATCCTCAAGGCGAGATTGTAATCTACCAAACGGAAGACGGGAAGGCGTCATTGGACGTTATGCTTGAGAACGAAACTGTTTGGCTGACACAAGAGCAAATGGCGACCTTGTATGACCGCGACAGAACTGTAATTACGCGTCATATCAAGAATATTTTTGCCGAAGGAGAGCTTGACGAAAAAAGCAATGTGCATTTTTTGCACTTTCCTTTTTCTGATAAGCCGGTTAGATTTTACAACCTCGACGTCATCATCGCAGTAGGCTATCGCGTTCGCAGCCAACGAGGCACGCAATTCCGCAGCATCTCGGCAGACGAGGCTCGCGCCAAAGCCATTGCTGAGTACCGCAAGTACCAAGTCCGCGCCCTCACACTGGTTGAGCAAGCCTACTACGCTTCCCTGAAAGCAATCGAGGCAACAACAAAGAAGAAAAAGTAATTGAAGTGTCCCAAAATATGGGACAGTTGAAAACAAAACTAATTTTTGATAATTTTTGACAATTTTTGACTAATCATAATAGAAACATTTAAAAATCAAATATGATGAAACAATTTTTCAACTTTTCAAACAAAACTTCATTCATTAATATAGCAATGTTGCTATTTATGCTATGCATTTCATCGCTGAATAGCCCCATTTTCGCATTAGATGAATATGTGGTGATTGAGGACTTTAATGGTTCGACAGCGTTTAGCGGATCCAATAGTACCGCAAATGGTAATGGTCTGCAACAAGTTAAGGATGGCACATTCTCCTCAACCCACAACCATGTTACTTTCAAAATATCCGGAGTAACATACAATAGCAGCCGTTTGGATTATGCAGCTATATCTTCATATCCCGGCTCTCAGACATCGAATTTCACATGGGACAAGGAGGATAACAACTACGACTTAACGGTCACCGGAGTGTCTATCGGGTTACGCGGTTATCAGGCTGCGACAAGTACTGCAACTGCAAACGCATATTTTTCAAGTAATGGGCAGAATGGTACAACCGTTGATTGTAAGACGAATAAAACAGGAACTGGTGGAGCTCAAACTGTTTCAATCTCAAAAAATACATCCACAGGACTAACATCTCCAACGGTGTTGAATATGTCTACAACATCATCAAAGCCCAAAATTGGTTGGACAGTAGTAAATACGACATTTACCATCACCACTGCGACCTTTACCTACAAAGTTACCCACAAAAGATATCAATATGGTTTTAATGCTGTCATAGGCGGAGTAAATAATAGTTCGTATGGTTCGGCTACAGCTTCCGGATATGCTACCGTAACGAACGATTTTACGCCAACAACTGCCTCTAAGCAGGTTACTTTCACGGCAACTCCCACAGATACAAAGAACTATAAATTCGTAGGTTGGTATAGCGATAAAGCATGTACGCAACAAGTAAGTTCTGCAAATCCATACAAGCCGACGTTGGAAAACTCCACGGCAGGTAGTACTACAACATTGACCCTTTATGCCAAGTTTGCTGTAAAAGGCACTCCGGTTGTGACTTGCAATATTGCGGACGAATATGAAATAAACCATTCAGAAATAGATTTGCAGGCTCTTTGGACGCGTGAAGGTAATGGCGCTATTACGTATTCGATAGTTCCAAATTCTTTTGTTGCTTCCGGAACTAACAATGAAGGTGCAACTGCCCCGGCACTTAGAAATGGTCGCTATTTATCCTTTGGTCAGGCTGGCACATTGCAACTGAAGATGGAGATTGCTGCAGACGGCGACGACTATTTTGCATGTACTGCAACGAAAGATCTCACCATTAAGAAAAAGTCGAATACGTTGAAAGTGAACAATAGTGCAACGTATCATCCGACGATGCAGATGGGAAAAGATTTGGCAGTAACGTTGACGGCTACGAATCCGGATTATACGAATTTCCCTATTCAGTTAGTACAACAGACTGCCGGTGATAATACGGTTGCGGTATTAGATTATACGCAGAACACACGCTCGGGTATAGTACATTCGAAATACAAGAAAGATGCAACGGCTACGTGGAGTTTTCATCAGGACGAGAACTATTTGTACGAGGAGGCGAACAACACCTTCAGCATAGATGTAGCTTTGGCTACCGAAATGTCGTGTGCTTACTTGGTGGAGAATGACGCATCAGTAGGATCCGGATGCTATGGAGCGACAGTACATGAGCATACTTGGACTGCCAATAATGTAGCAGGCGTAGTGCAGTTTGAGGCAAGCAAATATAGTAATGCTTCGTATGATGCGTACGTGCAAGTAGAGGAACGTGTTAATGGAGAATGGCAAGACGCTACCAACGGGAAAATTAATGTATCTACGAGTTATGTAGGGCATCAAGTGACGTTGAGCCGGACAGCTACTGGCGTTCGCTTTATGTGTTCGGGAACTTTTAATGATTATGTGCGCAATGTAAGCGTTTCACGTAAGACTTGGCTTAATGCAGAGGATGTAACAATAGAGAAGACAAGTACGAACAATTCTATTTATCCGTCTGACGGTGTAGGAATAGGCACTTTGACTATTCACTATTCCTTAGCAGGTGGAGGTGATTTGCACATCTACAATGATAATCCTAAGTTCACGCTCTCGCAGACTACCATTTCGAATGCAGATTGCCAAGCGGATGGTAAAACAACAAATATAGATATTCAGTACGAATCTGCTACTGCCGGAACGGACTACGCACATCTGGTAATATACAATGACTGTTATCGCAAAGAGGTGACGATTACGGGTAAAACCATCAAAAAGACCCCGTTCATTGAGTGGAACACAACAATGAGAACTATCCCCGTCGGATTTAACCTTTACGCAACCCACTCACAGCCGACGTTCACTGTTACATACAAAACTTCCGATTCGAATATTATCAAAGTGTCAGAGGATGGTCATTCGTTAGAGGTAGTTGGAGCCGGCAAGGATACAATTATCGCCAGTGCTCCAGCAAACGAAGTGTACAATGCCGTTTCAGATACCGCTATTTTTACCGTAACTAACGATATTATACAGTATATCGTTTGGGAGCAGAATCTGATGAATCTGGTTGAGGGCGGTAGCAATGTTACGCTAAAAGCCGAGGCAAGGACAGACAAAGAGGGCACTTTCCCGACGCGTGAGATTACCTACACTTCTTCTGACGAAACGGTTGTCAAAGTGGTGGTGGTGAATGATACTACTAAACTCCAAATCGTGGGACAAGGCACAACGTACGTAACCGCCAAACAAGAGGGTGGAAACTATGCCGGGCACGTGTTTGCACCCGCATCACCCGTACAAAAGAAAGTCGTTGTCCGCGACCCGGATGATGGTTGCGTGAACTTCGTTTTCCAACAGGCATCAGATGAAGAGTTCTTCCAAATGAACACAGATAAGATTGATGGCATAGAATATTCCTTAAGTGGTGAACCCGAATTCCTCAGTGTAGATCTGAAACGCAAATACTATAAGGCTCTAGACGAAAATTTAGGTGGATTCGGAAGTTGGTTAGGTCAATATGTTAATGTTTTGAATTACAGCAGTGGCGATATCATTCTCCAGCAATATATCAACGGCTGGAGTGATGTCCACACCTTTAAAGAAAATGATATTCCGCTGATAGACGACGGCAAAGATCCCAAATCGTTCACCAATATTAAACTTGACCGCAAAGCAACGAAGATTCGTTTCGTTCGTCCGGAAGGAGGACAAGGCTATCACTATGTCAGCAACTGCCAAGTCACATTGGCTCGTTACATCGAGACAGTTAAGGAGGTTAACTTCGGAGCCAAGACTGTTGGTGACCTAGAAGAGCGCGAGAGACAACTCAATTACAACAATATCACAGGTGACTTGAAACTCGAGATTGATCAGGAAAATGATGCATTTTCCGTTTTGAAGGATCGTATTGAAGGAGGATGTGGCGATAAAGGTAATAAGATTATAACTATCATTTACAACCCCAAAGACGCGTCTGAGGCTGACAGTGCCAAACTGACTATCTCTGACGATTCAACCTCTTGCGTCGTTACGCTGAGAGGTAGCGCATCCAAAATCAATCGTACTATCCATTGGGACGATCTGGATGAATACAACACAATTAATATGTACGATCGCATTGTGCTTAACGCGAGCGTAACGTACGAAAGCGATGCTTCAAAAACTGCAGGTGAGGTTGTCTATGAGTATTCGACCAACAACAAGTTGTTGGGTGAGGGTAACGTACGCTTCACGGCTGACGGTGACTTTACCATCACAGCCACAGCTCCTGCGACAGACATATACAATGCTGCACCGGCTGTAACCAAACACTTCCACGTTCTCTACCGCAACAACTTTACGTTCGAGGGAACAGATGGCGTTTGGGATACAGAAACCAACTGGAACGTAGGTATTGAGCCTATCTCTACCAGCGATGTAACCATCGACAACGATGTAACGCTCGAAACAGAAACTACCATCAACTCGCTTACGATCAACGAAGGCAAAACGCTGACCATCGCTGACGGCGCTGTACTGACCATCGGCGCAGGCAACAGCCTTAACCAAACAACCTACGGTAACATCATCGTCGAAGCCGGCGGACAACTTAACCTCGGCTCGGGTGACGTACAAGTCAACGACTTCACGCTGTTCTCGAACTTCGAAAATGAGCAGCCGAAATCCGGACAAGTAAGCAACCCGACGAAACTTACAACCCACGGCGACGCATACTTCATCCTCGACCTCGATCCTTCCGGCTCAGCTTCCTACGGATGGTATAGTTTCACTGTTCCTTTCCACGTTGACGCAATGAACGGCGTATACCGTCTTGACAACGGCAACTGGGTAAAGGCAGTCAACGAAGTCAACTACGCTATCATGGATTATCATGAGGATCTGCGCGCGCAAGGCAAATACGGCTGGAAGAAGTACCGCAGTACGCTGCAACCGGGCGTAGGCTATCTGATGACCGTTGAGAACCAACTCAATAGATATCGCTTCACGAAGACTAAGAGTGGCAACTTCAACACTGAAATGACCCAAACGCTGACTGTTACGGATGGCGACGCCAAAGACAAAGGTTGGAATAGTCTCGGCAACGGTACAACTTCGTACGTTACCTACGCATCCACGCCGCGCTACGCACAGCTCTACAACCACTCGACCAACGCCTACGACATCGAGCTCACCACAGGCAACGCATTAGTCGTTGGTGCAGCGTACTTCGTTCAGGCTGAGACGAACAACAGCACGATCACCATGCAGGCTGCCAGCGATGCTACAACAGGCTTGCTGCGTGCACCGCAACGCGACACAGAGAGTGACATCTGCTTCGTCAACCTCTCGCTCCGCAACAACGGCAAGTCGAACGACAAACTCTTCATCACCTGCGACGACAACGCCGCTGCCACATACACCATCGGTAAGGATGTAGTGAAGATGGGCGCAACATCCGGCATCTCTGTCGCTCGCCTCTGGGCAAACGCCAAGAACGCAACGCTCGGTGCAGTCGATGTCGCTTACAATGGCAACGAGGCAATTATTCCGCTGGGTATCTACACTCCTGTAGCAGGCGAATACACCATTGCCATCGACAACAACCCGACTGAGGATGTATATCTGACACGCAACGGCATCATTGTTTGGAACCTATCGATGAGTGACTACACCTTCGACTTCAATGCCGGCACAGACACTTCATACGCCCTGCAAGTCGTTCGTCGCATCAACAACACCGCAACAGGCGTTGACGAGCTCGACAACGACAAACGTGGCACAGATTTTGTAGAGAAGATTATTGTAAACGGACAACTCTATATCCTGCGTGACGGCATGATCTACGACGCTCAGGGTAAGAAAGTATCGAATTTCTAAACACGTACAACCGTCTAAACACGTACAACAATGAAAGCAACATACATAACCCCCGAAACAACAATCTTGGCTCTCGCCGGCGAACGTTACCTCATGCAATTAGCCGGTTCACCCTCTGCCGGCGAGCCGGAACAAGGTAGCGGTGCTCCCTATAGGTACTAACAACCTATCACATAACCAAAGCGGTGTGTCACTCTGACACACCGCTTTCATTTCCCCCTTCGCCTTCTGTTTAATCTGCTCAATCTGTGAACATACAGGATTCTTCGTTATTTGTCTTTAATAGTCTTTCATTGTTGACCTAAAGAGTCCATCGCATTCTGTTTAATCTGTTTCATCTGTGAACCTAAAAGTGATCATTGTCTTGTCTTAAATTGTCTTTAATTGTTGACTAAAGAGTTCATCGTATTCGTTTAATTCGCTTAATTAGTGAACAGATAGATTTGCGAACTCAACGTTTCACCACGTGCAAATTTTACGAATAGGTTGCACATTCTTACGCGCACACGCAAATAACGCCCCAAAAACTTGCAAATATTAAATATTATTCTTAACTTTGTACGCTTTTTTCGGGCAATTTATTGCCTAATCTTGCGATTCATCTTAAAAATAGGCAATTTTAGTAACGAAATAACATAAACAATCAAACAAATATGAAAAAATTTACAACAAATCTTTTCGCTAAGCGCTTCATGGGCGTTTTAGCAACCCTGCTCCTCTGCGCGTGGACTTCCACCGCATGGGCACAACTGCCGTACAATACGACAATGACACAATCCCATTACAAAAGTTCCGGAACAATCGTTTCAAGCAACAAAGCTTCGTGGAGCGATGGTATTGAGGTTAGTTCAGGTGGTTTTAACTGGGATGATAAATATGTAGTAATTGCCTTAGCACAAACGAGCATCCCTTACCAGTTAAAATTCAAATATAAGTGTAGTTCCAGCTGGGCAACTAATCCAAACTGGAGTGTGGCAGAGAGTGCGGATAACTCTAATTGGGTGAATGTTTGGTCAACGGAGTCTAACTCTACCTCTACCAGCTCATTGCAAACAGTCGATCTGTCCAAATCAACCAAGTATATCAAGCTGTGCTATAGCGGAAACTTCGGCGGCACATTCTCCGACATTATTGTTTCCGACCAAGCGTATGTACACGATCCTACCGTTAACGACCAAAAGATCACCTCTTTGGATTTTGGCACAGGAAACATAACTTCCGGCAAAGCCGACTTAACGTTTGATATTGAGTGGTGTAACGTTGAGGCATTGAGCGTAAGCAGCGACAACACGGACTTCTTCACCGTTTCGCCTGCATCGTTTGGCGGAACGGTACAATATGGCACGCAAACAGTAACCGTTTACTACAATCGCGACAAAGCTGTAGGCGATCACAGCGGAACGATTACGATTAAAAACAGTTCAACAACCAAAACCGTTACGGTTTCCGGTTCTACGACAAAGCGTAGCCAAGCTATTCACTGGAATGCTGAGTTGGAGGCTACGGTCTTCACGCTCAATGCTGAAGACTATTTGACAGGTGACGAGATTGCCACCGCTGACAACGAGGAGGCTGATATCACTTTCAGCACTTCTAACGAATCAATTATTGCTGTTTCAGAGGACAAAAAGTCAATCATAGCTATCGCCACAGGTACAGCCGATATTACGGTCAAGGCAACCGGTAATGAAGTCTATACCGAATGTTCAGACACCAAGACATTCACCGTAACGCCGCTCAAGAAGCAAACAATCACTTGGGAGCAAAATCTCCTCGGATTGAAGACCAATGCTAACCCCAAGACTATCGCTCTGGAAGCAACTGCTACAAGCGGCGGCATAGTTACATACGCCATCGAAGGCGGCTCGGCTGATTGTATCACTTTGGGCGGCGAGAACAATGCCACACTCACCATTACCGGCACTCCGGGCGAAGCATATATCATCGCCACACAAGCCGGTGGTGTCATTGGTGACGAAGAGTGGATCAGTGCTACAGCCCGCAAGTTGGTCAAAGTGCGCAATCCTCAGGCTGCGTGCGACGAATATGCCTTGGCTGACCAAAGTTTTTCTTTCAGCAAGGGCGACAAAACAAGCATGTCGGTACAATCATACGATTTGACCGGAAAACCGACACAACTGACATTCTATGCCAAGTACGGCGGAAAGAAATTTGCATGGTCTGAGCAAGAGCCTATGCTCATTGAGCAATACGCCAACTTCGGTTCGGGTCTGGAGTGGAAGCTGGTTGAGTCCATTATGCCGACAACAAGTGGCGGTAACTTTGGTCCTTACCCATTGGAAGAAACAGCTACCAAGATCCGTTTCCGTTCCGGTGAGTACGGCTCACAAAATGTTTCGAACATTTCTGTTCCGCGCAAGAAAGAGCTTGTCGTAAGCGAAACGACCATCACCGAAGACGCTGAGCGCAATGTGAAATGGAAAAAGACCATCTCTGTAACCCGTTCGAACGTTGACGTTGTGGATATCATCGTCAACAGCGACGACGAAAACTGCCCGTTCACCGTCAGCAAGAACTCGATCGGTCAGGACTGCGCCGACCGCACAACGGAAACCTTCGATATCTACATCACTCCTCGCGAGAAGAACACTACCTACACTGGTACTGTTACTATCACCGACGGCAAAGCCAACCCGACAACTCACGAGATTAAACTGAGCATCACGGCTATTGCCTTCAACCAGACAATCTCAGGCTTTGACGTTCCCGAAACGGCATGGACTACTGATGTTATCCCGGCATTCACGGCTACCGCTTCCAGCGGATTAGAGGTTACATTCAGCACTTCTGACGAGAACATCGCACGCATCGTGAACGGCAACGAACTGGAGATCATCACATCAGGCGAGGTAAAGGTAATCGCTTACCAGGCAGGTGATGACAAATGGAACGAGGTACGCGTCGAAAAGACCATCATTATCAGCAAGGTAGCTGCCCCGATTACTGCCAACCCGACTGCATCCGACCTCGTGTATGGTCAGACGCTCGCCGAGTCCGAACTGAGCAATGGCGCAGCAACTGTCGATGGTACGTTTGCTTGGGAAGACGGCAACATCGTTCCCGATGCAGGCAACCAGACCTTCAAAGTGATCTTCACGCCGGAGAACGTCGCTTGGTACGAGAACTCGAGCATGGACGTAACCGTACATGTTGACAAAGCGGATGCCGAACTCGTAAAGGCTCCGACTGCAACCGATATCTCCTTCGGTCAGACCCTGGCTGACGCACAACTCATCGGCGGCGAGGCTACGTTTGACGGCGAGTTCGTTTGGGCTGACCCGACCATTGCTCCTCAGTCAATAGGCGAGTTTGAGTACGACGTGAACTTCGTTCCGGCTAACCCGGACAACTACAATGGCTTTACCATCACCGTCAAGGTTACGGTTAACAAGCTGGCTCCGGCTATCACAGTTCTGCCGACAGCTACCGAAATCACCTACGGTCAGACACTTGCTGACTCCCAGCTCAACGGCGGTGAGGCAGAGACTACCGGCACATTCGCTTGGGCTGACCCGACCATCGCTCCTGAAGCAGGTACATCCGAACAGTACGTTATCTTCACGCCGGATGATACTGAAAACTTCGGCAAGGCTACCCTGACGGTTAACGTAACAGTTGCCAAGGCTGAGTCGGAGGTTCTGTCTGCCCCGAGAGCTATCCAGCCGCTCGCATACAACGGCGAAACACAGGAACTCATCCTCCCGGGCGAAGCCAAGGGCGGTACAATGGTTTACTCGCTGGATGGTCAGAACTTCAGCGAAGATCTGCCTACCGGCATCGAGATCGGCGAATACACCGTTTACTTCCGCGTAGCAGGCGACGCTAACCACAATGATTCCGAGATAGACTACATAACAGCTGCCATCCTTGATCCGTCTGAGGTTAAACTGGTTCAGACAATCACATGGAATCAAGAACTGGGCAATATGCCGTTTAATCAGTCCATCCAACTCGAAGCAACATGTACGTCGGGCGATGAGGTATTTTTCGAAATTATTGTTGGCAATTACGAGATAGCGTATATTAATGACTTTAATGTTCTCTTTACGTATGAAACAGAGGGTCTGGTAAAAGTCAGAGCGTACGTCGAAGAAACCGATGACTATTACTACGCCGAACTTGAAAAGCAGTTCTACGTCTTTGATCCGACGACCACTCCGGTTGATCAAACGGCTGTTCAAACGAAGGCTCAGAAGATCATCCGCAACAACCAGTTGCTTATCATCCGCGACGGCAAAACCTACAACGCAGCAGGTCTGCTCGTCGAGTAATTCTGACTTCTGAATCCTGAATCCTGAATACTGAATCCTGAAAACTAACAATGAAACGCTCAACGATCATCTTCATAGCCACAGCACTGCTCACCGCTTGCACGCAACAGAGTCTGCAACAACGCACCGCAGAGTTGTGTCGGAATATTCCTTCCGACGCACTCTGCGAGCAGTCGCTCAACTACTTGTCCGACGAGTTCTACGACGTGCTTGACACGCTGTTCTGCCTGCCTGAGCTCGAAGCCATGGATCATGAGTGGCTGCACTACTTCACCGCAGCCGACGGCAGTCCGATAGCCGATTGCGCGTGTGAAGTGCTCTCTGTCACGCAGTCCGATAATTCTCACGCCACTGCCACCGTACGCATCCAGCCCGCCGACGCCGACTACGACGCCGAGCAGCACACGCTTTCCATCGTGCGCGAGAAAGGCAAGTGGTTGCTCAACGACTTCGACGCTCAC
>CAJOFU010000045.1 GCA_905233935.1 Paludibacteraceae bacterium
GACGAGTGAGACAGATGCCGAGAGACTACTATGAGGTCCTTGGGGTGGAGAAATCCGCCACCCCCGAGGAGATAAAGAAGGCGTACCGCTCCCTCGCGAAGAAGTACCACCCTGACGTATCCACCGAGCCCAAGGAGGTCGCGGAAGCGAAGTTCAAGGAGATCTCGGAAGCCTATGAGGTCCTCTCGGATCCGGAGAAGAGGAACCTGTACGATCAGTACGGTTTCGACGGAGTCAAGCAGCAGTTCGGAGAAGGCGGATTCACCTGGGACAACTTCACGCGTGCCGACGATATCAGCGACATATTCGGTGATCTCTTCGGGAGCATGTTCGGCGGAGGCATGAGGTCTTCCAGGTCCCGCAACTCCCCCCAGCAGGGGGATTCCCTCAGATACGATATCGAGATAACCCTGAAAGATGTGCTCGAGGGGAAGAAGGTCAAGCTCGATGTCCCTCACGCTGTCATCTGTGAGGACTGTAAGGGCACCGGCGGAAAGAACGGGAACGTGACGACATGTTCCAAGTGCGGCGGTACCGGTCAGGTACAGATGGTCAGGAGGACACCCTTCGGGAACATGGTCTCGGTATCGGAATGTCCCGATTGCCACGGAAAGGGAAAGTCATCTTCGGAGAAATGTCCCCGCTGCCACGGTAACGGTAGGCTCACCGTGGACTCCCACATCGACCTCAATGTGCCGAAAGGTATCGACGAGGGAATGAGGATCAGGGTCCCAGGTGCAGGCAATGCAGGGTACAACGGAGGTCCCGCAGGGGATCTGTTCGTCGTCGTCCATGTGAAGGAGGACAAGAACTACGAGCGCGACGGAGCGAATCTCTGGGCAGAGGTCACTACGACCTATCCCAGGCTGGTCCTCGGAGGAGAGGAGACCGTTATAGCTATCGACGGTGACAAGGTCGCACTCACCATCCCTGCAGGAACGCAGGTCGGTACCGTGCTTAGGATCCCCGGTAAGGGTCTTCCCAGGATGAACTCCTCGTCGAGAGGGGACATGATGATCCGTGTCTTCATGGATGTGCCCAAGAAGGTGTCGGAGGAGGAGAAGGAGCTTCTGAAGAAGCTCGATACCGATGCCGGCAAGGGTGCCAAGAAAGACGACTTTATGGCACTCAGCTACGACGAGGCTACCCGTACGTTCCGTATGGCTCGTTTGATCGATTGCGGTTACAGCACCCCCGACTCTGTTCAGCTCAAGGGTATAGCTACCAAGGAAGGTGAGCAAGATCAGGAGTTTGGCTGGTTTGCCGAGACCGATCTGCAGAAGAACATCGCCGAGCCCGCATTCGCCGGCAAGGTAGGTAGCCGCTTTACCGTTACTCTCGGTATGGAAGATCGCACCTTTGAGATCACCGGTCTGACCAAGGCTACGCCGAAAGTGAAACTGGCTATCATTGAGCGTGAGGTTACACCGTCGAGTAAGACCTACGCTGCTATCTACAACGAAGCTAACCGTTTCGTTGTGGAGAACCAGAACGAAGACGCATTCCGTGTTGCTGCTAAAGAGGCTCAGCTGGAAGTGGAGACCGCTAATAACCTCCAGAAGATGGCAAACAAAGTGGCTGATCTGAAGACCAGCCGTGCTATCGTTCGTTGGGCATTCAATGCCAAGGAAGGTCAGGTTAGTGACGTATTCGAGTGTGGCGACAAGTATATTGTGGCTGTGCTGACCGCTACGCACGATGGTGAGTACCGTGATTTCGATGACGTACAGGCTACACTGCGTTACGAAGCAGTAAACCGCAAGAAAGCCGAGTATATCAAGAAGCAGATTTCCAGTGCTAAGACGCTGCAAGAGGTAGCTGATCTTATGGGTAGCGAGGTGCGTCATATCGACGAACTGAGCGAAGATGCTTTCCGTTTCGGCGCAGAGGGCGTTGAGCCTGCTGCTATCGGTACAGCTTTTGCTACTGCTGCTGGCGAGATGTCGAAACCTGTCACGGGTAAACAAGGCGTGATTGTACTCGTTCCTGTTGATGTTCAACGTGCAGATGCTGAGATTGACTACAAGTCAGAGATTGCATCGCTTAACGCTCGCACAAGTTACTCGCTGCCGTATCAGCTCATCAACAACCTTGAGCAGAATGCCGACATCGTAGATAACCGTGCATCGTTCCAGTAAAACTATTGTATAACGCGCGTACGTGCGCACGTAAAATAAGAGGGTGTGTCAATTTTGACGCACCCTCTTAGTAGGTTGTAGCTTAGTTAATGACCATATGCCTTAATCTGATTTGTTGTGTTCCTTACAGTGGCATATTCCTCAAGCAGGCTATGAGTGAGTCGCGCCAATGAGGGATCGTGATGCCGAAGGTCTGACGAACCTTCGCTTTGTTAAGTACCGAATAGTGGGGGCGTGGAGTGAGGTACTGATACTCCTCGCTCAAGATAGGACGTACACGGCAGTTGGTAGGTTCGGCGGCAGGCTGAGCACTATGGGCAAGAATGGCATTATAAACCTGATGAATGGCGAGAGTGAAGTCGTACCATGAGCATACACCTTCGTTGGTGAAGTGATAAATGCCGGCGTGCCAGCCGTTGGGATAGAATGAGCCGTCAGTATAAGAGGCTGATTCGATGGCTGTGAAGATCGTTTGGGCGAGATCAAGGGCGTAGGTTGGCGTACCGATTTGGTCATAGACAACGCCTATCTCCTGTTTCGTCTTGCCGAGACGGATCATCGTTTTGACGAAGTTGTTGCCAAACTCTGAGTACAGCCACGCCGTACGGAAGATGATAGCATCGGGTTGTTCGGCGAGTAAAGCTCGTTCTCCGGCAAGTTTGGTGCGGCCGTACGCAGTACGCGGGGCGACAGGATCATCCTCGCGACAAGGCAGGTGCTCATCGCCGGAGAAAACATAATCGGTGCTGACATGAATGACGCGGGCACCGCTGCGAGCGAGGTTAGCCACGGCATTCGCGTTGATGCGCAGAGCTGTGGCTTCATCTTGTTCGGCTTTATCTACGTTCGTATAGGCGGCACAATTGACGATGAGATCCACACAGTGTTCGCCTACAAAGCCGCAGACAGCTGCTTCGTCGGTTATATCAAGAGGATGAATAGCTACAGGACTCTGCTCAGGGACAACTACGTCCGAGAATATATAGGTATGTTTGGAATGTGCGGCAGAGAGAATGCGCATTTCATTACCGAGTTGACCGTTTGCTCCTGTGATGAGTATAGTCATCTATTTACGAATTAAGCGAATTAAACGAATACGTAGGTTATAGCGTGTAGCCTAAATCTTTTAATAGTGGGTGTTTCGTGTCCTTTTCCGAGAGGATACGTTTGTCGTCGGGAATGCGCCAGTTGATGTTGAGCGCAGGGTCGGAGAGCAAGATGCCGCCATCTGCCTCGGGGTGGTAGAGTTCGTCGCACTTATAACTGAATAGTGCGTATTCACTGAGTACGCTGAATCCATGTGCAAAGCCCTTGGGTATAAAGAACTGACGATGGTTCTTGTCATTGATCTCTACCGCAACGTGCTGCCCGAACGTCGGGCTGTCTTTGCGGAGGTCGACCGCTACATCCAGAACCGAGCCGACTATACATGACACAAGTTTAGCCTGCGTAAACGGAGGACGCTGGAAATGCAAGCCGCGAACCACACTGTAGCATGAGGCAGAGATGTTGTCCTGTACAAAGCGTACGTCTATACCTGCATCGCGGTAACGCTGCTCGTTGTAAGTCTCCTCAAAGAACCCTCGGGCGTCTTGAAACACCCGGGGTTCAATGATAAGCAGACCTTCTATAGGAGTCTTGATGATTTCCATTTTGTTAGAAGTCAGAAATCAGATATCAGAAGTCAGATATCAGATTATTTGAGGTTGGTTACAACATCGAAGGCAACATCCATCATTTTGGTGAAGGTTGTCTGACGCTCCTCGGCTGAGGTAGCTTCGCCGGTGATGAGGTGGTCACTTACGGTGCAGATACACAGGGCTTTCTTGCCTGCGCGTGCAGCGTTCATGTACAGAGCCGGAGCTTCCATCTCGTCGGCGAGTACGCCCATCTTCGTCCAGTTAACCTTACGGTCGTCCTCGCAGTAGAATGCGTCGGTAGAGAATACGTTGCCTACATGGTAACGATAGCCGAACTTCTCGGCAGCGTCAGCAGCCAGACGGCAGAGCTGGAAGTCGCCGATAGGCGAGAAGTCACCCGGCAGGTGGAACTGGAGAGCGTAGTTGCTATCCGTGCAGCAAGCCTGAGCGATGATGATATCGCCGAGTTTAACGTACTCCTGACGTGCACCACATGAACCCACGCGGATGATAGTGTCCACATCATAGAAGTTGAACAACTCATAAGTGTAGATGCCGATGGATGCGATACCCATTCCGTGTCCCATAACGGTTACGGGTTTACCTTTGTACGTGCCGGTGAATCCGAGCATACCGCGAACGTTATTGATGAGAACGGGGTTCTCGAGGAAACGTTCAGCCATCAGTTTAGCACGCAATGGGTCGCCTGCCATAATCATTGTCTTGGCGATTTCGCCATACTTTGCCCCAATGTGCGGGGTCGGAGTGTTTTCCTTTGCCATAATAGATTTGTTTTAGTGAGTTATATTTCTTGGCAGCCAAGATTGTCTGCCGACTTTTCTTATCGTGCGATGACCAAATAGTAATTCTTTTTGCCTTTCTGGAAGAGCAGGTACTTGCCATTGAGCAAAGCAGCGTCGGTGAGTGGTGTCTGCGGGTCGGTGAGTTTCTCCTTGTTAAGTGAGAAGCCGTTGGCAAGAATCATCTTACGTGCTTCGCCCTTACTGGGGAAGATATGTGTCTTCTCGGCGAGCAGGTCGAGCGGCGGGATACCTGCGCGGAGTTCGTCAAGGCTGATGTCGTAGCGCTCTACACCCTCGAAAACCTGAAGGAACATCTGTTCGTCAAGCTTGTGAAGGGTCTCGGCGGTTGCGTTGCCAAAGAGGATATTGCTGGCTTCAACGGCTGCATTGTAATCTTCCTCGCTGTGCACGAGGATGGTTACCTCTTTCGCCAAACGTTTTTGCAAGGTGCGCAGATGCGGAGCCTGCTCGTGTTCGGCGATGAGTGCTTCTATCTCTTCGCGCTCGAGTGAGGTGAAGATTTTGATGTACCGCTTGGCATCATCGTCGCTGACATTGAGCCAGAACTGGTAGAACTTGTAGGGCGAGGTGTAATCCTTGGAGAGCCACACGTTGCCGGACTCTGTTTTGCCAAACTTGCCGCCGTCGGCTTTGGTGATGAGCGGGCAGGTGAGTGCATATGCTTCATTGCCGCTGATTTTCTTGATGAGGTCAGTGCCGGTGGTGATGTTACCCCATTGATCGCTGCCACCCATTTGAAGCTTGCAGTTCTTGTGCTCGTTCAGATAAACGAAATCGTAGCCCTGCAAGAGCTGGTAGGTGAACTCCGTGAAACTCATACCCTGGCTGTATTCGCCATTGAAGCGTTTCTTGACAGAGTCCTTCGCCATCATGTAGTTGACGGTGATGAGTTTGCCTATGTTACGCGTGAAATCAAGGAAGGTGTAATCCTTCATCCACTCGTAGTTGTTGACGAGTTCGGCAGCGTTCGGTGCGTCGGAGTTGAAGTCGAGAAAATGCTCGAGTTGTGCACGGATAGCGGCAACGTTGTGCTTGAGCACCTCTTCCGTGAGCAGGTTACGTTCGGCGGACTTGCCCGAGGGATCACCGATCATGCCTGTTGCACCACCGATGAGGGCGATAGGTTTGTGCCCGCATTGCTGCAAGTGCCGCAACATCATGATGCCACACAAGTGACCGATATGCAGACTGTCTGCCGTCGGGTCAATACCTACATAGGCGACGGTCATCTCTTTGTTCAATTGCTCCTCTGTGCCCGGCATAATGTCATGCAACATTCCTCGCCAGCGCAGTTCTTCCACAAAATTTTTCATATATTTAGTCTTTGTATTCGTTAAATTTGCTTAATTAGCGAACAAATAAAACCCTTTGTAATTAAATAAGCCTACAAAGATACAAAAAATATCCCACATTTGCAAATTTTATGTGACTTTTCTTTGCAAATGGCGTTTTTTTGTTGAAAAATTTGCAAATGTCAGCAAAAAATTGTAACTTTGCAACGGTTTTGTACAATATTATAAATATACGCATATGAAAAAGGTCTTATCATTAGTATGTGCAGCACTAATGTCGTTGTGCATGATGCAGGCGAGTGTGCTGTTGAATGAGCATTTCGACCGTGCTGTGGGGACATTGTCCACCAGCACATGGTCGAGCGGAAACATCCCTAACGACAGCAACTGGCACACCTACAGCCCGGGTTCGGTGCAGTTCCAGGTGGTGAGCAAACAGTTAAAGATGACCGACTATTGCACAGCAGAGTCAGGTAAAGCGGTAGAATACAGTGCCAACCATAGCAGGGATTATATTCTGTTCAAGAATGCATTTAACGGTTCAGCCGGTGACAAAGTGCTGATGGCTTTTCTGCTGAACGTAGATGAGTTGCAAACCACTTCCGGTGCACAAAGTGCATCGAACGCGAACAACAGTATATTGTCGTTTGCTATCAACGAGTCGAACAACGCTCTGGGCAGTCTGAACGGTCGTGTGCTGATCAAGACGGTTGACGCAAGCACGTATAATTTGGGTGTATCGCGTCGCGGCGAGACACCACAGTTTGCAGAAACCAACCTGAAGACCGGTATGACCTATCTCATCGTAGCCGAGTACGTCTTTGTTGACGGGGAAAAGAACGACCTTGTCAACCTCTATATTAATCCCACAAAGGATGAGCAGACCTTAGCTGTGAGCAGCGTTAATCCGAGTACGGCAAGTGCCGATGCGGAAAAACTGGTAGGTATAGCATTATGCTCAAACGGCAATACGCCTACGGGCATGCTAATTGACGAGATACGTGTTGCTACCGAATGGCAGGAACTCTGGGAGGATAGTAGCGTGCCGACGCCGGTAATCAGCGTTGCGAGTAGTCTGTCGTTCGACAAAGTGACTATCGGCGAGGCGGCTCAGAAGGATATTATAGTTAAAGGAGCTAACTTGCAAAGTGCTATTGCCGTAGCATCGGACAACGCTGTGCTCGTTCCGGCTCTCAGCTCTATTGTACAAGGCGAAGCGGAGAAAGACGGCGGTTATGCTTTGACGCTGACACTTACGGCGACCAAAGAAGGAGCAGGTAGTGCTAATCTGACGCTGTCGTCCGCTGGTGCCAGTGACCAGATTGTTGTTGTCAGTTGGACAGCAGCCAAACCTGTGCCGCCGGCAGGCACTGAACTGATAGGTAATGGCAGCTTTGAGGAGTATTCGTGCAATGCTATGTTCGGCTGCTCGTTTGATGAATGGAATCTGCCGTTAGGCAGTGCAACCGCTGAGGAGAATGACAAGTTGGATGGTGACGTGTCAATGTCGGTCAAACCGAGCACCAATGCTGCACTTGACCAAGGCGTGACACTCAACGATGCGGATTATGCCGCTGGAACGCTCTTCCAACTGACGATACATTATAAGGTGCTGGGTATTCCTTCCGAAGGCAGTATTGATTTGGACTGCTATTGGGAGCCGGCAGGCAGCGGTGACGCCGAAGCGATGAAACAACACGATGCGGATGTACTGCAACGTTCCATCGCTACAGCAGTTAGCAGCGAATGGGAGGAATTGACAGTGACAACCTCCAAGCTGGCTAATTCGACATATTTCCGTGTACGCGTGAAGATACCAAAGAATGCTCAAGTACTATTTGACGCATTCAGTCTGGTGCGGATTGAGAGTACCGAGCCGTACATCAATGTTATCCCCGGCAAACTCAATCCGGTTGAGACGACCGTAGGTAACAGCGTTACGTTCCAGACTCTGCATATCAAGCAGGGCAACCTGAGTGGCACGACTGTGTTTGAGTTGTCGTACACTGATGCTGATCAGTTCAGCCTGAGCACATCGTCGCTGGCAGCAGACCAAAGCGAATGCGACCTTGTGATCACGTACGCACCAACAGCAGCCGGTTCGCATATTGCTTACCTGAATATCGACAATGAGGCACACCCGATATTGCACCAGAGCATCAAACTGGAAGGAACTTGTACTGATCCGAGTCAGTTGCCGACGATCACGGTTACGCCGAGTGAGTTGCAGCCGTTTGAAGCAGTAGCCGGTCAGACAGCTGAGCAGACCTTGAGCGTGACGAGTGTAAACTGTCTGGACTATGTGTATCTGCGTGTGGAGCATATCAGTCCGGCAGAGCATGGTGCGTTCGTTATAGATGCCTCGATGTTGCCCAAGAACGGCACGAGTGAGGTGACTGTGCGGTTCAAGCCGTTGGTGGAAGGCGAGTATCAGTCCACGCTGACGATTTATTCGGAGGGTGCTGAGAGTGCGGTTGTGACACTCACCGGTACTGCTACAAAAGCGAGCGAGGAGACGATAGATTGGAAAACGCAGTTCACGTGGGGCGAAGGCAAGCCGTTGACCCAGTTGGAAGAACATTTTGATGCGGTTGACCACAACAAGACGCTGGTGTTGGAAGGTTGGCAGAATGTAGCCGCAGTGGATGAGCGTCCGTGGTGGGGATTTGACGAGAGCAAGACATCGCCTGCGCGCGGCGAAGGAAAGTACGCAAAAGCGACAGCTTATCAGTATGCCAAAGAAACGACAGGAGTATGGGAGACTTGGCTTGTGACACCACCACTGGATTACAAGAACGCAGACATTAAGACGTTCACATTCAGCGTAATGGGCGAGTATCTGCCGGAAGAGGAGAGCGAGACCGTATTTGAGGTGTATTATATTGATCCGGCAGGCGAACCGAGTGCGTGGTTCCAAAATCTGACGGAGAGTTTTGCTATCCCGAAAGTAAGTGACGATAATCTGACGTGGTATCCGTTCTATGTCGATCTTGCTCCGTACGCAGAGACGATGGCGGATGTGTTCCATATGGCGTTCCGTTACTATGGTCCGAACGGTGGTGATGGTGCTGTGACGTACTATGTGGATGATGTGACATGGGGAGTGTATGTGCCAAGCGGAACAGAACAAGTCAACGCTGTACGAGAAAGCAAGAAAATCTTGCGAGACGGGCAATTGATCATCTTGCATGACGGTAAGGAATATACGCCTCTGGGACAAGAGGTTCGATAAAAACTATGAGCGGCACGCCAAAACGGCGTGCCGCTTTGGTTTGCGGTACGATTTTTGTAGTGAAATTTGTGTACGGTGTACAGTGTAGGGTGGAAAGTGTAAAGAGTAAGGTGTAGGGGGTACAGTGTACGGCATAAAGGAAATTAACGCATACTACCATGAAAATACAATTCTTAGGTGCTGCTGAGGAGGTTACCGGCAGCAAACACCTCATTACGACGAACAATGGTCATACAATCCTTCTGGATTGCGGCATGTACCAAGGTAAAGGTATGGAGACTGATGCGGCGAACCGCGACTTAGGGTTTGACCCGAAGACGCTGGATTGCGTGGTGCTCAGTCATGCACATATCGATCACTCGGGATTGTTGCCGTATATCTACAAGTTGGGATTCCGCGGGGATATATATAGTACGCCCGCGACGCGCGACTTGTGCTCGATAGTGCTGGCAGATACAGCGTATATACAGGCACAGGATGTGCGCTGGTACAACAAGAAGATGGATAAACAACATTTGCCGAAGATTGAGCCGCTGTATGATTTGAAACAGGTGGATGGCGTGATGAAACATTTTGTGACGGTTAGCTATGATCGGCCGATCCGGCTGTTTGACGACACAATGCTCACGTTCACCAACTCAGGGCACATGCTTGGATCGGCGATTTGCAATCTGGAAATAACCGAACAAGAGGGATATGTGGAAAAGCCGACCAAGAAAGACAAATGGTATATGGAGAATATGTCGGCATTTGCACCTGCACCTAAGAATCTAATAAAGAAACGCATCGCGTTTACGGGTGATATAGGAAGACCGCAAAGCCATATATTGCCTTCGCCGATGGCGTTTCCTCAATGCGACTACCTGATTACCGAATCGACCTACGGCGATCGTCTGCACGAAGCGGAAGACGCAACCGAAGAGACGTTGCTGGAGGTAGTGGAGAATACTTGTGTAAGAAAGAAAGGCAAACTGCTGATCCCGTCGTTCTCGGTAGGCAGGACACAAGAGATTGTATATGTGTTGAATAACTTGTATAATGATGGCAGACTACCTCATATCCCTGTTTATGTTGATTCGCCTTTGGCAGTGAACGCGACGGAGATATTCAGGATGTATATGTCTGATTTGAACGAAGGAGTACAGGAGGTGTTGCGTTTTGATGATGATCCGTTTGGATTTAATACGTTGACCTATATCAAGGATATCAACGAGTCGAAGAAACTCAACCACAGTGACGAACCGAGTATTATTATTGCAGCGTCGGGTATGTTAGAGGCTGGACGAATTAAGCACCACGTTGCCAACCATATAGCAGACCCAAGCACGACGATTCTGATAGTGGGATATTGTACGCCGACCTCGCTTGGTGCAAGAATTCAAGATCCGTCGAAAAAGTGGATCAGTATATTCGGTATGGATCATAAGATCAAAGCGGAGATTATCAAGATTGAGGCTTTCTCCGGACATGGCGATTATAAGGAGATGACGGATTATCTAAGCAAGAGTATTGATCCAAAGCAAGTGAAACAGACGTTTATTGTGCACGGCGAGCCGCTGGCTCAAGAGGCATTCAAGGGGCACTTGCATGATGCAGGTTTCCGTCAGTTGCAAATCCCAAAGAAAGGCGAAACGGTAGAGTTGTAGGCTAAAGAAAACAATATGCTTGCGGCTCTTGTTTGCAGCAAAAATGTAATAAAAACTATATAATACGTAGTATTATATATAATCTGTTGAAAAGTTGCAAAAACGGGCTGTTATCTTATGGTTATCTTATGGTTATGTTGTGGTTATCTTATGGTGAGATGTGCATAGTGTACCGATATCGGATCAGAAATGGATGCAGAGAGTGTTGAGAGTTTGAGGTGAGAATAGGAGGAGGGAAATGGTGACTAAACAAGGAGGAATTAAAAGGTAAATGGGGTGCGGGTGACAAGTGGAGAGTGCAAAATGCAGAAATTTGCAGGTAAATGGTGGGTTGTGGGGTAGGATAATTTGCATATACGGAATAAATGTTGTACCTTTGCATTCGCTTTTGCGTGTTCAGCGGAACACATTGGGCAAAATAAGCTAAACGGAGAGATGGGTGAGTGGCTTAAACCAACAGTTTGCTAAACTGTCGTACGGGTAACCGTACCGGGGGTTCGAATCCCCCTTTCTCCGCTCGCGTTCGGCGACTAATGGGGTGACACAGAAATCCCTTTTTTTAGCCCAGATGGCGGAATCGGTAGACGCGCTGGTCTCAAACACCAGTGGAGCAATCCGTGCCGGTTCGACCCCGGCTCTGGGTACCAGAAAAAGACTCTCATCGGAGGGTCTTTTTTGTTGTGATATATCGCCCATATATGGTCGATGCAGGGGGTGAAAATCGCCCATATATGGTCGATACAGGGGGTGGAAAATCGCCCAAGATTGGTCGATACTGCATTTTTCTGACATTTTTTTGCCAAATTATTTGCAAAAGTCAATTTTTTTTTGTAACTTTGCGGCGATTTTGTGTTAATGTGTCCGCACGTGCATGCGCGTGGCACGCATAAGGACATGGAAGATGAGAGTTGAAACATTAGATGAGTTGGAGTTAAAACATTCATTTCCAAGCAAAAACACGAACGGAAAATATACACGATTCGAAAATATACACGTTCAGAAAATTATATAAAACGATGATACGAGAAAAAATTCAAATTTTTCATCAGTTCTTATCTACAGATGCAAGAAAGTCTTTGAGCGGAACATTGCGTTCGGCAGTGTTGTTGTGTGTGCTGGCGTTGATGCCGGCAGTCAAAGCGCATGCTGTGGTGGAGAAAGCAGCAATCTATGAAGGTGACACGCTGTTGTGGCGTTGCATGCAATTGTGGACGGCGGGAACGTATGATGATGCTCCCTATTCGTTGCGTATGCGTGTGTTTTCACCGACGAGTGACGAAGCAGCCTTGTCGATCTGTGAAGGCGAAACGCTGCTTTGGCGCTGTCAGCAAGTAGCGGAAGAAGGGGATTACTATGATACGCTTCGTTCGCGTGAGTTCCCGAACATGGATAGCGTGTATTACAGGCTTAAGCTTGATGTGATCGCGCCGACAGAGGTAGTTGATGCCGATATCCATATCAGTGCCGGTGTGACGGTGCTGTGGCGTTGTCTGGAGATATCGGAGCCGGGAACGTATCATGACACGATTCGTAGCAAGCGTTGTGAGACGTGTGACAGTATCCGCTATACGGTAACGGTTGTTGAGGATCTGCCGACGATACATGATCCGGAGGCTGTAACTGCCTATGTACGTGACACTTTGCTCTGGCGTTGCCGTCAGATTGTGTGCGACAGATTGTGCCCGACAGACTCGGTTATCATGGATACCGTTTGGGGCGGCTCGCCGCTGCATGCAACGGATATCTATCAGTTGAATCTGAAGATTACGTGCGCGCCAAAGAAGGATGTGGAGGAGGCAGTAACAATCTGCAAGGGTGAAACGTACGAGTGGTTTGATGAGGAACTTAGTGAGGCTGACGTGTATGATCATGTCGTTAAGGATGTGTTTGGCTGCGACAGTATCCATTACACATTGACTTTGACGGTAGTAGATCCAGCGGAGCATACTCCCGCCGAGAAGATCAGTGCCATCGTTCGTGACACCATACTGTGGCGTTGCCAGCAGATTGTTTGCGACAAGTTGTGCACCGACTCGCTGTTTACTGATACTATCTTTGATGGTGGCAATTGTGCAACAGATATTTATTATCTGAAGTTGACAGTAGGTTGTCCTGAAGAAGAGACCGTCGTAGAGGATGATATAACTCTTTGCGAAGGCAAGTCTGTTGAATGGCATGGCGTTCTGATTGATGGCGAAGAGAACGACGGCAACTACGAGTTCCAGGAGCGCAGTAAGGTATATGATTGTGACAGTGTACTGTTCAAGGTACATGTGAATGTAATCCGTCCGACGAAACATGAGTGAGGAAATTAGCGCGATTGTCCGTGACACTGTACTGTGGCGTTGCCAGCAGATTGTTTGCGACAAGTTGTGCACCGACTCGTTGTTTACGGATACTATCTTTGATGGTGGCAAGTGCGCTACGGATATCTACTATCTGAAGTTGACGGTAAGTTGTCCTGTTGAAGAGACTGTTGTAGAGGATGATATAACTCTTTGCGAAGGCAAGTCTGTTGAATGGCATGGCGTTCTGATTGATGGCGAAGAGAATGACGGCAACTACGAGTTCCAGGAGCGCAGTAAGGTATATGATTGTGACAGTGTACTGTTCAAGGTACATGTGAATGTAATCCGTCCGACGAAACATGAGCCGGCTGAGGAGATTAGTGCAATAGTTCGTGACACTGTACTGTGGCGTTGCCAGCAGATTGTATGTGACAAGCTTTGTACCGACTCGCTGTTTACTGATACTATCTTCGATGGTGGCAATTGTGCAACAGATATTTACTACTTGAAGTTGACGGTAGAGTGCGCGAAAGAAGATACCATAGTAGAGCCTGACAAGACATTGTGCGAGGGTGCTACATTCGAATGGTACGGTGAGACTCTGACAGCAGAGAAAGACAGCACATATGAGCATCGAGTTCCCAGCAAGGTATATGATTGCGACAGTATATTGTTCCAATTGCCTGTACATGTTATACTGCTCGAGAAAGAGCAGCATGACACCGCACGAATCAATCTGCTTGAGTCGTACACTTGGCACACCTGGCGCGGTGACAACGTGATTACCGGTACGGTGGTATGTCAGGATTCGATACTCGGAGATACGCTCTGGAGCGATTCGCCGGTATGTCCGACCGAGATATACGTACTGCACCTGTATGTAGGTTGTCCGGATACAACAGAGATCATTGACTCGCTGACATACTGCGGACATGATACGATTCTGTGGCGTTGCCAACTGCTGACAGAGAGCGGAACGTATTACGACACCGTGAAGAGTGTTGTATGTGAGGAATGCGACAGTGTCCACTATACATTCAAGTTGACGTACAACAAGGATTCGATTGCACCAGCAATAGAGGTAACGCTGTGCAACAATGACTCAGTCTTCTGGGACGACAAGTGGATCAAAGAGGAAGGCGAGTATCCTTACTGGACGCATTATCCGCTGACTCCGGCTCAGATAGAGCAGGGTCTGGAGGAAGGCTGTGATAGTGTACTGCATACATTGAATGTACACGTTATGGCACTGCTTGATACGACGATGTACGATACAATCTGCGATCCGCTGGGTGACCACAAGTACACATGGACGAGCTGGCACGACACGATCGTGACTATACCGGAAGATGTAGTTAATATGGAATACACGTTCACCGATACCGTTCGCTATATGGATTCAGAGGAATGCGATAGTGTTCGTTACACGATGAAGGTATATGTACGACGTTTGGAGCAACGCTACTACGTTCAGGGCGACACGGTTTGCGGTGCAGTGCCGAGTGATTACAAGTGGAATCCGTACGAAGGCAGAGAGTTGCCGATCATCCTGACGGCCGAAGAGAGTGCATTGGAAGGCAAACATATTATCGCTCGCTACGATACGGTACGTTATACGCCGTTAGTTGGTGAGTTGGTAGGCTGCGACAGTATCATCTATGAGTTGAACTTGCATGTATTCAAGCCGCTCAAGGATACGATCGAGATTGACACGACGTTGTGCTACAACGGTTCATTGGACTTCTTGGACAAGTCTTACACGGAGTCGGGTGTTTATCGCGATACGATACGTTACGCCGATACGGAATGCGACAGTGCATACTATAGGATTAACTTGACTATCCGTTCGGTACGTGATACGGCTCTGACAGATACGATTTGTGATGTAAAGAAGTACACATGGCACAGTTACAGAGACGTAGAGGTGGATATACCTGACGAGGCTGTGACGAATAAGTACATATTCTATGATACAGCGCGTTACGCTGATATGAACGATTGTGACAGTGTGCGCTATATGATGACGGTAACCGTTCGTCGTACGGATGGCAGGTACTTTATCAAGCATGATACGATCTGCGGTGAGATACCTTCGGAAGGCTATGAGTGGAATCCGTATCCGGGTAGAGTAGTATATGTTGTTCCGACAGCAAAAGAAACTTCGGATCCGATTATTACACGTAAGGATACCGCACATTACACGCGCACGGATAAGGGTTACGCTTGCGATAGTGCATATTATGAACTGAACCTGCATATCTTCAGAGCTCTGTCGGATACTACAGTAACCGATACGACCATCTGTTACTCCGATATGTTGAAGTGGAGAGACAAGTACTACTTCGAGCCGGGTACATACCGTGATACAGCTAAGTATATCGGTACGGATTGCGATAGTGCATACTTCCGTCTTGATTTGCACTTCTATGATCTGCCAGATACGTTGGTAAATGATCCTATTACGAAGTGTGACCGCATGGAAGATCCGCTGATTTGGCGTGGCAAGCACATCACAGAAGGCGGTATCTATTGGGATTCGACATTCTATGAGGGCACACAATGTGTGGATCGTTACTACAAATTGGAAGTGACGATGTTGACGGCTGTACGTGATACCGTATATAACTCGTTCTGCGAGGGCGGTACGTTCATCTGGAGCGGTCACTTCAATGATCGTGCTCTCACTGAGGCAGGTTGGTACTACGACACTGTTCCGTACCAAGTATTGAGCAGTTGTGACAGTTTGATTCACACCTTGTATCTGACGGAGATCGTTCCTGTAGAGGTTGAGCCTGCTGATACAGCATATATCTGCAACGGCGAACTCTATCAGTGGCACGGCAAGACGTATGATATGACCGGTACTTATCGTGATACAGTTCGTTCACAGCAAGGATGCGACAGCCTGTTCTATACCTTGGTACTTGAGAAACAGGCTCCGATGTCGAAGCTGAAAGATACGTTGTATATTTGCAACGGTGAGGCAGTAGAATGGGCATTTAACGGTGAAACATACTCTCACGGAGGATTGTACTATGATACCATTCAGTCGCAACAAGGCTGTGACAGCATAGCCGGTGAGTTGCGTGTGGTTGAACGTCAGACTACCTACGCAGACGAGGAGAATGTATCTATCTACGCAACGCAATCATATACTTGGCGTGACGGCAATGAATATACCGAGGCCGGTACGTACAACTATGCCGAGAAGTTCGTTGGCTCTGATTGTGACAGCGTGGTTTACACATTGAACTTGACTGTTCTGGATATTGAGCCGAGAATCACAGAAGTCACAGACATTGTCTGCGCAGGTGACAGCGTTGCCGGCCGCGAGGTAACCGCTCATATGCAGTGGAGTGACACGCTCCGTACTATTGATGATGACGGTGCACTTGTTGACAAGATTACGAACTACGACATTGATGTATATGACAACAGCTTGCCGGAAGGCTTCATGAAGTATGTGATTGCTTCCTGTGGTCTGTCAGTAAATGTTGATTCAGCTATGCATCTGTTGCAGCAGCATATTGATAACTCGCCGTCGTATGCACCGAATGATGTTATCACTTGGTGGTATAGTACGGATGGCGGAACAACATGGCAGCCTGTTGAAGATGGCACATCGTTGGATGGTCAGACGGAGGAAGTGCTTGTTCGCTGCGTATTGCTGACAGATTGTGACTCGGTTGCACAAGAGGCTAATTACGTTGTCAGCAAGAGTGCTACGCCGGAGACCTACATCGAATATGACCGTCTGCCAGTGGTTGTCTTGTACAACGGAACGATGTTCATGGTGGATGTAAGTGCCGTATGTGAGAAGTTCGGTTGGACGAATGGTGTAGAGATCAAGCCAGAAGATGTTCAGTGGTATAGAATCGTAGGTAAGATGGATAACCTGAGTTATCCTGATCCTGACGATCCTAAGGATACCCCGATGAGCAAGTGGGGCTACTACTACACACCGGAAGACGAACAGTCGTACTACGCTCTGATTAAAGGCAGACTCGAAGTAAGCGAAGGTGATTGCGGCGTCTGGGCACGTACGATAGAGGCTAATGGCACTTCGCCTGTACAGTTGCAGCCGAATATATCGGAGCCTAACGGTACGATTACGATCACTCAAGTATCCGAATGCTATGTATCCATCCACGATATGATCGGTACGCCGGTAATGGAAAGAACGAAGGTTTCCGGCTCATTCAAGGCTCCGAACGCATCGGGTACATACTTTGTGACGATTGAGACAGGAGTAAGCGCGTTCCGTCGTACGCTGATCGTTTACTAATCGGCAACGAAGAATGAAGATTCGGTTCGTCACCCTCGGGTGCAAGTTGAATTTTGCAGAGTCCAGTGCTTTGGGGAGATCGCTCTTCGCGAGCGGTCACACCCGGGCAGAGGACGGCGAACAGGCAGACATCTGTGTACTGAACACTTGTACGGTAACGGACACAGCTGACCATAAATGCCGTCAGGCTCTGAGCCGGTTGCGCAGGGAAAACCCGAATGCGGTGATTATAGTCACAGGTTGTTATGCACAACTGACGGCGGATAGAATTCAGAATTCAGAATTCAGAATTCAGAAATCAGAAGTTAGAGGCTGGAACGATGCAGACTATATCCTGGGCAACGACGCGAAGTTTGATATACCGGAGATAGTGAAGCGAATAAGTGATGTTCGAACGAAAGTCAGCGGTCAGCCTGTTATGCAATCTGTACCGATTCGCGAGGTAGAAGCGTTCCATGGCGCATTGTCGTTCTCATCGACTGACAGCGAGGCTGACGAACAGCATACGACGATAGCCGACCGTACGCAGCGTACACGTTGTTTCCTGAAGGTGCAAGACGGATGTAATTACTTCTGCACGTACTGCACTATCCCGTATGCACGCGGTAAGTCACGCAACCCGAAGATCAGTGAACTGACAGAACAAGCACAGCAGGCTATATATGACGGAGCGAAGGAGATTGTGCTGACGGGAGTGAATATCGCTGATTTTGGCAGAAGTACCGGCGAGACGTTCTTACAACTACTGCAGGCGTTGGACGGTCTTGAAGGCGAGTACAGATTACGAATAGGCAGTTGCGAGCCGAACTTGCTGACGGAGGAGATTATCGACTTTGTGGCTGACAGTAGGCACATAGCGCCACACTTTCATATACCGCTGCAGTCAGGCAGCAACGAGGTCTTACAGATTATGAAGCGTCATTATACGCGCGAACTATTTGCCGAGCGCGTGGCGTATATACGAAAGCGACTGCCGTACGCGTTCATTGGAGTGGATTGTATGGTAGGTGTACGCGGCGAAACGGATGAGTACTTCAACGACTACTTGTCGTTTGTCGAGCAATTGCCGGTAAGCCAGTTGCACGTATTTACTTATTCGGAACGTGCGCGCACGCGTATGATAGAGATGGAGCTATATGTCGTGCCGAACGCCGAACGCAAACGCCGCAGCGATATATTGCACCGCGTGTCGGCGGCAAAAGCACAAGCGTTCTACGCCATGAATGACGGAAGAGAATTGTCCGTCCTCTGGGAAAGCAAGAACGCGAAAGGGCAGATGGCAGGGTTTACAGAGAACTACTTGCGCGTATCTGCTCAATATGACCCTGACAAGGTTAATACATTCGAAACGATTCGTTTTCATAACTGAAAACTGATTACTGAAAAAACAAAACATATCACCTATCTAAATTTTATGCGATACAACAAGCAAAAATTACAACAGATGACATCAGAGGAACTTATAGCCGTTGCGGCTGAGTTCCAGATACCTAATCCCGAATTGATGGAACAGTCGGAGCTTGTCACGAGTATAGTCGGTGCGCAAGCCGCTCAGGCACTCGGTGCATACCAGGCTCGTGAGGAGGCGTTACAACCTAAGAAACGTGCACGTGTTGTCCTGTCGCCATCGGCTCAACGTGTTGAGACGAAGCACATGAAAGGCGAACGCGTGCTGGCTACCGTGGGTAGTGAGGCGGATGCAATCAACGAGATGTTGGAATACCAAGCCCAGCAGCCGTTGCCTGTAGGCGTTCGTAAGGCGCAACGGGCTATGGAGCAGTTCATGCAGCAAAATGAAGTGCTAAACGTTCCGGGTGAGCCGGATGTAACAGAACAACCTCAACAAGAGGAGCCTGTTGTCGTTGTGCAGCCTGTTGCAGAAGAGCAACCCGTGAAAAAGAAAAGAGGTCGTCCGCGTAAGGTTGTTGAACCGGAACAAGATACCCAACAGACGATTGTAATGCCCGAAGAGAATCAAGGGGCAGAGATGCCGGAAGCAGAGCAGGACGCTGATCTATCCGTACAAGAGCAGCTGACAAACGTATCTGCGCGTGAGGGATTTGAGATAGAGGGAACAATTACAGCTACCGGCACATTGGAGATTTTGCCCGAGGGATATGGATTCTTGCGCTCAGCAGATTACAACTACATATCTTCGCCCGACGATGTCTATGTGACACAGAGATACGGTGGAGTGCACCATGCGTTCCCCGAAAGATAACGAGCGTTTCTTCCCGATGTCGAAGGTTATCCGTGTGAACGGTATAACGCCGGAAAAAGCAGCCGAGCGTGTTGCGTTCGAGAATCTGACACCGCTCTTTCCGGATCAGAAGTTTACACTCTGTCGCGGTGACGGCAAAGACCCGCTCTCTTGCCGCATCATAGACTTGTTTTCTCCTATTGGCAAAGGACAACGCGGATTGATAGTAGCGCAACCGAAGACCGGAAAGACGATGCTGCTGAAGGATATAGCCAATGCCATTAGTGCCAACCATCCTGAGGTGTATATGATCGTCTTGCTGATCGACGAGCGCCCTGAGGAAGTGACGGATATGATTCGTTCAGTTAAGGCAGAAGTGATAGCTTCGACCTTTGATGAGCCTGCAGAAAACCACGTTCGAGTAGCGAATATAGTGCACGAAAAAGCCAAACGCCTCGTTGAGTGCGGTCATGATGTAGTGATTCTGTTGGACTCCATCACCCGTCTGGCGCGTGCATATAATACGGTTGCTCCGGCAAGTGGAAAAGTGTTGTCCGGTGGTGTGGAAGCACAGGCTTTGCATAAGCCCAAACGGTTCTTCGGTGCAGCGCGAAACATCGAGTTCGGAGGTTCGCTTACAATTATTGCAACGGCACTGACCGAAACCGGTTCGAAGATGGATGATCTAATCTTCGAGGAGTTCAAGGGAACGGGTAACATGGAGTTACAGCTCGATCGCAAACTGTCGAACAAACGTATCTTCCCCGCTGTGGATATACCTGCATCTTCAACGCGCCGAGACGATTTGCTGTTGCCGCCGGATATTCTCAGCCGTATGTGGGTAATACGCAAGCAATTGTCCGAGATGAACGGCGTGGAAGCGATGGAGAAACTGCGTACATTTATGGAACGCACGCGCGATAACGACGAGTTCTTGCTGGCAGTGAACGGGATGAGATAGTCAAAAGATGGCAAGACGCATAGTCATATTGAACGGTCCGAATCTCAACTGCTTAGGCAGGCGTGAGACATCGCTCTACGGAACGTTGTCGATGGAGCAAGTGATGCTGGATATCCAGCGTCGTTATCCGGATGTGTTCTTTACGTACTATCAGTCGAACCACGAAGGCGACCTTATCGACCAACTGCAACAGCCTTTGGAGCATTGGCTGTGTGATGCAAATCCCATAACCGGGTTTGTACTCAATGCCGGAGGTTATACGCATACGAGTGTGGCTTTGCGCGACGCTGTGGCACTTTGTCCGGTGCCCGTCGTGGAGGTTCATATAACAGACATCACGCATCGCGAGGCGTTCCGGCGCATATCACTGCTTACGGATGTTTGTGCACATACAATAATCGGTCACGGCACGGATGGTTATATGGAAGCTGTGCAATGGCTGTTGCAAGCCCCAACCATGAAAAACGAATGATGATGAAACGCCTTTTAACCATAGGGTTGTTCTTGGTTGTCCTCACGGGGATGATGCAAGCGCAGAACCTGATAACCGGAGTGGTCTATGATGCCAACTCCAATCAGCCGTTGGATTACGCCAACGTTGTTGTGTATCGTGATGGCGAAGAAGAACCGCTCGACGGAACAACTACCGACGAGGATGGAATGTTTTGGCTCTATCGGAAGGTTAAGGCAGGCGACTATAAGGTTACCGTCAGTTTCATGGGATATATTGATCAGATATTCAAGGTTCATCTCGCCGGACATGAGGTGAGCTTGGGTAAGATCTATTTGGAAGAGAACACCCGTGCTCTTAAAGAGGTCGAAGTAGTCGGGCAGGGGAGTACGATGCGTTTTGAATTGGATAAGAAGGTTTTCACCGTTGACCAAAGCATTACATCCGCCGGTGCGAGTGTAACTGATGTGCTGGATAATATCCCCTCAGTAGAGGTAGATCAGGAAGGAACGATTACGTTGCGTAACTCCGAGGATGTAGAGATATGGATTAATGGCAAGCCTGCCGGCCTAACGTCTGAGAACCGTGCGGAGATACTTCAGCAGATGCCGGCAGATGCCATCAAAGAAATAGAACTTATCACCAATCCTTCGGCTAAGTTCTCGCCGGAAGGAACAGCCGGTATTATCAATCTCGTGCTCAAGAAAGACCGCAAGGCGGGGTATTACGGTTCTGTGAATGCCGGTATTGATTATGCGTTGGCTGAGCCTTGGAATATAATGCCAAGCGGAAAGTTAGGATTTAACTTCAACTTCAACAAAGGTATAGTAGATGCCTATATGAATGTGGGCTATAACTACCGAAACATGAATGGCAAATCGTATGTAGATCGCTATAATTACAACCAAATGGACACTACGCGTCTGCTTAAGGACGGAACAGGTCAGAAACGTGGTGGTGGAGGTATGTTCATCCGTGCAGGCATTGATGTACATGTTACCGACCGCTCTACTATAGGTCTGTCGGGGTTCACTGTCGTGTCGGCAGAGAAAGATCCCACCGGAACCTTCTTCTCCGGTTTCAGAGATGCTCCGGTCATATATGAGCAGTACGCGATAGATAGTTTCGATGCTCCGCGTAGCGAGAACAATCGCCAAACATTGATGCACTCCTACCATCGTGACCAGAACGGACGAACGATTCATCCTACTTATAATGCGTTGCTTAGCTGGCAGTTTGAGATCAACAAGAGACATAACCTGTCAACGTCGGCGCAGTACGACTACCACCGGTTCTGTCAGGATCAGTTCTATACGGAGTATAATACCGACAAGCCTGATGACAAAACCGTGCAAGAGCAGTGGTCTGACAGCCGTAGTCACACGCTACAAGTAAAGGCTGATTATGAGCACAAGATAACCTCCGATATGCGGTTCGGCGCAGGTTGGCAATCGACCTTTATTTGGAATAAATCCGGCTCGGATGCGTGGAATGGAGCGAATCGGGAAATGCATCTGGAGAACTACTTCAACGATTTCACCAACAACGAACATTGCCATGCACTTTATATAACTTACGGCTACACGATTGCTGACCGTTTATCTGTTATGGCAGGAGTGCGTGCAGAGATTTTCCACCGTGATTTGTCAACGGAGTATTTCACTCCTTTAGGAGTTGATACAATCATCAAATCCGACACCACATACTTCCAACTTTATCCGTCGGTGTTCCTCAGTTATAACTTCGGCGGTGGTCATGAATTGCAACTTAATTATACGCGCCGTATTGAACGTCCGCGCGGCCGGCAGGTTAATCCTCGTATGGACTTCTCTGACGCCACGAATATCAGTTTCGGTAATCCTGTGTTGTTGCCATCATACGCATCCAGCGTAGAACTCAACTACCTGAAGAATTGGGATCGGCATGTGCTGTCCGCAGGATTCTTCTGGAAGTTCCGTGAAGGCGTGATTCAGAACATCAAATTCATGGATGGCGTAACGATGAAGAATACCTACGTCAACTTCAAGACGCGCCATGAGGTAGGCATTGAGGTGGTGGCAAAGAATAAACTGTTTGGCGAGATACTGAATCTTACGACCTCTGTTCAGATGTATTATAACGGCTACAAGGGAGGTATATTCAAATCGAACCTGTACGGCGATGAGATAACTGTTGAGATTCCCAAGCGTGATGTATTTGCGGCAAACATCAGCCTGAATGCCCAGATTATGATCACCAAGACATTCTCCGGGTCTATATCCGGACGTTATCGTTCACCGCATGTGTTGGCGCAAGGTATGACTTCACATGCTTATTCAATCGATGCAGGATTACGGAAAACGTTCTTCGACAAGAAACTCATTCTGGCTCTCAACGTGCGCGATATATTCAACTCGCGTGCACGGCGCAATACAAGCGAAGACCCCGGTGGATTTGATAGTGCAGGAGTGTGGCATGACGGATTCTGGCAATACCAAGAGAACCAATGGAATAGCCGAACGATAAGTTTAACCATTACGTATAATTTTGGCAACCAGAAGGGTTCCAAGAAACCGCAGAGGCAGAATGATTCCGGAGATTATGATGTGGGAGGCGGAGATGAATAAGGAGATTTGAAGATTTGCAATAATCGTTCGAACGAATGTGAGATAAGAAGATTTCTAAATTTGAAGATTTGAGAAGTAAACAAAATATTTTACGGTCAGTTTGTGTGTTGCTGTTACTGTCGGCAACCGTCTTGTTGCATGCTCAAGTACGGCAAACAATGGGAATGAACAATCCTTATTACGACGATAAGATTGTTCATCTTGGATTCTCGTTAGGTATCAACTTCATGAGTTATTCGGTTACCGAATCGCTTATGGAGCAAGACGGCGAGATTTATCACGCCCGTGTGAGCAGTATGCTCCCGGGTTTCTCTGTGGGATTCATAACTGATATCCGTCTGGCTAAGTACCTCAGTTTGCGTGTAACACCTACCTTGCAGTTTGCTACGCGTACGATCACGTTCAAGAACGAGAGCGGTCATCCGTTCCCCTTTGGTCGTCCTGCACAGCAGAGTATGCTCTCGCTGCCGATAGAGATCCCGATAACGCTCAAGTGGACTGCGCTTCGTGAGGGCAACTACCGACCGTACTTGATGGGAGGTTTTGGCGTCAGTTACGATTTTACCAACGACAAAGAGGGGGCAATTCTGCATCGGCCTTTCGATTATTTCGTGACATTTGGAATAGGTTGCGACTTGTATTTCAAGTGGTTCAAGTTCTGTCCCGAGATCCGTTACCAATTGGGCTTCAACAACATGCTGACGCCTATCAACGAGCGGCCTGAACTCTCCGAGCCTGACTATTTCTATACCAATGCGCTATCGCATCTGCGCAATCAGGCTATTGTTATTGTCTTTAATTTCGAATAGACATGAGGAGTAGTGTAAAATGGTTATTCGCTTTGTACGTCGCGGTTGTATGCCTAACTTCCTGCCGTGAGGAGCAGGTTAGTTACGATCCGTCGCTCAAACTGACCTTATCGGTTGACTCTCTGCCTTTTGATACGGTGCTCACGGGTTTTGGTACAAGTACACGCCGCATTGTGCTGTACAATCCTAACGCCAACGCGCTGACGATTGACTCTATCCTGTTCAGTGATGGACGGTTCTTCCGTGCGAATGTGGATGGCGAAGCAGATGCCTCGCAGTGGCATCAGATGACCATCCGTGGCAAGGACAGTGCGTTTGTGTTCATTCGCGCCTATATTGATCCTACCGGTCAGAATAATCCTCTTATCATCACCGACGAACTGCAATTCCGCTACAACGGCAACCGGACAACCCTCAAACTATCCGCCGTCGGACAGGATGTTCATGTGTTGGGTAAGTCGGATTTTGATTCCAGCCAGCGTCTCAAGGCCGACAAGCCGTATCTGGTGCTCGATACGCTTATCTTCCGGCGCAAACTTACAATAGATGCCGGTGCTACGTTGTATATGCACAACAAGGCGGTCATCTTCGCCTTGGGCAGTGTTTCGGCGGAAGGAACACTCGATAACCCGATCATTCTGCGTGGTTATCGTACGGATCATCTATTCGATTCAGTGCCTTACGCCTATGCGTCAGGGCAGTGGAATGGGGTATATATGTTGCATGAGGGTTTTCCTGCTGCGGCTTACACTTTCCGCTATGTGGATGTGCTCAGCGGTAATGTCGGGTTGTTCTGTCAATCGACAAACACATCTGGACTGCCCAAACTGACCGTGGACGGCTGTCGCATACACAACATGGCAGTGTATGGTATCGTTTGCCTGAATGTGAATGCAACGATCACCAACACCGAGGTGTCGAACTGCGCATCGTATGGCATCTATCTGCAAGGCGGTTCACACACGCTTGCTCATAACACCGTAGCAGCCTATTTCGGCTACCCTTATACTAACCTGAATATTCATAGTACGCAGCGCGATGACGTGGCGGCGGTGTTCATCAATAATCTGAGCAAGCAGATGGCACCAATGCAGTCCTATCTGTACAATAATATTATCACGGGCGCACGTAAGCAATGCCTGGTGCTCGCTGCACCGCTGCCGGACAACTATATAGGCTCGTTCAAGGGCAATTACCTCCGTGCTGATACATTCCGCTTGCCGCAGTTCGAGTCGAATGTGTATGCAACCGACAGCGATACGGTGTTTGTCAACAACCATTACTTGTACAAGCAGTATCGTTACTTCGACTTCCATCTCGATTCCATCTCGCCGGCTATAGGCATAGGCGATTCGGCGATAGCAAGCAAGATCCCTGTTGACCGCGACGGCGTGGAGCGTACCACGCGTGTGGATGCAGGGTGCTATCAATATAGTGATTGATTCATATCCATCTCAATCTGTTTAATCTGCTTAATCTGTGAACCAAAAATAAATCTACAAATGAAAAAACTACTTATGCTCATGGCAGCAACAGCAGCCCTTATCGGATGCGAGGTTAGCAAGCCTCATTACGAGTCAGTCAATGATTATCCCGTCAAGTCAGGCAGTGCACAGGAGATGACCTACACGCCACAGCAGACGCAGTTCTCACTGTGGAGTCCGAATGCCGATTCCGTCCGGCTCAGTATCTATGACAATGGCGAAAACGGTGAGCCGGTCTGCACGCAGTGGCTCAAACGTCAGAAAGACGGCTCATGGCAGGGAGCAATCAAAGGTGATTTGAAAGGCAAGTTCTATACCTTCTGCGTCTTCGATCCTAACATGCAGTACGAACGGGAAGAAACGTCGGGTATCTTCGCTACGGCAGTGGGTGTGAACGGTCACCGTGGTGCGATTATTGATATGCGAGCTACGGACCCTGAAGGATGGAGTGATGACCGTCGTCCGGCAATGGATAAAGTGGCGGACGCTATCATCTACGAACTTCATCACCGTGACTTCTCTATCGACCCGTCGTCCGGCGTGACAAACCGCGGTAAGTTCATCGCCCTCACCGAGCACGGGACGGTTTCCCCCGAAGGTTTGGCTACAGGCATTGATCACCTTGTAGAGCTTGGTGTGACCCACGTGCAGATTCTGCCTTCCTACGACTACGGCTCGATTGACGAGACACGTCTGGCGGACAACCGCTACAACTGGGGTTATGATCCAGTGAACTACAATGTTCCCGAGGGTGGTTACTCTACGGATCCTTACGACCCGTCTTCGCGTATTCGCGAGTTCAAACAGATGATTCAGGCACTTCATAGTGCCGGCATCCGTGTCATTCTTGACGTGGTGTATAATCACACCTACGATGTGGCGCATGCCAACTTCACGCAGACTGTGCCCGGGTACTTCTACCGCACACGCGAGGATGGCAGCCTTGGTAACGCTTCGGGCTGCGGCAACGAAACAGCCAGCGAGCGACCGATGATGCGTAAGTTCATGCTGGAATCTATCCGTTGGTGGGTAGAAGAGTATCATATCGACGGTTTCCGCTTCGACTTGATGGCTATTCACGATATACCTACCATGAACGCTATCCGCGAGATGCTTGATCAGATCGACCCGACAATCCTGCTCTACGGCGAAGGTTGGGCGGCTGAAACGCCCCAACTCGAGGAGTCGCTCCGTCCGATCAAGGCTAACTGCCCCAAGATGCCCGGTATCGGTGCGTTCAGCGATGAACTGCGTGACGCACTGCGCGGACCGTTCTACGATGATCATGTAGGCGCGTTTCTTGCAGGGCTGCCCGGTAACGAACAGAGTATCCGCTTCGGTATAGTAGGTGCTATCGAGCATCCGCAGGTGGATATGTCGAAGGTCAACTACAGCCAACAGCCTTGGACGCTGCAACCGACGCAACTCATCTCATATGTTTCCTGCCACGACGACATGATGCTCACCGACCGTCTTCGTGCCAGCGTTAAGCCACTCAAGGGCAAACAGATTGCCGATGACGAGCTCATGCGCCTCGACATGCTCGCACAGACCGTAGTGCTCACCTCGCAAGGACTTCCGTTCTTGTGGAATGGTGAGGAGATCATGCGCGACAAGAAAGGCGTGCACAACAGTTATTGCAGCCCGGACTCCATCAATGCCATCGACTGGAATCTGAAGACAAAGAACAAACCTCTCTGCGACTACTATGCCGGACTCATCGCGTTACGCAAGGCACACCCCGCTTTCCGCCTCGGTGATGCTGAACTTGTGCGCGAACATCTTGAGTTCATCGACGTGACAACCGACAACGTAACCGGTGACGCCAAAGTGACGCCGGATTGTGTGTTAGGCTTCCGCTTGAAGAATCATGCAGGTGGTGATGAATGGGAAGAGATTGTTGTTCTGTTCAACGCCAACCGTCAGGCTGTGAATGCCGATCTGCCGACTGACGCAAGCTATACCGCTGTCGTTATGGATGGCGAGGTTAATCCTGCAGGACTCGGTACGTTCACCGGCAAGGCTCGCATACCGGCGCAGTCAGCACTCATCCTGCATAATTAAGCAGAGACTGTTGCTATTGTTTGTTCAGGGAATTGACAAGCATTCCACACGCGGCGAGGATATCTTCGCCGCGTGATTTGCGTATAGTACATGTTACGCCGTGCGATGATAGGTAGTCACGGAAGGCAATCATCCGTTGCTCGTCGCTGGCAGGGAAAGCTATTGAAGAACTTTCGACTTTCGACTTTCGACTTTCGACTCCTTCATGAAATCGAATAAGGTTGACGCGGCAGGGTAGGCTGCTTACGAGGCGTAGGAGTTGTTTGGCGTGAGCTGTATCGTCGTTCACACCCGCCCAGCAGATATATTCAAACGATAATCGTCGTTGTTTGCTCCAGTCGTACTGCCGCACGAGGTCGAGCACGTCGCTGATAGGCGTAAGCCGTTGCGCCGGCATGATGGCTGCGCGCTCATCCGGGAAGGGGTTATGCAGCGAAACAGCCAAGTGGCAGTCCGTTTCGTCCAAGAACCGCTGTAATGCAGGCTTTTGACTTTCGACTTTCGACTTTCGACTATCTAAAACTCCTACCGTGGAAACTGTGATGCGTTTGGGGCTCCAGCCGAGTCCCCATTCAGAGGTCAGCACATTGAGCGCGCGCAGTACGTTGTCGATATTATCCATCGGTTCGCCTTCGCCCATCAGTACGAGGTTTGTCAGGTTGGGGAAATGCAGTATTTGTGCCAGGATATCTGCGGCAGAGAGGTTGCCGTGAAATCCGAGTGTACCGGTCATACAGAACTTACAGCCCATCTTGCAGCCTGCCTGCGTGCTCACACACAGCGTCACGCGATCGTCTTCCGGCAGATAGACGCACTCTATGTAGTTGAGGAGTGAAGGAGTTGAGGAGTGAAGGAGTGAAGGAGTGACCGGAAACAGATATTTCCTTGTGCCGTCAACGGACACGGCTTCGGCAGTGGGCTGGAGGCGACCGATACAGTAGTTCTGTTTCAGTGCCTCGCGGGCTTTGAGGGAGATGTTCGACATCGCGTCGAACGATGTCACCCGCTTGCGGTAGATCCACTCACAGAGCTGCTTGCCAACGAAGCGGGGCAACCCCGCTTCGATGGCAATGTCTTGCAGTTCTGCTAATGTTTTACCTAATAAGGCTTCCATAGTAACGGTTAAAATGGTCGCTTCGCGACGTGTTCACGCAGTGAACCATTTTAACATTTAATTCTTCGCCAGCGGCACAATGATGGCGGTCAGCGGCTCAACGGTAGTGCGTTGGTTGAGGTCGATCGGTTGACCGGAAACGACATCCTTGCCTTGTTTGCTGTAGTTCATCAGGATCTCGTGGTATTGTGCCACAGGGATCTGACGCTGTTCGTTGCTGGCGTTCAGGTAAACGAATACAGCCTCGTTGTCTGTATAACGCACATAAGCGTAGGTGTTGTCGCGGCTGAGGAAGTGCATCAGTTTGCCTTCGTGGATTGTCTTGTTGGTGCGACGCCAGTTCAGCAGCTTGCTGTAGTAGGCGTTGAGATCCACTTGCTCTTTCGTCAGACCTGACGGTGTGCCGTTGAACCAAGGATGGTTAACGCGCAGAGCGCCGTGGTTGCTTATGTCGTCGGGGTTGAGGCTGATCAGTCCGTACTCCTCGCCGTAGGTCAGTTGCGGGATTCCGCGCATGGTTGCCAGCAGGGCGACGATGAGTTTGTTGCGCTCGAAGCTCTTGTCAAGCAGCATATCGCGTACACGCGGGGTGCCGTGGTTGCTGTCGAAGATCAGCAGGTTGTCGGGGTGAGCGTAGAGGAAGTCTTCGGCTACCACCTCGTAGCACTTCAACAGACCGTTGCCCCAGCCCTCACCGGTGTTGCTCAGCGCAGCGCACATGGCTTCCTGCAGAGGGAAAT
>CAJOFU010000046.1:0-11761 GCA_905233935.1 Paludibacteraceae bacterium
AAGAAAGTCACGCTCTGCCACACCCTCAACGGCTCAGCCCTCGCTCTCCCGCGCATCGTTGCAGCCCTCTTGGAGAACAACCAGACCGAGGAAGGCATCCGCATCCCCGCCGCTCTCCAACCGTTCTTCGGCGACGACATGATCCGATAAACATTACGTGTTTCGTGCTGCAAGTGCAGCACTCAAACAACAAGGCAGCCCGCACGGGCTGCTTTTTTTTGCCTGAACCTGCCTGAACCGAAAAAAATCACTATGCTCGCGAAAAAAGGACAGTTATTTGTTGCATAAACTGCGGAAGTGACATCACAGAATGGCGGTTTTTTCGCTTGGGATACTCAGATCACTACAGCAGAAATCCCGGTCTCTGTCTCATATAACAATCTTCAATACAGCGTCACAAGCATTGGAAATTTTCATTTCTAGCAGCCCACAGATTACCGACCTCATGAGCGAACAATGGCATTGGCAAGATCCCGACCGATCTTGCGAACTTCAACGCCCAGAAGGACAGCCCGAACGGCAAGAAGACGATGAAGGCGTATCTGTGGATGGTCTGCGACGCAGAGTTGAACTAAACCGGTTCACTGCGTGAACGTTAAAGAGGTTTTCTGCGAAAACGTTAAACGGTTAAAATGGTTTTCTCTCGCGAGAAAACGTTAAGTAGTTAGTCACGCTACTGATTAGTCAAATAATCAACAGGTGTAATCCCTTTAACGTTTCGATGCAATTGAAACCATTTTAACTCTTTAACGTCGCGCAGCGACCATCTTAACACGAAGTCTAAACATCAAAGCGTATGAGTAAACAACAGATCTACAAGATTATCGAGACGATTGTCTTAGCGCTACTCACGTGTTGCGCAGTAGCATTAGGCATGACGTCCTGCAAAGCCTGGCGAACCATCACCACCACGGCAACCTACAGTGCCGCCCCGGACAAGTCCGGCAACCCCGTCACCACCATCCAGACGAAAACGACTGAGGAGTACACGGGAGTAAAAAAGTAGTAATCGTTCGAGCAGAGCGAGATAAGAATTGAGCGAGGGATCGCTCAATTCTTTCTTTCATGTTTTCTGTCATCTTTGGTGAAAAATGCAATTTTTGTGCTGACATATCCTAAAAAAATCTTTCAAAATTTGCAAATGTGGGATTTTTTTTGTATCTTTGCAAGCAAATTTGCAACAGAATTATGAGTTATCACTTTACACATCTCTTTTCTTTGTCGTGGCGCGGGGCGATGATGGTCATAGTTACCGTATTGCTCAGCGTCGGTATGCGTGCAGCCGAGCCGACGGCGTTTGTTGACGACATCGTCTATACGCTTGATTACGAGCACCTCACAGCCGAGGTGGCAGCCAACCCGAAGACCACGGGCGAACTGACTATCCCCGAGCAGATCAAGGACGGTGCAGGGCGCAGTTATACGGTGGTATCACTCAGCGAGAACGCCTTTAAGGGCTGCAAGTCGCTGATCTCGATCGTGCTGCCGAAGACGATTCGCCAACTCTACCGCTCGTCGCTGGAAGGCACGGGCGTATACGCCAACCGCGACTTGTGGAAAGACGGTGCGCTGTATATCGACGGCTGCCTGATAGCGGTGGATAAGACGATACCGAAGCCGAAGTTCGTCGTGGCTGACGGCACGCGCGTGATCGCCGGCGGTGCGTTCCAAGGCAACAAGGTGGTGACGGCAGTGGTTATCCCGAGCAGCGTGAGCCGCATTGACGTGTTCACCTTCAAGGACTGCAAGAACCTGCAAAAAGTCACATTTGGCAGGCACATCACCTCTATCGGTCGGGATGCGTTCACCGGCTGCGGCATCTATGCCAACAGCAAGAAGTGGAAGAAAGGTATCCTGTATATCGACTCGTGCCTTGTTGCCGTCAACAAAGAGTTGCCCGCCAAGGTGACGTACAAAACTCCTTACCGCCTGATTGCCGAAGGTGTGTTTGCGCAAAACAAAAACCTACAATCCGTCGAGTTGTCGCCGCTGATTGAGCAGGTGCCCGCCGCTTGTTTCTACGAGTGCCCGAACCTGAAGACCGTCAAGCTGCCAGCCGGGCTGAAAGAGATAGGCGCTTTCGCGTTCTACCGCTGCGGGCTGCTCGGAGACGTGCAGGTTCCCGCCGGAGTGACGATGGTCGGTGCGGGAGCGTTCTACGAGTGCAGCGCCCTACCCGCTCTCACGCTGCCTGACGGCGTGGAGATCATCGGCAAAGGCTGTTTCTACGGCTGCAAGCAGTTCACGGCGTTCCACTTCCCGGCATCGCTCAAGCTGATCGGCGACGGCGCGTTTGCCGGTTGCGTACGGCTGGAGAGCATCCAGTTGCCCGCAGGGTTGGAAGATCTCGGCAAGCAATGTTTCGCAGGCTGTTCAGCCCTCGAGAAGGTGGCTATCCCCGCGAAGGTTGTAGCGATCCCCCAAGAGGCTTTCGTCGGTTGCATTCATATATTCAAGGTCACACTGCCCGAGAACCTCTACGCCATCCATGACGGCGCATTCAAGGGCTGCGGGATGTTGGAGCGCATCACTATCCCCGACCGCACGTTTGCTATCGGCAAGGATGCGTTCAACGGTTGCTCATCGCTGGAGAAGGTATCTCTGGGCGAAGACCTGCACACGATAGACAACGGCGCGTTTGCCGACTGCAAGCACATCGAGCAGATCGTTATACCCGACGCGGTGACCAGCATCGGCGCAGGCGCATTCGCTGGATGCTACGGACTACGCAAACTGGAGCTGCCCAGAAAACTTGAGCAGATCGAGCGCGAGGCGTTCCGCGACTGCCGGGCGCTGCGTGAGGTCAAACTGCCCAAAGGCTTGGAGAAGATAGGTGCCCGCGCGTTCGCCTCGTGCAAACAACTGCGCGAGGTTACACTGCCTAACCACCTTGAGGAACTGGGTGAAGAGGCATTCCGCGACTGCGAAATGCTGCCCTCACTGCTGCTCGCGCTGCCCGACGACTGCATCGTAGGCAAGAACGCCTTCAAGGGCTGCAAAGAATAACGGATAATAACGAAAAATATCACGAACAACTATGGCTACCAAGAGACTTTCACTCCTTGCTGTCGCGCTGTTGGCATTGGGGACGTTGACCTGCATACAGGCGCAGGACACCTACGCGTACGTTGAGCGCGATTCAACACTGTACTTGGATGTCTATGCTCCCGCCAGCGAGCCTAACGGCTACACCCTGCTGCACATGTTCGGCGGCGGGTTTATCATGGGTAAGCGTAACGACGAGTGGAACGCGAAATACTGCCGTCAGTTGCAGCAGAGCGGCTACCGTGTGGTGGCTATCGACTACCGCTTGGGACTGAAAGGTGTGACGAAGGTCAGCCCGCTGCACCGCGAACCGCTGGAGAATGCCGTGTTTATGGCTGCGGAAGACTGCAGTGCTGCCGTCGCTTACTTGGTAAAACATGCAGCGGAATTAGGCATTGACCCCAAGAAGATCATCATCGAGGGCTCGTCTGCCGGTGCTATCACGGTACTGATGACCGAGTACGGTCGCTGCAACCATCTGCCGTTCGTCAGCGAGTTACCCGAGGGCTGGGCACCTGCCGGTGTCGTATCGTACAGCGGTGCGATCTACTCCAAGCAAGGCAAAGTGCAATGGCCGGACTCAACCGTAGCACCGATGTTACTCTACCACGGCATTGACGACCAATTGGTACCCTACAAGCAGATTCAGTTCGGCAAGATCGGATTCTTCGGCACAGACGCCTTGGTCAAACAACTCGAGAAATACAACCTGCGCTACGCTGTCTATCGCTATAAAGGTAGAGGACACGATATAAGTACAGCAGGGCGAGTGGGCGTCGAGGAACTGAACCTGTTCGTCAAACAGTTCATCACCGACCGGCGCAAGTTGCATACCGACGTAACAATCCGCGATGAGCAATTTCCGGAATTCGAATTTGGCAGACTGAGAGTCAAAGACCTCTACAAGAGGTAATTTTGCAAATAAATGTTTAACTAAAATGAGGGCAAAGCCCGAGATTATTGAGATGGAAAATCGTAAGTTTGATGAGAGACGGGAGTCGGAAATCGTGTATTCCCGTTCGGTGAAAGCAGGTAAGCGTATTTATTACCTCGACGTCAAAAAAGACCGTACAGGCGATCACTACCTGTGTATCACGGAGAGTAAGAAACGAGTGATGGGTGAGGAAGCCCCGCAATTCGAGAAGCACAAACTCTTCTTGTACAAAGAGGATTTCGCACACTTCTGCGAAGGTCTGGAAGACGTGATTGCTTATGTTAAGGGACAAGTCGGCGAGATTGAGTCACGCCGCGAGTGGGCTCCTGAAGAGGCAGACAAGTCCGCTGAGGCTGAGGCTAAGGCTGAGGATGCAGCCGAAGCACCGGAAGTTGCAGAAGCCGATGAGCCCGCAGAAAAAAAACGCGGTCTGCTCGGCCGCCTGATCGGGAAGGATTAAGCTAATCGGTAAGATTAAAAAATAAATAGTCGGGAACGTTCCCGACTATTTTTGTCTATTTTAATCAATACTTACATACGTGTATTCACTCCAGGCTGCCGATATCCACGAGATGGTTGACGATGGCATAGATCGTCAGTCCGGCGGAAGAATGGATGTTCAGCTTGCTGGTGATGTGCTTGCGGTGAGAGATAACCGTGTGCGTGGAGATGTGTAGGACGTTGGCAATCTCCTTATAACTTAATCCTTTGACTATCTGTACCAACACGTCCCGTTCGCGGGCACTCAGTTCTTCTTGCGCGTCTTTGAACGCAGCTGTCTTTTGTTTTTGGATGTAGCGGTCTTTTTTCCGTATCAATGCCGGACGCAGGATGTCGTCCTCAATGGCACAATGATCGGAAAAGTCGTGCTCGGTATGCCATATGTCACTCATCACACTGATAAGTGTGTAGGTGACCGTCCCCTCTGTAGAGGTCGGGGTTGTCGGATAGTATTTGATAATCAGGTTCTTTATCTCGGACAGCTTGTCCGTTATTCGTTGGTCGTCGTGCTCGTGTTCGTCATAACGGCCTTCATTCTCATGTTGTATATGCGTGCGTATCTCGTCAACAAACTCGTCATAGCAGCGTAAGATCAGCCCGGGAATCTTCGTTGTCGGGTCGGCGGGGATGATTGCTTCGATGAGTAAGCGTCGCAGGCGTGGCAGACGGAAATCCAGAAAATACGTGTGGGCATTATGCAGGTATCGTTGCAGCGTGGGGATGTCGATGTCAGCAGGCAGTGCGCGTAACTTAAATACCTTGTAATTAACGACAGCGAGGAACGTAGGCGTGTGTACGCCGTGTGAATCACACACTTGTTCGATAGTCTGTTCGCCGACTCCCATCTCCAACCCGAAACGGCTGATGATCTGTATGGCGTCCTCCTCGTGCGACATGAGATCGCATATTTTGTCACTGGCTTTGTACATTATTTTATAGATTTGCGGGTGCAAAGTTAGTGATTTTTTTGCACATTTGCAAGGCACAGATGTAAAATCCCTACAAATGGGGATATGTGTTTCATGTGTAACAAGGCGAAAAAAGGCTATAGCACGTTTGCGTTACCAATAATTGGGGATAGCGGATAAACCGTAGTAATGCTTGTCATTCTCTCAAAAATCCCAGCATTAGGGGATTGCAAAAACCGAAAAAAAATCGTAACTTTGCAATATAAATAAGATGAATACCGAATAACGAAAAGCGGAAGGATAATAATCATATGAAAAAACATATACTTGCTATATTGTTGCTGATTATATGCGCGTTAGCTACACGTGCGGAAGACTCGATAAAGGTGAGTGCTGCCGACCTGCAGGCACTGATACAGCGGGTTGAGCGGTTGGAGCGCAAAGACAGTGTATCCCCAAAATCGGTTAGTGTTGATGCCATGACAGGCGCTACGCAACGCAAGGATTCCATGAAGACCAAAAGACGAGGCAAGTTTACCATCGGCGGGTACGGAGAAATCACTGCAAAGCATTGCTTCTACAGCAATAATTATCTGCGCTACGGCAAGAATCCCGAGAAATATGCCAACGATCATTACGGCGAGTTCGATTTGCCACATGTGGTTATCTATCTCGGCTATGACTTTGGCAAAGGCTGGAGTGTAGGCTCGGAGATTGAGTTTGAGCATGGCGGCACGGAATCGGCTGTGGAGATCGAAGAGGAGGAAGGCGGCGAGTATGAGAGTGAGATAGAACGTGGCGGCGAGGTTGCACTGGAGCAGTTCTGGGTGCAGAAGATGTTCAACCGATACGCAATACTGCGTGCCGGCATGCAGGTTATACCTGTAGGCGGACTGAACGCACATCATGAGTCAACGGAGTATTTTGGCGTTTACCGGAACGAGGGCGAGTTCACCATCATGCCGAGCACATGGCATGAAGTGGCATTGACGTTCATGGGCTCGACGCCCGGAGGATGGCACTATCAGGCGATGTTCCTGCCCGGTCTGGATAGCGACCGCTTCAATCGTAAGAACTGGATCAAGCCCGGTACAGGCAGTCCGTATGAGTTCAAGCTTGCGAACGTGTTTGCCGGAGCGGCACGCGTGGATTATACGGGTGTCAAGGGATTACGTCTGAGCCTGAGCGGCTATTGTGGCAATTCGTTCAGGAACACGCTGAGCAAGACCAATGCCGAACTGGACGAGAGTGCGTACAAGGATGTGAAAGGTACGGTCACGATCGGCGCGTTCGACTTCGCGTACAAAGACCACGGCGTGATTGTACGCGGTGACTTCACCTACGGTCATCTGAGCGACGCAGCTGCAATCACGCAGTACAATATATCTATGCGCAAAGGATCCGTGTCAAGCAAGCAATGGGTAGCGAGCGATGCACTGGCTGCTGGGATTGAGGCTGGCTATGACTTCTTTAGCCTCAATCGGGCTCTGGTTGCCAAGCAGCAACAGTTCTATGTGTTCGGACGGTACGATTATTACGATTCGATGTTCCGCTACGACGGCAAGCCGACGGACATGTACGCGTGGTGCGGCAGGCATCGCATAGCGGCAGGCATCAATTATTTCCCGATTCCGCAGGTAGCCGTGAAGGCGGAGTTCTCGTACGGAATATTGAAACCGGGTACGCGCGCAGATGGAACGCGCGGGAAGTTGTATAACGACGAGCCGCAGATTGCCGTCGGGATAGTATATGCTGGATTTTATCAATTATAAAAACAATAACGAATTATGAAAAAGAATGTATCACTATTTACCCTTGTATTCTTAGGGATTTTAGGAACCCTGGTCAGTTGCAAGAGCGGAGGCACAGATGTTACCTCCGACAAGGAAGCGGCGTTGCAACAGGCTGTGACGCCGTACGTGCAGAACACGGTAGTAGCCACCTATAGTGCAATGGCTGATGCCGCACTAGTGTTACTCGATCAAACCAAACAAATCCTCGACAAGGTTGAGAAGAGTGAGGATTACACCCAACTGATGAAGGATGCCGATGCGTCGTGGCGTCTGATGCGTAAGCATTGGGAGCAGAGCGAGGCGTTCTTGTACGGTCCTGCGGCAGCACATAACATTGATCCGCACATCGACAGTTGGCCGTTGGACTTCAATGCGATGAACGCGTTGTTGCACAACGAGGAGCAGATGAAGCAGATTGAGGAAGAGGGCGGCGCTTATGTAGGCGATAAACTCGGCTACGCCTTAAAGGGATTCCACGCTGCAGAGTACCTGCTGTTTGAGAGCATTGAGAAAGACGGTCGTGCCGTAGGTACGGGCAAACCGCACGCAACAAACCTCACGCACGCCGAAGCGGTGTATCTGCTCGGTATCGTTGAAGACCTGACGCAACAGGCTATCTTGCTTGAGTACTGCTGGGCAGGCGAAGTGAGTGCTGCCAAAATGAAGATTCTCGAGGACGGCGAAGTCGATACCTACGAGGACAAGTACGGCTGGCAGATGATCAATGCAGGCAAAGCTGGTTCAGTCTATCTGACCTATCAGGAAGTAGCGGAAGAGATTGTAGCCGGTTGCGTGGATATAGCAGGCGAGGTGGCTGACCTGAAGATGGGTAACCCCTACATCAGCAGCACGCCCGACGAGCGCGATTATATAGAGTCGCCGTACAGCTGCACTTCCACCGAAGATTTTGCGGACAATATCCGCTCGATTCAGCACTCCTACTGCGGCGCGTTAGCGGGTGATCACTCGGTGTCGAACTATGTGAATCGTCAAAATCCTGAACTCGATGCTAAGGTGCACAAAGCCATTGAGGAGGCTATTGCCGCCATTGAGGCTATCGACGATTTCGAGAACACAGCGAAAGGCAATCCGCAAGTGAAAGCTGCCATCGAGAAAGTGTCGGCACTGGAGCAGGTACTTGACGATGATGTATTACCATTATTAAGCAAGTAATAGTATGAAGAAAGAATTGATGATGATTGCACTTGCAGCAGTGGCGTTGACCGGCTGCAAGACCGGTGGCAGTGAACAGCCGCAGGGTGATGATAAGCCCGAGTGGTACTACACCGGCGGTAAGTTAGGCACGACGGAGAACCTGAGTTCGATGACCTTCCGTCAACCGTCGCCTGCTACAGAAGATGCCGGTCTTGGTGCTATGTTCGCCCAAGGCGACAATATCGCAGAGAAAGACTTTGTGACCAACGCAACCGGTCGTCAGCACGGTCTGGGACCTGTGTATGTGCGCTCGTCATGTCAGCATTGCCACCCGAATTACTCACATGGAACAAGCGTGCCTGAAGGTACGTACAACGCCAAAGACCAAGGCAACGGCACTTTGCTTGTAGTTATCAATCCTGCCACACAGGCGTATGTGCCATGGCTCGCAGGTATGCCACAACTGTTCGGTGCCGCACCATTCAAAGCTCCACTCGACCCGAATCAGATTACCGTTACGTGGAAAAACGCAACTGACGAGCACGGCAACCAGTTTGCCGATGGCGAGAAGTACGAGTTGCGTTATCCAGAAGTAACGATGCCGAATACGGCTGTGTATGTGTATAATCAAGGCTACCGTGATCCGGACGGCTTGTTGGAGACGCAAGGCTACGAAGTCAAACTGGAAAACACAATCGGTGTGTATGGCTCTGGACTGCTTGATGCTATTCCAGACCAAGACATCATTGATCAGTACGCCAAAGAGGCAGCGGACGGCAAACTCAAGAACGGTCTGAACCCTGCATTCTGGGACGGCGGCTTCCAGACGAGCGGCTACTACAAGAACGATCCGCAGTGGGGACCGAAGCGCTTCACGTATGCCCTCACCCGTGGCCCTATCATGGACGCAGCCGGCGCAAACGCCATCTGGAACATTACGAATGTCACTCGCAGCGACCGCAAGTATCATTACTTGGATCTGAATGGCACGATCTATGCCGAGTACGCATCCAAAGATCCGGAAGTACAGGAGGCATTCGGCACCCAGGAAGAGATCTACAACTACCTGACGAGCAAGCAGTTGCCTGCCGAGATGACCGACGACGAGTTCACACAAGTCATGGTTTGGCACCGCGGTCTGGCTGTACCGGCTGCACGTAACGTCAACGACGAGAAAGTGTTGAAGGGAAAGGAATTGTTCACACAGATAGGCTGCGACTATTGCCATCGTCCGACATGGACTACAGGCGCGGATGAGGTGCGTGATCCGAACCATTTCCCAGTTACCGCTTCTATGCCTCGTTACCCGAACCAGAAGATCTGGCCTTATACAGACATGGTTCAACACAAACTGTGCATGGAGAATGACATCCGCACCGGTTGGTGCCGTACGACACCGCTCTGGGGACGCGGCCTGCACAAGAAAGCCACCGGGGATGCCTATGAGGCGCGCTTGCATGACACCCGTGCGCGTAACGTTATCGAAGCCATTATGTGGCACGGCTACAGCCAACAGAGTGATGCTTACTACCCGACACAGCTGTTCTACAAACTAAACAAAGAAGACAGAGATGCTATCGTTGCTTTCATCAATGCGATATAAACCTGTAACCTTATTGTTGCACATAGCCCTCGCGACCATCGTCGTGGGGGCTTGTGTGACGCATTTCTTCGGCAGGCAAGGCGAAATACATGTACGCGCAGATAAGGCAGAGCGTGTGCCTGATTCGCAGATCAGCCTGTTTCTGTGGGATTTTCGGATCGTCAGTGACGAAAAAGGTAACCCTGTGGATTTTATCTCCGAACTGAGGATGTTAGACAGAAGCGTAGCCCCGCAGCACAGTGCCCTGAGTGTTGACGAAGGCATAGTACGGATGAACAAGCCGCTCAGATATCATGGCTACCGTTTCTGTCAATCGGACTACGACAGCGATCAGGCAGGTGTCGTGCTGACGTATAACTACGACCCGTGGGGCATTGCCATTACCTACACCGGCTACGCGATGTTGCTGGTGGCGATGATAGCGTTCTTTTTCCAACGGCGCACACGTTTCCGCGCACTCTTTCATCGCCTTACAATGCAGTGGTCGCGCAGTAACGCGGTAGCACTGCTATCGGCGTTAGCGGTCTTGATCGTTGTTCTTGCCATCGTCATGACGATGGTGGTGACGCCCAAACCGCCATTGCAACCGGTGCTGCAGACGCCGCTGTTGGGAATACACGTTTCGGTGATTATGCTCGCCTACACATTGTTTGCGGTGATGATGATCAACGGATTGCTCGGTCTGTGCTTGCCTCGCCGTCGTGAACGACTTATGTGCTTGTCGCAACTGCTGCTGTATCCGGCATTGTTCTGCCTCACGGCAGGTATCTTTATCGGTGCTGTCTGGGCGAATATGTCATGGGGGAGATATTGGGGATGGGACCCGAAGGAGACATGGGCACTCATCACCATGCTCGTCTATGCTGCATTGCTTCATTGGCCGTGGCTTGCGGGGAAGATGCAAAAAGAAACAGCCCAAACCGTTTACCACGTGGCTGCCATCGTGGCGTTCATGTTTGTTCTGTTCACGTATTTCGGAGTGACGTATCTGCTTGGCGGGCTGCACTCCTATGCAAGTTAGCCGGGTAATGCGGACTCTCAGCGTATTACTTCCAGAATCTGCTCGGCAATCTGCTGCTTGGAGGCGAGCGGCAATCTGACCTCTGATATCTGATCTCTGACTTCTGATATCTGATTTCTGACTTCTGACTTCTTAAACACCGTCACACTGTTGGTGTCCGTGCCGAAGCCTGCTCCGGCTTCGCGCAGAGAGTTCATGACGATGAAGTCAAGATGCTTGGACTGCAGTTTCTTGAGGGCGTTCTGCTGCTCGTTGTCCGTTTCAAGAGCAAAGCCTACAAGAGTTTGATCCGGGCGTTTGCTTTCGCCCAAGGCGCGAGCTATGTCCTTGGTCTCTACGAGGGCAATGCTGTCGGTCAGATCCTGCCCTTTTTTCATTTTGTGGTCAGCCACCGTGGCGGGTGTCATGTCGGCTACGGCTGCTGCGAGGATCGCCGCGTCGGCAGTCTGCCAGGCGGCGGTGGTTGCCTCGTACATCTGTTGCGCCGAAACGACATCAATGCGCGTAAGATGACCTATACCCTGCATCGCAGAGTGATAGAGGACGGGAGTCCACTGCTCAGTTGTAGCGCCCATGATGAGCGTTACGTCTGCGCCTTGGTGCAGCAAGGTTTGCGCGAGGGCTATACCCATCTTGCCGGAAGAGTGGTTGCTGATGAAACGCACAGGATCGATGGCTTCGCGGGTTCCTCCGGCTGTGACAATCACTTTCTTTCCCGGCCAGGTTTTGGGCGTGAGCGAGGCTTCGATTGCCTCAAGCAGTGCTTCGGGTTCTTGCATCCGTCCGCGACCGTTCGTGCCG
>CAJOFU010000046.1:11773-22899 GCA_905233935.1 Paludibacteraceae bacterium
CGTCGGCGCAGTCAAGCACGTCGATGTTCTCCCGTGCAGCGAGGGTGGCTAAGGCTTCTTGCAAGGCTTCGGCGGCGTACATCTGATCGTTCATTGCCGGAGCGATGACCACGGGCTTGCGCATCGCGGCAAGCGTGGTAGTGAGTGCGTCGTCGGCTATGCCGGCAGCGTACTTGCATATCACATCGTGCGTGGCAGGGGCAACGATCATCGCGTCTGCCCAGACAGGCAGGGAGATATGTTCGGTCGAATGGTCGTTGATGGCGGCAAAGACATCGCTATAAACCTTGTTGCCGGAGAGGGTTTGCAAGGTCAAGTCGGTCACAAACTCCAAGGCGTGACGGGTGGTTGTGACCTTCACTTCCGCACCGCGCTTACGGAGCAGACGAATAAGTTCGGGAATCTTGTATGCCGCAATTCCCGAACCTATACCAATTACAATATGTCTGCCTGTCAGATCCATTAACGCAACATATCGTCACGATTGCCGTTGTTGCAGACGATCTGGTTGTCGATGAGCTCCTGAGTGGCGATCAGAGTCGGCTTAGGCAGCACCTCGTACGAACGCGAGATCTCGATCTGCTCGCGGTTTTCGAAAGTCTCCTCGATGTCACCGCGGTCAACGCTAAAGTCCTGAAGCTTGCTGTCCAGTTCTTTCTTGAGCGTCGAGCTGATCTGGTTGGCGCGTTTGCTGATGATGGCTACAGCCTCATAGACGTTGCCGACCTTGCTGGTAAGCTCGTTCATGTCGCGCGTGATGGTCGTCTTGGGAGCTTTGCTCTTCTTGTAATCCAAGTTGAATGTTGTTGTAATCATATAACTATTTACGATTTAATTATTTACAATTTACAATTTTATTTGTTCAGGATCTTGTTGATTTCCTTCTTTATCTTGTCGGCATCCTTGCGGTGCTTGCTGTTGGGGAAGTCGGTGATGAAGTTGTAGTACTCATCCTCGGTTGAGCGTGCACGGTCAGCTTTCTTTTCTTCGAACGAGTTGACCATCTGCTGTCGCTTGGCTTGCAGGATGATCCAGCTCAACTCCTCGGTATATTTGTTACCCGGATACTTCTTGATGGCGTTCTTTGCCACGATCTCTGCCGAGAGATAGTTGTTGCCCAGATACGTGCCGAGGTTGTAATAGAGGATTGCGCTACGATACTCTTTCTCGGCAAGTTTGTCGTACATCTCGTCAATCTGCTTGTAGGCATCCTGTGCGTACGGGCTGTCGGGATACAGTTCGACGAACTCCGTGAGCCACTTGATGGCTTTGTGGGTAATCTCCTGATCGAGCCGTGCGTCTGGTGCATCCATGTAGTAGCAGTGACCGATCTGGTAACGCGCTTCGACGCAGTACTTGCCTTTCGGGTAGTTGCGCACGTAGGCTTCGTAGTACTCAGCGGCAGTGGAATAATCCTTGTTGCCCATGTAGCAGCGCGCGAGGTAACATACCACATCTTCGCTTCGCTCAGTGCCCTTGTAATAGACGGCTACATCCTCGAGCAGCGTCTGTGCACGGGTATATTGACCGTTGTTGAAGTAGATGAGCGCAGCCTGGTACTTGGCTTCAGGGTCTTTCGACTTGAGCAGTTTCTGGTACTCGCCGCAGCCCACAAACAACAGCGACAACGCTGCCATGACGACTGCCAGCGATATGCTTCGAGCGATATGTTTGCGTGTGTTATGCATCGTTATTTTTCCACACTTTTGAGTGCACGTACAGAGCGCACGCACACAAAAAGCCCACAAAGGTACAAAAAATTTTTGAATAATGCAAATAATTCTGCAAAATTTTAATTATAAATTGCATTATCTGCATAAAATTTGCAAATATCAAAACTTTTTCGTAACTTTGCAGTCGGAATTAACCCGTACAGTTTACAAATTATACGAATATGAAAAAGATTGTTTCTTTACTGTTTGCTGCCTGCGTGGCAGTTGGAGCGTTTGCTCAGGATCTTATCATTACGCGCGACGGTCAGCGTCTGGAAGCGAAGGTTCTTGAGGTGTCAAGCGCCGAAGTTAAGTACAAGGAGTTCAATAACCAGGATGGTGCGACCTTCATTCTTCGTGCCGACGAGATCAACACCGTTGTGTTCGAGAACGGCAGCGTGAAGGTTTTTAATGCTCCATCGCAAGCCCAAAGCCAGAATCAAACTTTGTCCCAAGCCAATGACAATCAGCCTGCTGCGGCTGTTGAGGACCCCGCGGTTGTAGAGGAAACTTTGCCCCAAGTGCCGCTGTTCACGATGGACGACGACATCTATTATCTTGGCGACCGCAAGTTCACGGAGGCTGAGTATCTGGCATTTGTTCAGGAGAACTGCCAGCCGGCTTACGAGGCGTTTATGAAAGGTGCCAAACTGCGCAAGACAGGTTGGCGGTTACTGGCGAGCGGTTTGCCTATTCTGACGGCTGGTATTGTGCTGTGCGGAGTGGGTGTAGGCGTCGGTTACGAACAGGGGAACAAACAGTTGGGTGACGGATTGTGCATTCCAGGTGCGATATTTGTCAGCGTGGGTACAGGTCTGTCGATAGGTTCTATTCCGTGTCTGATAGTCGGCTCGGTTAAGAAAAACAACTCCTACGAGGTGTATAACGAGCAGTGCGCTCCCAAGCCAACAGCAACTCTGGATTTCCGCCTCCAGACTTCCGAGAATGGCATCGGCCTGGCTATGCGGTTCTGATGACTAATAGGATAAAGCCCCTGTTTTTTGACGATTTTTGAACAAAAACTATATAATACTACGTATTATATATAATATGTTTGAAATTGCAAAAACAGGGGCTTTATCTTGTGGTTATCTTATGGTTATGTTGTGGATATCTTGTGGTGAGGATCCGATAACAGCCTTATATTGCAGGGATGCGGGAGCGAGGAAGGGCTAATGCTGGAGTGACAAGCGGGCAATACAATTGCCCTGAAATGGACATAGAGAGAAAATGTGGCATTGGCGAGATGCATCATTCAAACCACACACCGAGCGACTCAATGAGCCGCTCGCTATGTTGGGATACGATATCTGTTTTTTCAGATAACTGTTGATGATATGATTTCTTACTTCACCTCTTGCCCCTGCACGCTGTAGGTCTTATCCCCGCGGAGAATAAAGAGTTGACCGTTGCGGATAACCTTAATGGGGTTCGTGTCAACGCTTGCATTATCTACGGCAGTATCAATGCTACTAGTTGTGAAGGAGCCTTCCTTGGTGTCGATAACTTCGCCCTGTGAGTTTTTAGCTTCCATTGTGAAATCATAACTACTGCCGCTATCAAGACCTGTTACCGTGAATGTGAATCCAGCCACCTGCGCTGCATGTTGTCCACGACCAGGTGCAGCGAACGCGATGCTCGTCAACTGACCTTGAGCATTAAAGATCAGAGTACAGATTACGTTGCCGTTCTTGTCTTTGATGGTTAACTCATAGATAGAGGCATTCTCCACTGCCGGCCATGTTACATCGGCTGTGTTGGTTGTCGGTTCAACGTTAACATCGTCATCAGCAACAGTGGTCGTTGTTGCGCCGATTACGCGCAGGTCAAACTCCGACCAGTAATCGTCGCGCTGATATTTTCGCAGACTACCTTCCGGAACATTAACATAGACATATTCTTTCTTGCCAATATTTGCAAATGTTGTTTCTGTAATGTCAATCACACGCTCTGCATATACTGTTATTTCCTCGATTCGTTTGCATCCGTCAAAGGCATGCTCACCAATGCTTAGTAAGTTTGCGCCCAAGGTTATTGTGGTCAGTTCCGTACATCCGGAAAACGCTTCGGTTTGGATAGTATTCACGCCGTGAGAGATAACAATCTCGTTAAGTGTGATCTTATCCTTGAATGCGCCATTGCCTACAGAAGACACACCACTTTCAATCACTATTTTTTGCACGCTTTCCGGAGCTTCTAAGCCAAACGTATAATTTCTATTTAGTGCGCCTTCGCCACGAATGGTCAAGGCTTTGGTTATCGGATCGAAAACCCAAATCAGTGCATTATTATCACCGCAAGCACCGCTTCTGTCAACAGCAAACTCTGCGGTAAATGTTGCATCTTGTACTAATTCCACGGTACGAGGATTATCTGTGTTACCGTCAGACCATTGCGTAAAGTGATAACCGTAATAAGGTGTAACCCAGAATGTTGCAAGCTGATGTTCATCACAAATTGAATAGAAGGATTTATCACTTGTAATATAGCCATGTTCTGCTTCAATCTTATAACGTAAAGGAACATTCATTATACGAGAATCAGGACTCAATTGTTGGAATCGCTCCAATTCGCCACAAGGAACATAAATAGCTCTCAAACTACTGCAACCATTAAAGGCTTCAGAACCTATGTAAGTTATGCTATTAGGCAAAGTAATAGTCGTGATATTGCTGCGGTTAACAAATGCGTATCCAAAAATACCTGTTACATCATATTCCTTACCTTCGTATTGCACCTTTGCGGGAATAGAAATGTCTCCTATAAGATTAGGAACGCATGATACAAGGTTGGCAGTATTCTTATTATCTTGAATATTATAATAGTAATCTCCGATCTGAACTTTATTCGGCGAGGGGATAATGGCTATCATTTCCATGTCGCAAAAATAGACAGCATCGAGGTTGAGTTGAGCCCCTTGCACGCCTTCTGTCAAAGCGCCAAATACATTCACTCCAGGAGTACATGTCATGTTTGCAAGGGTTGATGCAAAACGAGACATAGGTATGTAAAAATCGTGCCATTCTCCATCACGCTCATAATTACCATAAATCGAACCATCATAAATGGAGCTCGAGCCAAGAACGAACTTAGTATATAAATCGTTACCTAAAATGTAGAAACAATGGCTATAATTGTCAGTAGATTTGATGGCTAAGTGGAGAAAATAATTATCTGGATTATTTACTATAGCTGCTCGAAGCGTTTCGGCTGCTTGCCAGCCATTACCATCATCAGTCAAGCAGAATCCTAACCCTGACCATCCAAGATCTGTCGTATAAAGAGATAAGTAATCTTCACCTGTGCAGAAAAAATTTTCACCGGTGCCGATGCTTCTTTCATAAGTATCGTCCCATATATACATGAACTGATTTTCGTCATTTTCACGAAAATCGTTAACAACATACTGCTCTACATTACTGTAGGTCACATCATCCAAGATAACCGGCCATAGTTGAGCAGCTTTGATGACCCCTGCGCTTATTGTTAAAGCGAGGAACAAAGATAGATTTTTTTTCATTATTATTCAATTTTATGTTTATGTATAGTTTGAATTTTGCTTCTCAAAATTGAGCGCACAATAAAAGCGTGAAATCCGTCTGTCTTTCACGCTCGATGAGGGCTTCGCAATCCCTATAACCTGTAGAAAAACAACCGAAGTCCACGCCTGATATGTACAACCCACCTCGCCCTTTGTACAGGCGTGGAGTAGATATTTACATACCCACGGGACATTCATTGTTATTGTAGCGACAGGTTAATGAATTTTGCGAAGATTCCATCGAGTCGCAAACAACGTCAATAAACGTCTTTTATGTCAAATTTCCCCATTTTATACACTGTTGAGGGCAGTGGCTTGCATTATTACCCGCAAGCGGGGATGTTATTATTTAGAAGGTACATAATACCTTTGGGGTGCTTGTTTTGTGAAGTCATCAAAAACTTTGAGCAAGCGTTGGTAAATAGGATGATCATTTCGAATAATCATATCTGAATACACGATGTATCCCTCAAAATCTATTTCTGCAGTACGAAATCACCCAATATGGTGATGATTGGTTGATATTTTCAGCCGAGAGTCTCATTTTATACCAAGTTCTTGTTCACGTTGTTTGACATACGCGAGCCACTCTTGCTTGGCATTAAGCATACCCCTGATAGCTGCCTCTCGTGCGGAAGGGGTGTCGTAATGAATAATTACATTCTCGCTCATAAAAGTTTCCTCCTAAAAACACCTGTTATGGTAATGACTTTTGATTTTCGACTGCAAAGATACGAAAAATAATTGAATAATGCAAATATATACAGGGAAAAATGAAAAATTGTTGAAATAATTGCATAAAAATTTGCATATATGCAATTTTTTTTGTAACTTTGTGGTCGATTTAGTGTGCACACATAAAAATCAATAGTGTGGGCACACAAATTCAGTGCATGAGAAATATAAAAAATCAAAGATATGAGAAAACTGTATTTTGTTGTTGCGATGCTCGTGATGAGCGTAGTGATGCTGGCTGGCGGAAACAAGCCTCTGCGTGTTGTAGTGCTTGGCGATGACCCGATGATGGTAAGCGATGAATCTGCCGGTTCAGTGGGTTATGCGACATTGTTGCAGCCGCTGTTTGATGAGCTGGTGACGGTAGAGGTGCACGCGTCTGCCACGTTACTGCCAAATGATCCCGCAGCATTGCTTGAACCAGCAAAGAAAGGCGACGTAGCCATGATTTGCAAGCGTCCGGTGGAAGCCGAGGCGGAGGATAAGACAATGGCTGACGTGTATCTGGATCAGTTGTTGGCTATTTCACACGCAGCCAAAAAGAAAGGCGTGAAGATCGTGTGGATGACTCCGGCTTGCGTGCGTTACTTTACAGCAGACAGCGTGCAGGTGCATCGTCAGGGCGTATATCCGGAGGTAGTGCGCCGTTTGTGCAAGCGCGATTTTGTTTCGCTGGTTGACGTAGAGCAGTTGATGTTCGACTGGCTGAAAGAGACCGGTGTGGAGGCGAGTGCTGAAGCGTTTGTGCCTGTACAGCCGGCATCGGCAGTGTTTGCAGAGAAGGCAGCCCGCGAAGGCAATCTGCTGACAGAGGCAGGTGCGCAGAAAGTGGCAGCGCTCATCGGTGAGGCTATATTCAAAGACAAGAAAAACATCCTTAGCAAACGAATTCGCCAATGAGCAAAAGGATAGTAACGATAGCATTGCTGTGTGCGGCTGTGGCTATACAGGCGCAACAGTACCAGTTGCCTGATCCGCACTTTGAGAACTGGTCGGAGATGTTCAAAGACGAGCCTCAGCTGCACGACTGGCACGGATCGAACGTGTCGCAGATTGGACTGAAGTTCGTGTTTGCAAAGCAGAAGCCGGGCAGAACAGGTAAGTGCGGTTATGTGCGAAACACTTTAGTGGGTGCATTGGGCATCACGGCTGTGGGACCGGGGTATCTGTCGCTGGGTACGCCGTGGCAGTACCTGAAAGGTCTGACCGTAAGCAGCGCAACCGCCGGAACGACGGGAGGCATAGCGTGGACGCACCGTCCGGATACCATTGCTGTGTGGATCAAACGCACGGGAAACGATACCGATAAAGAGGACTTTCATGTGCTCTACTATTCGTGGCTGGGTTCGTCGAAGAGCAATCAGTACAAGAACAAAGCCGGCAAACCGACAGTTACCGAGCGTGTGAACGAGGAGAGCGATATACGCTTGATGACCGACGGCAACGAATACGGCGTGCAGCAGAAAGCGCAACAAGTAGCGGAAGGCTGGCTGCGTGCGCGGGCTAAATACGAGCAATGGACGCTGGTGAAAGTGCCGATCTTCTATTGCAGCGATGCCAAGCCGGCAATGTGCAACGTGATTTTCTCGTCGGGTAACTACCCTGCTTTTCGTGCGAACGACGGGCTATATGACGGCAACGATATCTATGTGGATGACGTGGAGCTGATCTATTCGTCGAAAATCGACAAACTGCTAATCAACGGCGAGGAGTGGAAAGGGTTTGACCCGAATAGCGAGAAAGTGCAGACGTGTAAGTTGTCAGAATTCAGTATTCAGAAGTCAGAAGTCAGAAGTCAGAATTCAGAAATTAAGATTGAGGGGTTGCGCGGAATAGGACAGCTGACGAACATGAAGGGTAAGACGGCGCAGTTCAAGGGACGCAAGCTGGACAACACGGAGATGAGCGTGACGGCAGGTGCGATCAACGGTGCGCCGTGGGTGATCACCGTCAAAGCCGAAGACGGCAGCAGTACACACACGTACAAGGTGAAAATTGTGAAGTGAGTGAGTGGACGTTGATAGAACAAGTGACACTCGGCGTGTTTGCTGTGATGTGGTTGTACCAGTTGTACTTCTGGATGAGGTATATACTGGCGGCTGTGCGGCGGACGAAGACAAGAGCTGATAGCAAAGAGAACTCGGCGGAACAGCGCCGAGAGCTAAACAGCCGAGAGCCGGGGGTGAGCGTGATTGTATGCGCAAAGAACGAACTGGCGAACCTGCGCGACTACATGCAAGCGTTGCTGACGCAAGACTATCCCGAATATGAGGTGATCATCGTCAACGACGGAAGTGTGGATGACACACGCACCTACCTGGAATACTGGCAGAAACGCTACAAGAACCTGAAACTGACGTTCGTGCCGGTGGGAGCGAAAGTGACCTCGACAAAGAAACTGGCGATTACGCTGGGTGCAAAAGCCGCGCAATACGACTACCTGCTTCTGACCGATGCCGACTGCCGACCAGAGTCAAAACACTGGATCAGCGAGATGATGGCGGGTTTTGGGAGCCAAGAGAGCTCGGCGGAACAGTGCCGAGAGCCAAACAGCCGAGAGACGAAAGATATTGTTTTGGGATTTGGAGCGTACTTTGTCAAGCCGACGCTACTGAACAGGATGATACAGTTTGATACCTTGCTTAATGGCTTGCAGTACCTCGGGCTGGCGGTTTGCGGGCACCCGTATATGGGCGTGGGACGCAACCTCGCTTACAGCAAACGACTGTTCTTTGAGCACGGCGGGTTTGTGGGACTGTTGGATAACAAAGCCGGTGACGACGACCTGTTCGTCAACCGCGAGGCAACGAAAGATAATACCGCAGTAGTCTGCACCCGTGAGAGCCTGACGTGGAGTGTACCAAAGACCTCGCTCGGCGACTGGCTGCACCAGAAACGCCGTCACCTGAGTGTCGCGCCGAAGTACAAGACATCCACGAAGTTCAGATTGGCACTGGAGCCCCTAACAAGAGGGCTGCTATATGCGGCAGCGATAGTGCTGGTAGTGTTGGGGTGTCAGCAAGGAGCGGTCAGTGGTCAGTGGTCAGTAATCAGTTTGTTGCCGATGCTGATTGCGTTGGGTGCGATGCTGGTGCGCTGGATCTGGCAATGTGTGCTGCTCAGCATCGCCGCAAGCCGTTGGGGCACGACAAAGACAGTGCTGCTTATACCCGTTTGGGAGATCTGGTTGCCATTGCTCACACTCGTGATGATGCTTATCGAGCCGCTGCGACCGAAACAAAAAAGATGGTAAAACATATTAAAAAAGATACAATTATGGAAGAGAAAAAAATGAATATCAGCATTTCGCCGGATAAAGCTGCCGGCACGTATTCGAACCTTGCTATCATTGCGCACTCACAGAACGAGTTCATTATGGACTTTGCGTCGGTGATGCCGGGTATTCAACAAGCAAATGTGCAAAGCCGCATCATAATGACGCCGGAGAACGCCAAGCGTCTGCTGCTTGCGCTGCAAGACAATGTGGCGAAATATGAGAAACAATATGGGCAGATCAATCTGAGCAACCGTCAGCAACCGATACCGGGATCGACGTTTCCGCTGTCGTTTGGTAGCGGAGAGGCATAAGTGAGACCATAATCAGCCATGCATGGCTGATACAAAACAGCAATAACAAATAATAAAATCACAATACATCATGAAAACATTCCCTGCAAGTCAACTAATTATCAATGCGGATGGTTCAGCGTTCCATCTGCATCTCAAACCCGAGTTCCTCGCTGACAAGGTGATCCTTGTGGGCGATCAGGATCGAGTAAATATGGTAGCCTCGTTCTTTGACGAGGGCAGTATTGAGTGCGACGTTCAGAGCCGCGAGTTCCACACGATCACCGGTAAGTTCCAAGGCAAACGTATCTCGTGTATCTCCACGGGTATCGGTACGGACAACTGCGACATCGTGATGAACGAGATTGACGCTCTGGCAAACATCGACTTTGCTACGCGCACTGAGAAAGCCGAGAAACGTGTGCTTGACATCGTTCGTATCGGTACGTGCGGCGGCATGCAAGAGGATATACCTCTGGGCACGTTCCTCGTTAGCCAGAAGTCTATCGGTTTTGACGGCGTGCTGGCGTTCTATCACGACCGCGACAAGATTGCCGACGTAGGCTTTGAGAAAGCTTTGGTAGACTTTATCGGTTACCCTAAGAAAGCCGCTGTGCCGTACGTTGTTGCCGCCAACCCCGAACTGGTTGACCGTATTGCCAAGGACGATATGATGCGCGGTTGCACGATTGCCGCCAACGGCTTCTATGGTCCGCAAGGCCGCGTGCTGCGTGTCGATCTGGCTGTGCCTGACATCAACGAGAAGATTACCGCGTTCCGCTATGAGGGACAGCGCATTACGAACTACGAAATGGAAGGTTCGTGTATCGCCGGTCTGGCTCTGCATATGGGTCACCGTGCTATGACTGTTTGCTGCGTGATTGCTCAACGCAAAATCGAGGCGGCTAACACCGACTACAAACCCCGCATCAAAGAGCTCGTTCGCACTGTTCTGGAGCGTATTTAATTATCAAGGGCGGGTGCAATCCCGCCCAAGTTTTTTTACATTATGAAACGAAACCTGCTTATCACCCTGGCAGCGGTAGCAATGCTGTGCGCGTGCCAAAAACAAAACAAACAAACTTTCCAATACAACGTGGATAAATTCTATGACCTTGAGATCCTCCGCTATGACGTGCCGGAGTTTGACAGTCTGAGTCTGCAACAGAAGTCGCTGCTGTACTGCCTGAGCGAGGCGGCATTGTGGGGACGCGATATCCTGTTCGACCAGAACGGACGGTATAACCTGCGTATCCGTCGTACGTGCGAGGAGTTGTACAAAATCGAAAGCCAGAAGCCCAAATCCGAACGGGTCAAGAAGTTCGATGAGTTTGAGCGTTACATGAAGCGCGTGTGGTTCAGCAACGGCATTCACCATCACTACAGCGAGGACAAGTTCTTGCCGGAGTTCACCGAGGAGTGGTTCATGACCGCTTGCCGGAAAGACGGAGTGCAGATTCCCGAGGGGATACTGCCCGTGATGTTCGACCCCGAGGTTATGCCCAAGCGAATGACCGCACAAGACGGTGTGGATCTGGTAGCCAACTCCGCCGGCAACTACTACGGCGAGG
>CAJOFU010000047.1:0-11553 GCA_905233935.1 Paludibacteraceae bacterium
CAAATCCCGCTTGCAGTACACCAGCGAGATCACCTATCGTATGATTCCGTCTTACAACGATTATAACATCTGTAACTCGCAAGAGCAGATGGGTATCTACCAGGAGTTGGAGCGCAAAGGTTGGCTGGAGTACAGTGCCCTTAGCGGAGCAAAGAACAGTGGTGTATATGGCTTGATGTACGCACTTATCGATCAGGCTGAATCCGGCGGTGTGGGCTTGGAGAATACTCCGGCTGCACGAAACGCCTATCTGCGTCAGGCTGAGTTCCGTAACACGAACTGGTTCAAGGAACTGTTCAACCAGACCGTGATGCACAACCACTCGCTTTCGTACTCTGCCGGTACGGATCGTGCACGTTTGTACGCTTCACTATCCGCCATGCAAGATCCGGGTTGGTACAAGTCCAGTGAGATCTCGCGTTTTACAGGTACAGTGAACGCCAACTTCGATCTTCTGCCCGGTAACAGCAAGCAGAAACTGACAGCCGGTATCAACTTCATGGGCAGCTACCGTAAGCAGAAAGCTCCGGGAACAATCTCTGCACAGACTGACCCTATCTCGGGTGCTGTCAGCCGTGAGTTCGATATCAACCCGTTCTCCTACGCTACGAATACCTCGCGTGCTATGGATCCAGATGCATATTACCGCCGTAACTACTGCGATTTCAATATCAAGGATGAGTTGGAGCGTAACTATATAGATGTCAAGGTTACGGACTTGAAGTTCCAAGGTGAGTTGAACTACAAACCTATACGCGGATTGGAGTTCAATGCACTGGGTGCTATCCGCTATCAGATGAGCCGTCAGGAGCATAATATCACGGATCAATCCAACCAGGCACGTGCTTACCGTGCTGGTATAGATCCCGAGGACAACACGGTTCGCGAGAATAACAGTTTCCTCTACACCGATCCTGACAACAACCAAGCTCTGCCGGAGACGGTTCTCCCGAAGGGTGGTATATACAACCTGTCGGAATACAGCCTGTTGTCAGCCGACTTCCGTGCAACGGTTAGTTACAACCGCGATCTGGGTAAGAACGGTGATCATATCATCAGCCTCTTCGGCGGCGGTGAGTTGAACTCTACGGATCGTCAATATACATGGTTCCGCGGATGGGGATACCAGTATGAGAACGGCGGTGTGCCATTTACGGATTACCGCGTGTTCAAGCAGAGCCAGGAGGAAAATACCCAATATTTCAGCAAAGAGTATGCTTACTACCGCAACTTGGCGTTCTTTGCAATGGCTACGTACTCCTACAAGGCACGTTATACCATCAACGGTACGGTGCGTTATGAGGGTACGAACAAGTTAGGCAAGAGCCGCCAAGCCCGCTGGTTGCCGACGTGGAACGTATCCGGTGCATGGAACGCACACGAGGAGCGCTGGTGGAATGAGACTTTCGACAAGTGGTGGACCTACGCCAGCCTCAAGGCGAGCTACTCACTGACAGCCGACCGTGGTCCGTCGTGGGTGACGAACTCACTGGCAGTGTTCTCAAGTTACAGCCCGTACCGCCCGAACACTAATGCTTCGGAGACGGGTATCGAACTCTATGACTTGGAGAACTCCGAACTTACCTACGAAAAGAAGCACGAGTTGAACATCGGTGTAGCCCTCGGATTCGTGGACAACCGCATCAATCTTGAGTTCGACTGGTACAAGCGTAACAACTACGACCTGATCGGTTTGGTACAGACCATGGGTGTCGGTGGTCAGGTAACGAAATATGCCAACGATGCTACGATGGAGTCCACCGGTTGCGAGTTCACCTTCTCAACAGTGAACATCAAAAAGAAAAACTTCACTTGGACCACTGACTGGATCTTCTCGTGGGCGGATAACAGAATCACCAAATTGGATTCACGTCCGCAAGTATATGAATTGGTATCCGGCTCTGTGATGAGTCGTAAGCAGGGATATCCTGTGGGTGCGATGTTCTCTATTCCGTTTGCCGGATTGACCGAGGAAGGCCTGCCGATGTTCTACGGCGACAAGGAACATACACATATCATTGGTCCGAATAACTACGAAGAGTTGGACTTTCAGGCATTTTGGCCTTCTGAGGACCAACTTGCACCGGGTGAGACTGTGCCGGATTACCTCAAGTACGAGGGCACTGTTGAACCGACCATCACGGGTTCGTTTGGTAATACCTTCTCGTGGAAAGGCTTGAAACTGAACATCTTCTTTACCTATAGCTTCGGCAATGTACTCCGTCTGGATCCGCTCTGCTACGTATATAGCAGCCAGTACAGCGACTTGACGGCGAGCATGAAAGAAATGAAAAACCGTTGGGTTGTACCCGGTGACGAGATGCGTACCACTATTCCTACTATCGCTACCAAGCGTCAGTATCAGGAGATCCATAACCTGTATTGGGCATACTCCGCATACAACTACTCGACGCAGCGTGTAGCCAAGGGTGACTTTATCCGCCTCAAGGAGTTGTCGCTTAGTTACGACCTGCCGGCTAAAGTGTTTGAGAACCAGAAGGCTGTATCAAGCTTTGGCGTGAAAGTTACGGCTACGAACCTCTGGCTGGCTTATGCAGACAAGAAGTTGAACGGTCAGGATCCCGAGTATTACAACACCGGTGGTGTGGCTTCACCTGTTCCACGCCAGTTCACACTGACTGTTAAATTAGGATTCTAACCAATAAATTCGAAGCAGATATGAAAAAGAATATAAGTATAGTATATATCGCAGCCCTAACACTGGTAATGGGTTTGATGACGGGGTGTAACTTCCTCGACAAGAACCCTGATATGCGTGCTACGATTGATACGAAAGAGAAAGTACGTCTGTTGCTTGTTTCTGCATACACGAATGCCAATGCCGGTGTGGTTTGTGAGTTCAGTTCCGATAATATCATCGACAACAACTCGCCGGATGCCTACGGTCACTGCAACGCATTGCTGCCCCTTGACAAAATGTACGATGAGATCTTTGCATGGCAGCCCGTTGTCAGCAGCAACCAGCAAGACTCCCCGTATTATATCTGGAACGGCTGCTATCAGGCTATTGCGGCATGCAACCAGGCACTCCTGGCAATAGCACAGCTGGAAGAGAAGGGTATCAATATGGATGCAGAGAAGGGCGAAGCCCTGATAAGCCGCGCTTATCACCATTTCCTTCTGGCTACCGTGTTCTGCCATACATGGAAAGATGAGATACAGAGTAAACAGGATTCGGGTATCCACTATATGACGGAGCCTGAAACAAGGGTTAAGCCCGTCTATTACCGCGGAACAGTGTATGACACATACATGCAGATCCAAAAGGATATAGAGGATGCACTGCCCTTGATCAGTGATGAGTATTATACTGTTCCTCGTTACCATTTCAATATCAAGGCGGCACGTGCTTTTGCTGCACGCTTCTACCTCTATACCCGTCAGTGGGACAAGTTGATTCAGTGCGCCGACTACGTGCTCTCAACGAATGATTTGACCACGCTCAACATGTTGTTTAATGCGTATTATGCCAAAGTTGAGTGTACGGACATCCAGTCGGAGATGAATGCATGGATCGATGCTCACTCTCCCGCTAACTTGCTCATCTATACAACGATGTCGCAGGCAAGTTATACGGTATTCTCAACGTATGGACGTTATCAGTTCAACCGCGACGCACGTGACTACACGACATCGGGTTCCGGTCCATGTTGGAACGGTCGTTTCCCCGGTTTCTCTGTATGGTCAGCCGGGCAAGAGTACGGTTCGCTGCTTGCGTACTTCTACTATCTGTTTGAATATACCGACAAAGTGAACGGTTACGGATACATCCATGGCGTGACACGTGCGTTTACGACCAACGAGACGCTGCTCTGTCGTGCTGAAGCCAAGGCGCAATTGAATGATCTGGATGGTGCTGTTCATGACTTGGCTCTGTGGGCTCGCGGATATAATGTTCAAAGCCTTATGGATACACTTCCCGACGGCTCGGTTAATCTCACCTTGCCCAAGATCCGGAGGTTCTATGCGGATGGCGTGAACAGTAACTGGGCTCCTGAATTAAACAATTCGCTGATTTGCTCAAGCTGGACACTCTCGGCAGACCAGGTTGCTGTTCTGCGCTGTGTTCTGCATTTCCGTCGCTTGGAGAGCATTCATACCGGTCTGCGCTGGCACGATCTCAAACGCTACGGTATAGAGTTTGAACACTATCAGGGTACTGATCCTGTACGTAAAATGGCTTGGAACGATGACCGTTGGGCTATTCAATTGCCGAAAGAAGTAATCAGTGCAGGTATGTCAGCTAATCCGCGCGTCATCTTGGGTGACCACGTGGACGGCAACGGTGCTGGCGGAATGGCTGTTACCGATGGTGAACCGCGTATGACAAGCGGACTCGAAGCCAAAACCCTCGGCGCACAGATTACGCGTGAGTCTTACGATAACGAATAAATAGCAAAGTATATGAAAAGAATATATCTATTAGTATGTATCGGAGCACTATTGCTCGGCATGGCTTCGTGCGAGAAAGACCCGAACTTCGGTCCCACAATCTTCATTGATCCCGTTGCGGATTCAACATCCTTTACGCGTGACTTTGATGATTGGCTCTCTGCGCATTTTACTGACCCCTACAACGTAGAGTTCCGCTATCGTCTGGATGATAATGCCACTGACCCCAACTACAACGTAGTCCCAGTCAGAATGGGTATGGCGGATACGATTGCACACGTAGCATTGTATCTGTGGTACGATGTATATGATTCGGTTGCACCTGTCGACTTCCTCAAAGAGAACGGCCCGCGTATCATTCAGTTGATAGGCTCGGCAATGATCAATGCCTCGCAGGGTACAGAGAAACTGGGGCAAGCGGAAGGTGGTATCAAGATCACCCTGATGAAGATAAACCTCATGGAGACCAATAATATCGAGCAACTCAATGAGTATATCTTCAAGACCATGCACCACGAGTTCTCGCATATCCTCCACCAGAAAAAGACCTACCCCAAGGAGTTTGAGATCCTGAGTTCGGCGAACTATAACCCCGACGGATGGCAATATACGTCTGAAAAAGAGGCGTGGGAAATGGGCTTTGCCTCTGCGTATGGAAGCAGCCAGGCGCGTGAGGACTTTGTGGAGATTATTGCCAACTATATCGTTAAGACCGATGCCGATCTTGAACGGATGTTCTCTGTTGGCGCTCAGGGTGGAAAGAATGGCGATAAGATTATTCAGCAGAAGATCGAGATATGTCGTACATGGCTTAGGGAGAAGTGGAATCTCGACCTCGATGCCCTGCGCGCAGAGGTTCAGAAACGTCAGCAGAATATGGATTGGGATATGATCATGAGCCTTGGATTTTTGAATAAATAGAGTGATAAAAAGGAGTTATTATGAAAACAAAATATCTATTCTTAGGGTTAGCGCTTGTATGCCTGTTAGGGGCTTGCAGCCGCGATGAAGAGAGCTTGTTTGACAAGTCTGCTGCCGAACGTGCACAAGCTGCACTGGATAATGCCAACGATGTGCTGACATCACCTGAGTGCGGATGGGAGATGCTCTATTTTGCCAATGTCGAATCAGCGGGATATAATATCGTTGTTCATTTTGAGCCCAACGGTCAGGTGATTGCTACAGCCAAGAACGCAACCACCACGAACAACAAGATGCTTACCGATTCAGTCAGTACATGGGCTGTAAAGAATGACAACGGACCCATTTTGACGTTCGATACGTACAACGACGTATTGCATGCGTGGGCTGATCCTCGTTCTGACGGCGATGGCCTGTTAGGCGATTATGAGTTCCTTATCCTTGATGCTGATGCAAACTTTGTCAAACTGAAAGGCAAGAAGCACGGTGGATACAATTATGGTCCGAATATGGCTTGTTATTGCTATCTCTATCCGATGCAAAAAGACTTGTCTCTTGAGGATTATTTTGCACAGATCGAGACGATGCAGTCCAAGTTGTTTGCTAATGGCAATATCTTGCACCTGCATATTGAGGAACATGAATATTTGTTGTTCGGTGGAAGTACCGGCATGTTCTTAATCGCTGAATTAGGTCAACTGCCTGTTTATGAGGATGCAGATTTTTATCCGTTTGCTACCCGCATGAATGGTATTCAGATGACACATCCTTTGCTTGACCTCAAAGACGTACAATACGAGTTGCGGGATGGCAAATTGGTGGGTGAGGGCTCGACCCTTGATGCTTTGGCTCCGGCAGCCTACATTCCTGAATATTTGGAAATGGTGAGCGGTAAATGGGGCGTCGATCTGGAAGAAACTTCTGACACGATTAAGAATGTCATAGAATCCATTGATGCTGCACTGAAAGCCGCTTATACCAAGAACAAAAAGAATGCAAAGGTGAATTCGTTGAAATTCAAATTGTACGGGGCTCAGATCGTGCTTACATTCAGTTATTACGGCAATTCCGGCAAAGCGACAACGGATGTTAACTATGTGTTTGATATTGCTCAAGAAGGGGATAGGATAAAGGTGACCTATTCCGAGCCGGCGGATGACAATGCCCAAAAGGTTCTGAATGCATTCCCGACTATTGAGGTGCTGTTGAATACATTAAGTGGCACATTCTTGCCTGAAACGCAAGAGGTAATCAACCCGAGTTTCGGCATACAATTAAAGAATCAAACAGAATCCGATATATGGTACAATATCATCGGAAGTCTTTGATAATATATTATTTATCAACTAAACAAATTTAAAGTATGAAAAAATTTACAGTTATTATTTGTGCGTTGGCAGTTAGCACTGCAGCGTTTGCAGCTCCGTTTGCGAGAGCTATCAAGAGCACAAAACCGGTCAACTTTCAAAAAGTAGAAGCCCAGTTTGACGCTAATGCAATACAAAAGCAGGTAAAAGCAGGGGTTGACACTCTCCAAGTTCCTTATCGCAGCTACGAGACAACGTATCGTGTTGGAAAACCCTCTGACGGATTCTCTTATGATTTCTATCAGCAAGGACTTGTTTCGCCGTATTATGAGTCAATCATATTCGTTAACGATAGCCTTTATAGTGCAGACTGGACTCTTGGTGACGAAAAAATAGGAAGAGGTGTTAAGTACGTTGAAGTGCCCCTTGAATTTGGGTATAACGAACTTCCCTTGTTGAAGATTGAGGACATTCGCTCCACGTATGTATTCCCGTGGCAAGTTGCTAAAACATATGTTGAACAATATTGGGAAGGAGTTGACGGCTTCTTTACTGCAATCAATGTAGCTCCGGCTGAATACACTCCGATCACGCAATGTGCAAGATACACCGAAGATACACGTGAAAGTGAGTATGGTTCGGATTGCTATCAGGTCGGCGCGGGTTCGTATGGAAACTATGCCTATGGTACAAATTTAAAAAATCCCTGGCAAGGTTCAACTACTATGGACTCTATCATTGTTTGGTTTGAGAATCCAAGTGTGATGAATATTGATCACATGACTGCCGCTATTTTTACGAATGGAGGTAGCCCCGCTGCTATGTTCCCGGGTGAGGACGATCACGTTCGTTTGACGGTCTTCCCGAGTGGCATCAATGAGGAAGGATATTTAGAAGTTGATTGGGAGAACCCTATCGCATCAGTCATTGCTAATGCTGACAACTTTACTCCGGTTGTTTATAATGGAACCACATATAGTTATGGTCTGATTGAGTGGGATTTCATTGAGGAAGATCCTGTAACCGGCGGCTCGGCTCCGGCTCCTATTGTAGTCGAGGGAGACTTTGTTGTTCTCTTGGATGAATATAACGATGGAACAGCTAATTTTGGCTTTTTCTCTGATTACTATGCAAATGGAACCTATTGTAGAACCTACTTCCCTTGGACTGACTTTTCGGAGGGAAAGCATTATACCTCTTCAGTTTGGGGTAACAATATTATGCTGAATGCGGTAGCATACTTCCCTGTGTTTAATGCTCCCGAGGAGGTTGCTTTTGCTGATGGTGAGACGGAGAAAGAATTCACTATCGCATCTAATGTTTGGGAGGATGATATCGAATGGGAAGCTGATGAGTGGATTGATGTAACCATTGAGACAAGCTACGAAAAAGAAACATACCAAGGTGAAGATTACTATACCCACAATTATACCAACAAACTCGTTATCACTGTCGAGGAGTCTGATGAGGCGCGTGAGGGTGTAATTGAGTTGAATGCGTTTGGTCTGCCTGTTACTATTAGTGTAAAGCAAAACATGTCAACTGCTGTTGATAACGTTACAATCAAGAACAACGGCAAGACCTATAACGTACTTGGTATCGAGGTTAGCGACGACTACAAGGGTGTAGTTATCCGCAACGGTGAAAAGTTCGTACGCTAATATTCAGCGAATAGCCGTATATTGCTCCGCTTCCGACGGCGTGCCGCAGTCGTACAACGATGCGGCGTACCGTTTGGGGCAAATCATAGCCGAGGCAAATATCGAACTCGTCTATGGTGACGGAGGTATAGGGCTGATGCGTCACCTTGCTGACGGCGCGCTTAGCGTCGGCGGCAAGGTGATTGGTGTCATTCCGCGATTCATGGTCGAGCAGGGCTGGAACAACCCGCGAAGCACAGAAACCATCGTCACCGAAACGATGCACGAGCGCAAATCAACCATCGTCCGAATGGTCGATGCCATGGTCGCGCTGCCGGGTGGAGTAGGTACGATGGAGGAACTGTTCGAGTGCCTCACATGGAAGCAACTCGGCTTGCATGGAAACCCCGTTGTCATCGTCAATGTCGATGGCTACTTCGACCCGATCATTGCAGCCCTCGATAAGATGGTTGCCGAGCACTTTATGCAACCCGTTCATCGCAACGCGATGTTCACCGTTGTCAATACTCCCGACGAAGTTCTCCCCGCCATCTGTTCCGCTTCCGCTTGGGGCGAACACATGCGTTCCCAAGCCCGCACCCGCTAACCCGCTAACCCACTAACCCACTAACCCGCTAACCCACTAACCCGATGCCTTCAGGCCTATACATATCTTCCGCCCTTTCTGCAACATGGTTGCCATGGCTCTGCTTGGCTATGGTGGGATTGGTGTGGGTCAGTTGTATGCTCCAGCCCCAGTATCTGCACGGATTGATCAGCAACAGCTTCGCTTCGTTTGCTGTCAATATAGCCGAGCAAGTACCCAGTTTGGGTTCACAGGTTGCGCAGTGGCTCTTCAACTCCATTCTGCCGGCGATTGGCGTATATGTGCTTGTGGTGGATTCGCCGATGGACGGGATGGAACTCCTTGGATGGCTTATTCTCATCTCTTTGGCAATTGACGTGGTGCGGATCATCGTCGCGGCTATTGTGCAATATACCTTCCGCTTCGGCAAACGGATAGCTATGGTGTATATGCGTTACTTCTCTTTACGCTCATTGCTCTCGTTTGTGCTGTTCGTAGTCATCCTCTTGGCTGCCTACACTTCCCCTGATAAGCTCTGGCTCAGTCTGCTCGGCGTAGCGACTGCCGGCTATCTTGTTTTCCTTGGTGTGCAGTGGTCACGACTGCTTTGCACATCCGTCTCGGACTTGTTTGGCGTAATCATCTACCTGCTCACGGTCGAACTGTTGCCGACTATGTTGCTCTTCGAGGCAGGTAAACAACTTTATTTGCAACAATTTGTATAAGAACACTCCCATCTATAATGGCTAAAAAGATTCTTATCACGCAGGTTCGGCCTGCCGGCGAACATAACCCTTACGACTTGTTGGAGCACCACCACGATGTGCGCGTGGATTTCCAACCCTTGGTGCAATTGGAAGGACTCTCGGCAAAAGAGTTCCGTCTGCAACATCTCAACATCTTGGATTACACGGCTGTTATTCTTAACTCCAAGATCAGTGCCGATCACTTTTTCCGCATGGCGCAAGATCTGCATATCGCAGTTCCCGAAACCATGCACTACTACTGCATCAGCGAGGCAGTAGGCAACTATCTGCAGAAATATATCGAGTTCCGCAAGCGCCGAATCTTCTTTGGCGAGCACAACTCGTTCGATGATATTATCCCTGCGATGAACCGTCGCCCGCAAGAGAAGTATATGATGGTTGTTGGCGAAAACTACACCGACGATCTGATCAATATGTTCGCTTCGCGCAAGGTCATCGTTACTCCGGCGGTCATGTTCCGCCAGAAGACCTACTCGTGGCCGAAGGACAAACCCTTTGACTATGATGTCATAGCGTTCTTTACAGCTTCGGGAGTACACGCGTTCCTGGAGAACTTCCCGCACTTCGAGCAGGGCGACAAGGCGTTCATCTGCTTCGGCGCACTGGCTGCACAGGCGCTCACCGATGCCGGCTATTCCGTCACCCGCACCGCCCCTGCTCCCGGCTGTCCCTCCGTCCTCTCCGCCATCGAGCAGTATCTAAGCGAGGCATAATTTAACGTTTTGCTGCAAAGCAAAACCATTTTAACTATTTAACTGTTTAACGTGCGAAGCACCTTTAGTAAATCCATGCGCCTCTGCGGCGATCTTCGCATCGCCGCCACTCGCTCCCAAGGCAAGCGCGTCATCGTCTGGCCTTTGCGTGCGCATGTGTTGCCTGCCGAAGGGAGAACACAAGTCATGGTTTGGGCACCTAAATCCCTGCATAAGCACGCTGTGGACCGTAACCGTCTCCGTCGGCTTATGCGCGAAGCCTACCGCCTTCACTGCGAACCCCTAAAGCAACTCGAATCCCATGGTAGCGCCTTCCATATCGCCATCTACAATATGGATAAGCAACTCCCCGACTTCCCCCAGATAGAGCGTGCCATGGTCAAACTCATCGCCAAAATAACCACCTCATAATGCATCGACCAATATTGGTCGATCAAATACAATGCGTAATGTCCTCCGTCACATATTCCTTCTCCCGGTGTATTTCTACCGCACCTGCATTTCGCCTTTCACGCCGCCTTCGTGCCGCTACACCCCGACATGCAGTCAGTATATGGTTGAGGCGGTGATGAAGTACGGCATCTTCAAAGGCGGTTGGCTTGGCATCAAACGCATCCTCCGTTGTCATCCTTGGGGCGGTTCGGGCTATGATCCTGTCCCCTAATAATGTATCGACCAATATTGGTCGATGTAACCAATTCGTTCAATCGTCAATATGAGAATAGATATCATCACTTGTTGTCCGGAATTGCTCGAGTCACCCTTGAACCACTCCATTGTTCAGCGGGCGAAAGACAAAGGTCTCTGCGAGATCTACGTCCACAACTTGCGTGACTACACCCTCGACAAGCATCGCAAGGTCGATGACTATGCTTTCGGCTTTGGCGCAGGTATGGTGCTCCAGATCGAACCGATCGACCGCATCATCACCAAGCTCACCTCCGAGCGCCAATATGACGAGATCATCTTCACTGCCCCCGACGGCGAGCGGTTCAACCAGCAGGTAGCCAACCAGCTCTCCCTCAAGCATAACCTCATCATCCTCTGCGGTCATTACAAGGGCGTTGATCAGCGCGTGCGCGACCACCTCATCACAAAGGAATATACGATTGGCGACTTCGTTCTTACCGGCGGAGAGATGCCTGCCGCCATCATGACCGATGCCATCGTCCGATTGCTTCCGGGAGCACTTGGCGACGAGACCTC